>NZ_JBEXLA010000023.1:0-154517 GCF_040609715.1 Streptomyces sp. NPDC004610 | reverse complement strand
CGCAACCACGCGAGCGCCCCCCACCCGCCACCGTGCCAACCCCCGCCACCACGCCAGCGCCCCCCCACCCACCACCACGCCAACCCCCGCCACCACGCCAGCCCCCCCACCTACCACCCCACCCCCCCACCCTCCGGCTCCTTAACCCACCGTTCCAACCAGTCCACGAACTCCGCCCCCCGCTCCGTCCAGTCCAGTTCGGCCAGCGCCGCGTCCCGGCCGCGTTCGGCGGAGCCGAGGCGTAGGTCGGGGTCGGTGCGCAGGCGGCGTACCGCCATCGCGGCGGCGGCGGGGTCCTCGTAGGGGACGACGAGACCGCAGCGGTGGCGGGTCACCAGCTCGGCGGCGAGCGGGTTCGGGGTGGTGACCACGGGGACGCCGTGGGCCATGTACTCGACGACCTTGGTGGGCCGGGAGTGCCGGTAGTTGCGCTCGTCGTGCAGCAGGGAGAGCCCGGCGAGGGCGCCGGAGAGCAGGGCGAGGGCGCGGTCGTTGGGCTGGTAGCCGTGCCAGCGCAGGACGCCCTCGCGGTGGGCGGCGGTCAGCGCGTCCCGGACATCGGGGTCGGCGGCGCCGACGGCCTCCACCCGTACCTCGGGCGCCAGCAGCCGGGCCGTCTCGATCAGATCGAGCGCGCCGCGCGCCCGGGAGAGATGGCCCAGGTAGACGGCCCGGTCGGGGCCGGGCGGCGCCGGGTGCGCGCGCGGCACGAGGGGCAGGTTGGGCACCACGGGGTGGGCCCTGCGGAACCGTTTCTGGTAGGCGTCCTCGGCGAGCAGCAGCCGGACATGGCGTTCGGCGATCCGCTCCGCCGCCCGGACGGCCGCCCGCAGTGGGGGCCGCAGCGGTGCCGGGACCCAGCGTTTCATCGCGAGCGCCGCCGCGGTGTCCTCGTGCACGTCCCACACCGTGACCGGGGCGCGGCCCTCGCGGCGCCAGCGGCGCAGGGTGCCGGGCAGGGCGAGCAGGAGTTCCGGGTCGTGCAGGATCACGACGTCCGCCTCCGGGCCGCGGTCGGCCAGCAGGGTGCGGGCGGCGCGCAGGGCGGCCCGGCGGTCCCGGCCGCAGGCGCGGGGCAGGTCCAGGCCCTCGACATCGGGGCGCGGGGTGACCCCGCGGGCGGCGAACGGGGCCGCGTACAGCACCTGGTGGCCGTGCTCGCGCAGGGTGGCGATCTGGCGGTGGAGGATGCGCGCGTCCTCGGGATGGTGGACGACGGTGACCACGAGTATCCGCATCAGAGCAGCACCTTTCGGCTCCCGGGCGGGGTCGGGGGCGCCGGGGGGGCGCCGGGGGTGGCGCGCCGGAGGTCAGAGCACCTCGACACCGGGCCGGAAGATCCGCCCCTTGGTGTCGAAGAGCAGCCGGGCCGCGTCGGACAGGGCGGGCAGGTCGTAGGCGGAGTGGTCCTGGAGCAGGATCGTCAGATCGTGGTCGGCGACGGCGGTCAGCGGGTCGTCGGCGCGGGGGACCGGGACGCCGTCGATCGCCCACTCGGCGACCCCCGGGTCATGGAAGGACACCTCCGCCTCGCGCCGCCGCAGCAGCCGGGCCACCGGCACCGCCGGGCTCTCCCGCTGGTCGGCGATGTCCGGCTTGTAGGTGACCCCGAGCAGCAGCACCCGGGAGCCGTGCAGGGGGCGCCCGGCGTGGTTGAGCAGGTCCTGCGCGCGGCGGACGACGTACTCGGGCATCCGGCGGTTGATCTCCTGGGCCAGCTCCACGAACCGGAACTCGTAGCCGAGGGAGGAGCGCACCTTGTAGGAGAGGTAGTTGGGGTCGATGGGGATGCAGTGGCCGCCGACGCCCGCGCCGGGCCGGAAGGCGTGGAAGCCGAAGGGCTTGGTGCTCGCGCAGCGGATCGCGTCCCAGAGGTCGACGCCCAGCTCGTGGCTGATCACCGCCAGCTCGTTGACCAGGGCGATGTTGACATGCCGGTAGGTGTTCTCCAGGAGCTTGGCCATCTCGGCCTCACGGGTGCCCTTGGCCTGCACCACCTCGTCCACCAGCTTGCCGTAGAAGGCGACCGCGCGGGTGGCGCAGGCGGGGGTGCAGCCGCCGACCACCTTGGGGGTGTCGCGCAGTCCGAAGCCGGGGTTGCCGGGGTCGATGCGCTCGGGGGAGAAGGCGAGCGCGAAGTCGTCGCCGGCCCGCAGCCCGGAGCCGTTCTCCAGCAGCGGCCGGACGACCTCCTCGGTGGTGCCGGGGTAGGTGGTGGACTCCAGGACGACGAGTTGCCCGGGGCGCAGCCGGGCGGCGATCGCCTCGACGGCGGAGGTGACCGCGCTGAGGTCGGGGCCGCCGTCCGCGGTCAGCGGGGTCGGCACGCAGATCACCACGGTCTGCGCCCGGGAGAGACAGTCCGGGTCGGTGTGGGCGGTGAATCCGGCGGCCAGCATCCGGGCGATGTCGTCGTCCGAGACGTCGTCCACATGGGAGCGTCCGGCGTTGAGCGCCGCGACCCGCCCCGCGTCCCGGTCCAGGCCCACGACCCGCAGACCGACCGTGGCCGCCTCCCGGGCCAGCGGCAGCCCGACATAGCCGAGCCCGATCACCGCGAGTTCGGCGGTGGGTTCCGGGTCCGCGCTCGGTGTGCTCCGGGCGACCTGCATGGCGTCCTCCCCGTCCCGTGCCATGCACGGCTAGGCGTGGCTTCACCGACGCGGCCCCGCGGCTCAGAGACCTCCGAGTGCGCGGTACGCCGTGCGGGTCGTCTCGGCGACCCGGGTCCAGGTGCGTTCGCGGGCCACCAGCTCGCGCGCGGACGCTCCCCATTTCAACCGATTTCGACCGTAATGCATATTTTCAAGGGCCGCCGCCCACGAGGGAGGCGCGTCCGGTGCGATCAACAGCCCGGTCCGGCCCGGCTCGACCAGTTCCCGCAGCGCCGGAAGGTCGCTGGCCGCCACCGGCAGCCCGCACGCCATCGCCTCCACCGGCTTCAGCGGGGTCACCAGCCGGGTCACCCGGGCATCGGTGCGCGGCACCGCGAACACATCCAACGCCGCGTAGTGCTCCCGCACTTGGGCGTGCGGCACCCGGCCGGTGAACAGCGCCGTGCCGTCGCCCAGCCCCAGCTCCCCGGCCAGCTTCTCCAGCGCCGCCCGCTCGGGACCGTCCCCCACCACCAGCAGCCGCACCGGCACCCCGCGCCGCCGCAGCTCGGCACCCGCATGGAGCAAGGTCCCGATTCCCTCGTGCGGAGCAAGACTGCCGACCGTGCCCACCACGAACTCCTCCGGCCCGATCCCCAGCCGCGCCCGCACCCGCCCCCCGTCCGGCGGCGGCGCCAGAAACGCCTCGTCCACCGCGTTCGGCACCAGCAGCACCCGCTCCGGATCCACCCCCCGCCCCACGATCTCCGCCCGCATCGCCGCGCCCAGCGTCAGCACCAGGTCCGCCTCCCGCATACAGGACGTCTCCAGCTCCCGCCGCGCCCGGTAGCTCGGGTCGTCCGGCGTCCGCCCCGGCGCCTGGGTCAGCCAGGTGTCCTCCAGGAAGCCCCGCACCTCGTACACCACCGGCAGCCCGTAGGCCGCCCGCAGCGCCAGCGCCACCCGCCCGTTGCCGTGGTCGGTCGCCGGATGCAGCACCGCCGGGCGCAGCCGCTCCACCAGCCGCCCGGCCAGCTCGGCGTTGCGCGCCAGCAGCGCCCGCTGCCCGTACGGCAGCCACCACGGCAGCAGCCGGTGCTGCGGCACCCCGCCCACCGTCACCACCGGCCGGGCGTCCGGCGCCCCCTGCGCCACCGGGAACCCCAGCCGGGTCACCACATGCGGATCCAGCCCCGCCGCCCGCTGCGCCTCGGCGATCTTCTGGGTGCGCACGGTGTACCCGGCGTGCCGGACCGGCAGCGCGTTGGTCACCAGATGCAGCACCCGCCCCGGCACCGGCCGCACCACCGCCCGGGGCAGCGGCGCCGGGACCCGCCCCCCGTCCGGCACGGCCGCCGGACCCGCCGTCCGGGCGCGGGCCGCGAGCCGCCGCCGCAGCCCGTCCGGCGCCCCGGGCAGCAGCCGCACCCCGAGCAGCGCGGCACGCGCGGGGTCCTGGCGCAACTCGCCCCACGCCACGGAAGCGGCCAGACTGAGGGCGCGGAGGGACATAAAGCGCGATACGCGCAAATCGTGCAAATAGCTCGACATGCCGTCACGGTAGGCGGAAAGCGCGACGAACGGTGACCGGAGAACCCGGTGAACGGGGAACGCGGTGACCGGGGAACCCGGTGACCGGAGAACCCGGTGACCGGTGAACGCGGCCACCGGCCGGAGACAGATGAACGGTGACCGGAGAACCCGGTGACCGGAGAACGCGGCCACCAGCCGGAGACAGCTGAACGGAGATCGGAGAACGGTGAACGGAGAACGGACGACATGAACGGGCGCGTACTCCACGTCGTCGGCACCCGGCCGAACTTCGTCAAGGCCGCCCCGGTCGTCGCCGCGCTGCGCGACGCGGGCTGCGACCAGGTCCTGGTGCACACCGGCCAGCACTACGACGAGCGGATGTCCGACATCTTCTTCCGGCAGCTCTCACTGCCCCGGCCGGACACCGATCTCGGCGTCGGCTCCGGCAGCCACGCCCGCCAGACGGCCGAGCTGCTGATCGCCCTGGAGGGTGAGCTGACCGCCCGGGACCCGGCCCTGGTCATCGTCTACGGCGATGTGAACTCCACCCTCGCCGCCGCCCTGGCCGCCGCCAAACTGGGCATCCCCCTCGCCCATGTGGAGGCCGGACTGCGCAGCTTCGACATGGCGATGCCGGAGGAGGTCAACCGGCGCCTGGTCGACCAGCTCGCCACCCTGCTCTTCGCCACCAGCCCCGAGGCCATCGGCCACCTCGCCCGCGAGGGCGTCCCCGCCGACCGCATCCATCTGGTCGGCAACCCGATGATCGACACCCTGCTCACCCACCTCCCCCACTTCGACCCGGCCACCGCCCGCGCCGCCCACGCCTTGCCCGAGCGCTACGCCGTCGTCACCCTGCACCGCCCCGCCAACGTCGACGACCCCGAGGCCGCCCGCGCCGCCGTCCACGCCCTCACCGAGGCCGCCCGGCTGATCGACCTCGCCGTCCCGCTGCACCCGCGCGGCCGGGCCGTCCTCGGCGCGGCGGGCCTCACCGGCGCCCCGGGCGTCCATGTCATGGATCCGCTCGGCTATGTCGAGTTCATGAGCCTGGTGCGCGGCGCCGCCGCCGTGATCACCGACTCCGGCGGTGTCCAGGAGGAGACCACGGTCCTCGGCGTCCCCTGCCTCACCCTGCGCACCACCACCGAACGCCCGGTCACCGTCACCCATGGCACCAACCGCCTGGTCGGCCCGAGCGAACTCGTCCCCGCCCTGCGCAAGGTGCTCGACGCCGACCACCGCCCGCACCCCGAGGGCCCGCCCCTGTGGGACGGCGAGGCGGGCCCCCGTATCGCCGGGATCATCACCCGCTGGCTGGACCACCATGGCTGACCCGGCGCCCACGACATCCGACAGTTCCCATGACAGCACCATCGACCGCGTCTACTGGAACACCCGTCACCGCGACCACGACACCCTCGCCTCCGGCGGGCACATCGGCCTCGACCGGCCCGGCAACGAGATCTTCTACGCGCTGCGGCTCGGCGCCCTGCTCCCCCTGATCGGCGATCTCGCCGACCCCACAGCCCCCCTCTTCGTCCTCGACGCCGGCTGCGGCAAGGGCCACTTCGCCCGCGCCCTGGCCCGCTGCGGCCACCGCGTCGACGCCTTCGACACCAGCGAGCACGCCATCACCCGGGCCCGCGCCGAGGGCGGCGGCCCCCGCTACGCCGTCGCCGCCCTGGACGAGTGGCGCAGCCCCTGGCTCTACGACGCCGTCCTCAGCCTCGACGTCCTCTTCCACGTCCTGGACGACGAGGAGTGGGCCGCCGCCCTGCGCAACCTCGCCTCCCTGGTCCGGATCACCGGACGCCTCATCGTCACCGACGAGAACGGCGGCGCCCGCCGCCCGCGCGGCACCTACATCGTCCACCGCCCCGCCGCCGACTACACCGCCGTCCTCACCCCCCTGGGCCTTGGCCACACCGGCTTCACCCCGTACGGCTTCCGGGAGAACGAGGTCGGCTTCCATGTCTTCACGAGGACCCGCTGATGCGTCTGACCGATCTGCTGCGCCCCCATCTCGACGGCGTCACCACCGTCGTGGACGCCACCCCCGGCGCCCTCGACCTGGAGCCCTACCTCCATCTGCCCGACGGGGTCACCCTCACCCGGGAGCCGGACGCCGTCGGTGACGGCACCCTCGTCCTGCTCTCCTACGGCCCCGACACCCGCCTCCACGGCACCGAGTCCGCCGTCCTCGCCGTCCTGGAGCGGATGCGCCCCGGCGGACGCGCACTGATCGTCCTCGGCCACCGGGTCCCCGAACTGCCCTACCACCGCCTCCTGGACGCCCTGGTCGCCCACCACTGCCAGGTACTGCGCGCCGCCCCCCTCGACTACACGCACCTGCACGCCGGAGCGGTCTTCACCCGCACCGACCACCTCCTGCCGCCCGACGACTGGTCCGGCCGCCCGGTCCCCGCCGAGGGCTTCGCCACCGCCCTGCGGATCGCCGACGAGTACGTCCTCGCCGACCTGGTCTCGCGCGGTCTGCGCACCCGGGTCCTGGACCTGGAACGCGCGGCCGGGGAACGGGAGGCGGGCGGCCGGAACGCCGAACGCCCCGACGGCCTCACCGAGCGCCTCGCCGCCGCCGAACGCGAGAAGGCCCAGCTCTCCGCCGCCCTGCGCGGCGCCCGCGACCGGGTCGAGGTGCTCCAGGCCCGGGTGGCGATGCTGGAGGGCTCGACCTCGCTCAGGGTAGGCAAGGCCCTGGTCTTTGCCGCCCGCTCCCCGAAACGCGGCGCGACCCGGCTCCCGAAGGAGCTGTACGGCCTGTGGCGCACCCGAACAGGCACCACCGCCGCCACCACCAAAGCCACCCCCGCGAAGCCCCTCACGAAAGCCGCCGAGCCCGAAGCGGTCCTGGACGGCGGCCGTCTCCATCTCGCCCACCGCGCGTTCACCTCCGCCCCCCGCGACCGCCTCGTCCTCGCGGGCGTGTTCACCGACCCCACCGCCGCCGCCTTCGCCACCGACGCCGTCGTCAACCGCACCCTCCCGCACGACGGGGAGCTGATCGTCGCCCGCACCGACCCGGACGCCGTCGTCGTCCAGCTCACCGCCTGCACCGGGTACGGCCCCTGGGCGCACACCGGCACCGGCTCCGCCCCCGACCTCGACCGGCGGCTGAACGACCTCCTCACCGAGGCCCGGATCGCGGGCCGCGCCTGTGTCCTGTGGCGCGACGGCCCCGCCTCCGCCGCCCCCGGACTCACCCGGTTCGCCTGGGACGCCGTCCTCGACACCGACACCGGCACCCCCCTCACCGACCTCGACCCGGCCACCGACGGCCGCGACCGGCTGCGGGAGGTCTTCCGCACCGCCGGCACCCGGGTCCGGCTGGCCGAACTCGCCCGCCGGGTCGGCGCCCCCGACCCGCTCGACGCCCGCCGGGTAGCCGTCGTCGCGGACCCCCGGGACCGTGCGGACATCGCCCGCCTCACCGCGCAGGTGCTGGGGCAGGCGCACCGGCCCGCCGAGGTCGTCGTCCCCGACCCGGCCGGACTCGGCGAACTCACCGCCGCCGGGATCACCGTCCGCACCGGCGACCCGCTCGCCCCCTGGGTCGCGGACTGGACCGACGACCCCACCGAGGACCGCCCGGACACCCTGCTGCTCGACCTCCTCTGCGCGCAGGAGTACTCCGGCGCCGACGCCGTGGGCCCCACCCCGGCCGGCGACGACTACACCTTCGTCCCCGAACTGCGCCCCCTGCTGGTCTCCCGGGAGCTGTACGTCTGCGGCGACCCGCCCGAGCTGTGGGCACGCCGGGGCCACCGTCTGTTCGCCTGCTGCGGAAAGGAACCGGCATGAGCCGGGAAACAACCGGAACGGGGCGCACCCTCAGCGCCCTCGTCTACGGCGATGTCGACCTCAACCTCATCGACGGCTCCGCCGTCTGGGCCCAGTCCACGGTCCAGGCCCTCGCCGGAACCGGCTGCCGGACCCGCCTGGTCCTGAAGGCGCCGGTCCGCACCGGCCGTCTGATCGACCCGCTGGCCGGACTCCCCGGCGTACGGGTGATCCGCCCGCACGAGGAGGGACTCGTCCCCGGCGTCACCGACAAACCCCTCTCCCCGGTCCAGGCATCCCGCCTGCTCACCCGCCTCGACGAGAGAGACCCCTGCGATCTGCTGGTGCTGCGCGGGCGGCGGCTGGTCACCCGGGTGGTCGCCGACGGCCGGTTCGACGGCCGGATCTGGGCCTATCTCACCGACATCCCGCAGTCCGCCGCCGAGATGACCGAGGAGGCCCGCGCCGAACTGACCCGGATCGCCGAAGCCTCCCAACGACTCCTCTGCCAGACCGAGGACCTGCGCTGTCTGCTGGAGACCTGGATCCCGGAGGCGGTGGGCAAATGCGTCCTGAGCCCGCCCGCGGTCCCCGAACCCCCCACGCCGGTTGTCGACCACCCCCCGCACACCCCCTTCCGCCTCGTCTACACCGGCAAGTTCGCCCCGCTGTGGAACACCCTCCCCATGACCCGGCTGCCCGCCCTGCTGGCCGAGCGGGGCGTCCGCGCCGAACTGCACACCGTCGGCGACAAGATCCACGACGACCCCGGACACCCCGCCTTCCGCACCGACATGGCCCGCGCCCTCGCCACCACCCCCGGCGTCGTGCACCACGGCGGACAGCCCCGCGAGGAGGCGATGCGCATCGCCGCCGACTGCGACCTGGGCCTCGGCTGGCGGGACCCGGCGCTGGACGCGAGCCTCGAACTCTCCACCAAGGTGCTGGAGTTCGGCGCCCTGGGCCTCCCCGTCGTCCTCAACCGCACCCCCGCCCACGAGGCCCTGCTCGGCGCCGACTACCCCCTCTACGTCCCCGGCCGCGCCGGACCCGACGAGGCCGCGGACGCCGTAGCCCGTGCCGTCCGCGAACCCGACAGCCGCCGCCTGGCCGCCACCCGCTGCCGCGAGGCCGCCGCCCGTCACACCCTCACGGCGGCCATCGACCGCTGGCGAGGCCACCTCACCCGCGCCTTCCCACCCGCGCCCGCCGCCCTCGCCGCCCGCCGCCCCCTCCGCATCGGCGTGGCGGGCCACGACCTCAAGTTCCTCACCCGCCTCCTGGACCACTTCCGCGCGGTCCCCGGCCTGGAACTGCGCATCGACGCCTGGCCCGCCCTCTCCCGCCACGACCCGGCCACCAGCCGCGAACTCGCCGACTGGGCGGACGTGGTGGTCGTGGAGTGGTGCGGCCCGGCGGCCGTCTGGTACAGCCGCCACAAGCGCCCCGGCAGCCGGTTGATCATCCGCCTGCACCGCTTCGAACTGGAGGCGGCCTGGCCCCGCCAGGTGTCCATCGACCATGTCGACCGGGTGATCTGCGTCAGCACCTACTACGCCCGCCGCACCCTCGAACACACCGGCTGGCCGCAGGAGAAGGTGACGGTGGTCCCGAACTGGGTCGACACCGACCAGCTCGACCGCCCCAAGGCCCCCGGCGCCCGCTTCCGGCTCGGCATGATCGGCATCGCGCCCAGCCGCAAACGGATGGACCTGGGCCTGGACGTCCTGGAGGCCCTGCGCGCCCGCGACCCCCGCTGGCATCTGGCCATCAAGTCCAAGCCACCATGGGAGTACTGGTGGATCTGGAACAAACCGTCCGAGCGCGCCCACTTCGACGCCATCCTCCGCCGCATGCAGACCTCCCCCCTCCTCACCGGCGCGGTGGTCTTCGACGGCTTCGGCGCGGATGTGGCGGGCTGGCTGCGCCGGGTCGGCCACATCCTCTCCACCAGCGACGACGAGAGCTTCCACCTGGCCCCCGCCGAAGGCATGGCCTCGGCGGCCGTCCCCGCGCTGCTGCCCTGGCCGGGCGCCGACGAGATCTACGACCGCCGCTGGATCCACCGCGACCCGGAGGCGATCGCGGACGCGCTGGACGCCCTGGGCGACGAGGGCTGGCACACGGCGGGCCAGGAGGCCCGCACCCAGGTACGGAAGAACTTCTCCCTGGAACGGGTGGCCGATGACTGGACGGCCCTGCTGCTGTCCGGCTGACCAGGCACGGCCCTGCCGGTCCGAGCCTGCCCCGAGACGGACGACCTGCTGGTCTTGCCGGTGTCCGGCTGACCCGAGACGGACGACCTGCTGGTCTTGCGGATATCCGGCTGCCCCGAGACGGACGTCCTGCCTGCTGGTCTTGCCGGTACCCGGCGGAGACGAGACGGACCTGCCGGTCCTGCCGGTGTCCGGCGGAGACCCGACGGACCTGCCGGTCTTGCCGATATCCGGCGGAGACGAGACGGCCCTCAGCGGGCGCCCGGCTCCGGCTTGACGACCCGGAACGCGAACTGCCCGCAGTAGGTCAGCTTGCGCAGATTCACCAGCGCGGTCTGCCGCCGGGTCCGCTTCCCCCACTCGTCGATCTCGGAGTTCAGCGGCGACTCCTCGCTCCAGTACCGCCCGTACACGGTCTTCCCGTCCGACCGGTAGGAACGCATCAGCAGTGTCACGCCGTCCAGCGAGGGCCGGATCTCCTCCAGCCCCAGCCCCGCCTCCTCCACGAGCACCCGGAACCCGTACGGCGTGTAGTTCCACAGGCTGTAGGAGTGGTACGGCTCGAACTGCGAGGTGGAGCCGATGAACACCCCGCCGGGCCGCAGCACCCGCGCGATCTCGGCGAGCAGATCGCGCGGCCGGAGCACATGCTCGAAGACCTGATGGGAGTAGATCAACGGCACCCCGCCGGACCGGAACGGCAGCCGCACCCCGTCGAAATGCACCACCGGATCCCCGCCGGGCAGATGCTGCCGCGCCTCGGGGGAGTCCGGGATGTCGACACCGACCCAGCGCACCTTGGGGTCGTACCGCTTGAAGTGCGCGGCGGACGCGCCCTTCCCGCAGCCCAGGTCCACGACCGCGCCGGGCGCACCTGGCGCGGCCATGATCTGATCGACGTAGTAGCGGGAGGTCACCTGACGGGCGTGGTCGTCGGGGATGCAGTCCTTCAGAAGGTCCCAGAGGGTCGCCATGCGGCGAGGCTACGGCACCATCCGCCGCAGCAGATCCCGCAACGCCAGCCGCTCGTCATCGGTCAACCCGGCCAGCGGTTCCCGGGCGAACCGCAGGGACTCACGCAGACTCCGGGCCACCCGGACGCCCTCGTCGGTCGCCGCCGCCAGCTTCACCCGGCGGTCGCCGGGGTCGGCGCGGCGCTCGGCCAGCCCGCGCGACTCCAGCCGGTCCACTATGCCCGTCACATTCGACGGCTCGCACTTCAGCCGGTGGGCGATCCGGCGCATCGGCAGCGGCTCCAGAGAGAGCAGACTGAGCAGCTTGGCCTGGGCCCCGGTCAGCGCGTGCTCGGCAGCGGCCTCCTCGTACTCCTCGTGATACCGGGCCACCATCTCGGCGATCAGCTCGACGACCTCCAGGGTCAGCGGGTCGGGGCGGTGCGGGGTGGTGGAGGGTGTGGCCATGGGGTCCAGGGTAGCGCGTTACTTGACATCCTGAAATATTAAAGAGCATTGTTGTTTCAGTACATGAAATACTTTCCGAACTCGGCCGCGCCCCGGCCCCCCATCCCCCATCCCCTAGCCCCTATCCCTTGCCCCCCATCCCTTGCCCCTCCCGAAAGGCACCCCTCCCCATGACCGACGCCACCCCCACCCCCTCACTCCCCGCCACCAGCCGCGAATGGCACCTCCTCAGCCGTCCGTCCGGCTGGCCGAAGCCGGAGGACTTCGCCCTGGTGGAGGTCCCGGTCCCGGTACCCGGCGAGGGCCAGGTGCTGGTCCGCAACCAGTACCTCTCCGTCGACCCCTATATGCGGGGCCGGATGAGCGCCGCGAAGTCCTACGCGGCGCCCTACGCCCTGGGTGAGCCGATGCTCGGCGGCGCGGTCGGCGAGGTGGTGGCGTCGAACGCGGAGGGCCTGACCCCCGGTGACCATGTCCTCCACTACCAGGGCTGGCGCGAGTACGCCGCGGTGGACGCCTCGTCCTCCGTCAAGGTGGACCCGGCCGCCGCCCCCCTCTCCACCTACCTCGGCGTCCTGGGCATGACCGGCCTGACCGCCTACGCCGGACTGCTCCGGATCGCGGACCTCAAGGAGGGCGATGTCGTCTTCGTCTCCGGCGCGGCCGGGGCGGTGGGCGGCCAGGCGGGCCAGATCGCCCGCCTCAAGGGCGCCTCCCGGGTCATCGGCTCCGCCGGCTCCGACGAGAAGGTCAAGCTCCTGCTCGACGAGTACGGCTTCGACGCCGCGTTCAACTACAAGGACGCCCCCGTCGCCGAACAACTGGCCGCTGCGGCTCCCGACGGCATCGACATCTACTTCGACAATGTCGGCGGCGACCATCTGGAGGCCGCGATCGGCGCGCTCAACCTGCGCGGCCGGATCGCGATCTGCGGCGCGATCTCCATGTACAACGCCACGGCGCCGGTCCCCGGCCCCCGCAATCTGCCCCGCCTGATCCAGACCCGCGGCCGGATCGAGGGCTTCCTCGTACGCGACCATTACGACCTCCAGCCGAGCTTCGTCCAGGAGGTGGGCCCCTGGGTCGCGTCGGGGGCGCTGAAGTACCGGGAGACGGTGGTGGAGGGAGTGGAGAACACGCTGGAGGCGTTCCTCGGGGTCCTGCGGGGCGACAACACGGGCAAGATGATCGTCCGGCTGTAGCGGCTCTCCTGCTTTCCGATTCCGTTCAGGGCGTGTACTCGGGGTGAGGGGTGGCGGAGGCCCAGAGCCGATCGCGCAGGCGCACGCATTCGGCGACGACGTCAGATTCCTGGACCAATTCCAACCCGACTACTCGCCCTTCGGAGCCGAAGTGCCCCACAAACGCGGCGCACGGCCCTGCCGTCGCTGGTCACCCGCTTCATCAGCTGCATCCACGGCACCAGCCAGCTGAAATCGTCCGGCTCGCCCCTTCGCCACCGGGCGTACGGGGTGTCTTCGACCGGAGACCCGTAGTCGTCCCGCAGCTCCAGATGAAATGCGTCGCGCTCGAAGCTCTTGAACAGCTCATCGCGTTCAGCGGGAGTGATCAGGTCCACTTTTCTCTTCCAGAGGGGCGGTGATCGAGGCCATGGGGATCTCGGTACGGAGCTGCCGGACCATCACGGCGAAGTGCGGGGAGTCTTCGGAGTGCTTGAATTCGCCGACCTTGCCGTAGCCCCACCGTTCGTAGAGCGCCTGAACCCTGGGGTGCCCCGAGTCCACCAGGAGTGACGCCAGGTCGGCGGATTCCACAGCGAGCAGCGCGTCATGGATCCGCTGTGCCCGCCCGGTGCCGCGCCATGTGGGGATCACCATGAGTTCGGAGAGGGCGAATACAGAGCCTCTGAGGTCGGAAGGGCGAACGTGCCCCTTCCACCAGCCACCCGGCTTGAACAGGGAGCCGTAGGCATAGCCGACCGGGCCGCTTTCCTCCCAGCCCACAATGCACCGCCAGTCCTCCCGTGAGGACCAGAGGTCAACAAAGTAGGAGAAGCGCTCACGCGAGTGGAACGGGTCCGGGTCGTCGGCGTATGCCTCGTCGTGGATATCCAGCAGCAGAGAGCGTACGTTCTGCGCGTCGGCGTGGGTGTAGCTCTTCAGATCCATCGGGCAGATCCTCAATCTTGGTATTTTTTACCCGCCTCTGTCAGGGGCACCCCTTGGTGTTCTACGGACGTATCTTCCTTACAGCTCCAATGAACTTCCCCCAGGCCGGAGGATTTAGGCTCAGATGACCGACCTCTCGGAACTTAGTGTCCCGTACCAAGACCCGGGAAGGATCGTTGTCGGCAACTTCTACGCAACTATCTGACTTGGTGTAGGAGCTTGTGCGCCATTCGGGCTTCGCTGCCATCTCAAATCCTTTCAGTGGTTGCCATCCGGTCAAAATGGTGAACTGCGGCCAGTATCAGATCCCTAGCAGTCTGCCCGTACACCGCAGATCGCCTATGAGATTCAAAGACCCTCATATAAATATCGATTTCCCGGGGTTGAGTCACGACCATTTCCGCAGAGAACGTTTCCAACATGACTCGCTTGGTGTCGAACATCACGAAGCCATGGCCAATCCACGTGATGAGTGGCGCAGACCGAGGGACGATGCCCAAGCTCAGCCGAGGAAGCGCCAATACGGCCAATAGCCGGTCAAGTTGGGCTCTCATGACTCCGGAGCCGCCGTGGTTCGAGTAGAGGGCCTGCTCTCCCAGGAGAACGTTGAAGATCCGGTCGCCCTGGTACAGGTACTGCTGTCGTTCGAGCCGCTTCGCTACGGCGGCCTCCATATCCCCCGGAGTGTCATACAGGCGGGACACCTCATCGAAAATGGCCTCGGCGTAGTCGGCCGTCTGAAGCGTGCCCCAGACAACGTTTGGCTCCCAGATGCGGAAGACCTTGGTCTTCTTGTAGAGCGGCAGAGACTGCTTCTGGCGGCTTTCAGCCCCGCTTTGGAGCAGCCTTCGCCACTCCGACCACAGCTCATCAATGTGGCGAACTGTCGCCACCAGGTCCCCGATGTCGGCCTTACGCCCAGTCAACTCGCACCAGACGCGGATGTCTTCTTCGGAAGCGTTTTGCTTGCCGTTCTCGATGCGAGAGACCTTGGATTCCTGCCAGCCCGTCGCAGCGGCGAAGGCCCGGCCACTGCTGAATCCCGCGTCCTTGCGGTATCCGCGGAGCCGGGCCCCCAGCGCCTGTCGAGTCTCTTGTGCTTGGTTGTTCACGGAGAGATCAGGGCTTGTACTCGGGGTGAGGGATGGCAGAGGCCCAGAGTTGATCGCGCATGCGGACGCATTCGGCGACGACGGCAGGGGTGTCGATCAGCTCGTTCCCCAGGAACCGTCCCGATTCGTCGAAGTGCCCCACAGCGATGATCGAGTCATCGAACAACCACCAGTCCCGCCCGCTGACCGGGAAGGTGAGCCCCTCGGGCAACGTGTGCCGGGGATGCCACCTGACGGATTCGCCGGCCTCTTCATTGACATGGGCAGTGAGGTACTCCCACTGAATGTACGGAGTGTGTGGCTGGGTGATGACACGCACCCGGCGCATCGTCCTGCCGGCATCGGCAACGCCCCGCACGAGTTCGGTCCACGGCTCCATAAACGAGTGGTCCAAGGGCTCGCCGCGGAGCCAACTCGCGTAGGGGCCGTCCTCAACCGGAACTGAGTAGTCGTCCCTCAGTTCCAAGTGGAAGGCGCCGTGTGCACAGCTGTCAAACAGCCGGTTCCGCTCGACGCTGGAGATCAACTCCACGCGGTTCCTCCAGTAGCGCGGTGATCGCGGTCTTGGAGACCTCGACCACGGTTTCGTAGTCCGGGATGTCCATCTGGGCCAGTGCCTCGGCGTCTGTCACCTCCTGGCCCTGCACAACGTACGTACCCCCAGGAGTGAGGACCATCAGGGGGTCCTCAAGACGCTTGAACTGCCCGGAGGGGAGCCCGTCCTGTTCCAGGTGCTCGAACAGCTCGGTGGGCACCTCCACAACAGTCTCGCCCTCGCCGATGTTGAGCTGCATCAGCAGGTCGTTCGCGAAGACCCTCCAGCCTTGGACGAGGTACGTGTCCCGGTCCGTGGCGTAGAGGGTCGGGCACTCTCCCCCCTGGGAGTTCTTACCAAGGAACGTTAGCTTCACGGCTGCTCTCCTGTCTGCTGTGTTGCTTCGGATTGCGCGACTCATTCAGCGTCGAGCCAGACGTCATAGGCGGTCAACATCACTGCTGCAAACTCGCGCAATCTGCTTGGGACTTGGATGGCGAGCACTCTACGTTCGTCCTCAGACCCATTCCGGCCCCGGCGGCCCCGAGGGGAGAACGAGGTGACCAGCGTGATCGAGGCAGCACTTCATGCGGATGGACACAGTGGGCTCATAGACCCGGGCTGGATCAGGGACACCGTCGCCGTTGCCGGGTTGATGGAGCTCTCGACGTCCACGCGCGCCGACATCGAGGCTCGGACCCGAGACCTGCTTCAGCACCTGTCGGACCTGCTCCGCACCGACCTCGGCGCGGACCAGGACCCGGACGTCATGGCGCTGGTGCATGCCTCGTACGCCCGCCTGGACCTGACCAGGAGACCCGGCCCGCAGACACCGGCCTACGCCGCCTTCACCTACCTGAAGGAGACCGCTGACCTCACCCTGAAGGTCTTGGAGGTCCACCTCGCGAAGCACAAGCACGGGCCCGACCCGCAGTGAGATCCAGGCACACCCCGGCCACGGGACCTCACCGCCACCAACGGACCTTCACCGACCACACGTTGGCGGAGCCCCCGCCATGACATCCGGCCCGAGTCCATGGTGGACGTACTCCGTCTGCTGGCTCTGTCGCGAAGACAAGCTCGTGCAGTTCATCGGCCCGCTGACCGTCAACGGGCGGACCGCCCCCGGCTTCGCCTGCGCGGCCTGCTGCGCCTGGTCCGACCGATACGTGCGGGCCTACGTACGGATGCACGATGAGAGGCCCGCGCAATGACACCGCCCTTCTCCCCACCCCCTCTGAAAGAGAGCCGATGACCTGTCCGATCCCCCAGGGCGGCGGCTGTACAGGATGCCCGGAGTGCAGCCCGGAGATGTACCTCCCCGCCCAGGACCCCTACCCGGAGGGCATGGTGCCCGGCAGCGACCTGGACCCGTTCGAACAGCCCCGGGAGCACCCGAGTTGAGCGGTGCCAACGCTGTGGCCCTGCCGGAGGACCCGGCCCCGACTCCCTGACGGCACAGAGCTTGCCCTGATCATCCCCGTGTCCACACTGTGCGGTCTCTTCCTCGGCTGGGCCGTGCGCTGCCTCTAGCCCGCCCGCACCCATGCCCCTTCCGGTCTCTGAACGCGGCCCGCCTCGGTTCCCAGCCCCCGATCACGCACACCCACGCGTCGTCCACACCCCGTACGCCGCAGACAGCGGCGGAGCCGTCGAACTGGTCCACGACGGCCCACCCGCAGAAGCCGAAACAGCCAGCCCCGTAGTCCCCACCCTTCTCCCGGGCCGCGCGCCGCAGCGCACACGAACCAAGGCGGCCACCCACGCATGGGTCACGCCGACTGAACACATCCCCGACAAGGAGTGAGCATGACCGCAACCCTGACGGAGGCCATCGCGGGAAGGACGTTGATTGAACCGGCGTTCTTCGCCCGCCTCAGCCGCCGAGTGGCATCCGCGTACGACCTTGCGCCGGAACTGGCGGCAGCGATCGCCGACCAGACCCTCGCCTTCCTCGCGACCGCGGCCCAGAAGCCTGCAGGCACGGGGCCTCTGAGCCCCAGCCTCACCGTCGATCGCGGAGTCCACTGCTTCCTGGAGTACACCGCGCAGTACGACCGCTTCTTCCGGGTGCACGGATGGCCCAAGGTCCACCACCACCCGCGGGACGACCCGTCGAAGGAGTACGAGGACGCCGGGGTCGTCATCCCCCGAACGGTCGCAGCCATGCGTGAGGCCGGGTACACGGTGCTCGCGGACCTCTGGATGACCCCTCGGGTCGACTGCTCCGATGACAGCGACGGCCTGCCCGGAGACCCAGTCCCTTGCGGCGACCACCCCTAGCCCACGATCGTCCCCGCAACGCGGCCCCCGGCATGACGCGCTCGGGGGCCACCGTCAGAGAGAGTCCACGAATGGCGCGCGAAATCCGGGACACCGGCCGAGTCACCGTGTTCAAGCTGCTGCACAGTTGGTCTCCTCGCCGCTCGGCGATCCTCGCGTACACCTCCACGGGACACTTCGGCGACACCGCAGTGGTCGGCTACATCCCCTTTCATGACATCCCGGACGTCTCACTGCTCGACATCGCCGCCCGCCACCATCCAGGCGCCCTCTGGCAGAGCACCGGTGCCCCCGCGGCCGGATGGGTGCTCTGCACGGCCTGGTCGAGCCGCATCGTGCGCAAACCCGGAACGCTGGACTTGGCCAACACTCCATGGCGTCTGGAAACGGACTCCAGCACCGAGCCCAACACCCCTCTCTACGGCCACAGGAAACTGCTGACGGGACGCTTCCGGCTTGAGGAGCCCGACCGGATGGCACAGGCGCGCACCCTGCTGACCGCAGAGGACGTCCCCCAGATGGGCGTCGCCGACCTCCCTGCCCACACCCCCTTCTAGCAAATTCCAGCATGCGGTAACTTCTTTCCAAAACCATCCAGGATCGTGGGCGCGAGTCCCGGGTGGGCCCGAGGAGGAAGAACCCGCATGCCCATTCAGCAGTCCGACGTCCTCTACACCGCCGTCGCCACCGCCGAGAACGGTCGTGACGGCCGGGTCGCCACCGACGACGGCACGCTCGATGTAACCGTCAGCCCGCCCAAGGAACTCGGCGGCACCGGCGCCGGCACCAACCCGGAGCAGCTCTTCGCCGCCGGATACAGCGCCTGCTTCCAGGGCGCCCTGGCCGTCGTCGCCCGCAAGGAGAACGCGGACGTCTCCGGCTCCACCGTCACCGCCAAGGTCGGCTTCGGCAAGAACGACGACGGCTTCGGCCTCATCGTGGAGCTCACCGCCCGCATCCCGAACGCCGACCCGGTCACCGCCGCGGCCCTGCTGGAGAAGGCCCACCAGGTCTGCCCCTACTCCAGGGCCACCCGCGGCAACATCACCGTCACGCTGACCCTGGTCTGACGGCAACGGCACCCCCGGGACGGGGACCGCTTCCCCCATGAGCGGCCCCCGCACCCCGCCCTCGGTAGGCTTCCCCCATGCACGATCTCGGGGCGGGTTTCGGTTATCTCATCAAGGGCCAGCGCTGGATGGCCGGGCACGGCAGGAGCTACGGCTTCGGGCTGATCCCGGGTCTGGTCACCCTGGTGCTCTACGCGGCGGCGCTCGTCTCCCTGGCGCTGTGGGGCGAGGACTTCGTCGGCTGGGCCACCCCCTTCGCCGACGACTGGGCGAGCCCCTGGCTCGGCCTCTTCCGCGGCTTTCTGACGGCCGTTCTGTTCGCCCTCGGACTGCTGCTCGCGGTGCTCACCTTCACCGCCGTCACCCTCCTCGTCGGCCAGCCCTTCTACGAGAACCTCTCCGAGCAGGTCGACCGCGATGTCTCGCCCGACGGAAAGGCCCCCGAGTCCGGGCTGCCGCTCTGGCGCGAGCTGTGGATCTCGGCCCGCGACAGCCTGCGCATCCTGGTCCGCGCCCTGATCTGGGCGATCATGCTCTTCGCCCTCGGCTTCATCCCGGTGCTCGGCCAGACCGTCGTACCGGTCGTCGGCTTCTTCGTCACCGGGTTCTTCCTCACCGAGGAACTCGCCGCCGTGGCCCTCCAGCGCCGGGGCGTCGAACTCCGCGACCGCCTCGCCCTGCTGCGCTCCCGCAAGCGCCTGATCTGGGGCTTCGGTACGCCGCTCGGCCTCGCCTTCCTCATCCCCTTCGTGGCGGTCTTCCTGATGCCGGGCGCGGTGGCGGGGGCGACGATGATGGCACGGGACCTACTGGGGGAGGGGTTCAAGGAGGACGACGACGAGGAGGAGGGGCAGCGGGAGGCCGAGCGGACCCCGGCCCGCTAACGCCGCCCGCCAAACCCCCTAGCCTCCCGCCAACCCCCCACCCCACCGGCCTTCAGCCCACCCCCACCCCCACCCCCACAATCACCCGCACCTGCGCCACGATGTCCAGCCGGTTCCGTACGAACACCGGATCCGTCACCTCCGTGGTGTTCCCCGCCCCGAACTCCAGCACCGGGGTGTGCACATGACCGCCCGGCAGCTCACCGGCCAGGCCCAGCCGGTCGCGCAGCAGCGTCGCGCGGTAGGCGATCTCGTTGGAGAGGTAGTTCCCGCCGCCGCCCGACCGCGCCACCGACCCCGGGGTCGGCCCGTCCGGGCGCACCACGGGCAGGGTCTCCCCGGCCGGGATCTCCGTCACCGAGGTGTTGTCGAGCACCGGGAACCGCCCCGTCGGCGTCGCCGTGATCGCCTCGTACGGCAGGGTCGTCGACGTCCACTGCGGCTGGGAGCCCGGGTCGGTGACCGGGACGGTCCCCGCCGTACCGGTGTTGAGGTTGTCGCCCGAGCCGCCGCGCCAGGCGCCGTTGGTGCGCTCGATGTCGAAGCGGCCGGGACGGCCCTGGCTGACCGTCGCGAAGAGGTCGAGCTTCGCCAGATGCGGTCGCAGGGTCCTTTCCACCGTGCCTTCGGCGAAGTCCGCCCAGCGCACCGGGAACACCGCCGTCTCCACCCGGGCCGGGCCGTCCGCCGTCTCGATCACCGTGCCGTCCAGCGCCAGCGCGCTCGCCCCGGACGGATTGGAGATCCGGATGTCCCGGTCGAGGGTGAAGGGGTCGAAGCCGGTGAGCAGGACCCGGGCCGTCCCCTCGCCCTTCGGGTAGCGGATGCCGTCCTGGCCGCGCGAGGTGCGCTCCAGCAGCCCGAGCAGCGCCGCCCGGCCCTCCCCGGTCAGTGTGAACCCCGGTTCCCAGGCCCGGACGTCCCGGGTCATCCCGAGCCGTGCCCAGTACAGCGGCCGGTCGTCGTCCCGGCTCAGATCGCCGCCCGCCGGGCCCCGCCCCTGCGCCCGGTCCACGGCCCGCTCCCACAGCGCCGTCCCCTCCCGCCGGACGATCCGCTCGGCCTGCGCGTACGACCGCGCCCGCTCCAGCGCGCGGGCGAAGTCCGGCGCCACGGAGTCGAATCCGGAGCGCCGCAGGATCTCCTGCGGCACCGCCCGGTCGAGCCGCAGTTCCTCCACGGTCGGCGGTTGCGCGGAGGTCCCGGCGGCCGAGGCCAGGAGCGCGGGAGCGGCGAGCGAGGCCAGCAGGACGGCGGCCAGCGCGCCGCCGCGTACAACACCCAGGGAACTCAAGGGACTTCGGTCCTTCCGTCGCAGTGGGGTGCGAGGCACCGGAAGGCCGCAGTATCGCGTGACAGGAGTGACCCTGGCCATAGCGTGTTACGCGGGTGATGTCTCCGTGGGGCCGGAGTCGCCGGGGTCCTCGCCCAGCAGCCGCAGGAAGTCCCGGAACGCGCCCGGCATGTCCACCGACTCCGGGTCCAGCAGCCACTGGTACTGGAGCCCGTCCATCACCGCCACCAGCAGCGGCGCGGTCCGCTCCGGCGTCAGCCCGTTCGGCAGCCGGTCGCCGTACTCGGCGCGCAGCACCGCCGTCATCGCCTCCCGGACCCGGGTGTAGCGCTCGGTGAAGTAGCGGCGCGCCGGATGGCCCTCGGTGACGCTCTCGCCGAGCAGCGCGGAGAAGGTCTGGATGATGCCGGGGCGCATCGCGTTGTAGTCGACCAGCGAGGTCAGCAGGTCCAGCCGCCAGCGGGTGTCCGGCAGCGCGTCCCACTGGTCCCGCTCCTGGAGCACGGCGACCAGCAGCGCGTCCTTGGTCGGGTAGTAGTGCAGCAGGCCCTGCTGGGTGAGGCCGACCCGCTCGGCGACGGCGGCCAGGCTGGCGCCCCGGTAACCGCGCTCGGCGATCACCTCCAGAGCCGCCCGGACGATCTCCGCTCGCCGCTCCTCGCTCCTGACCCTGGCGCTCATGCCCTCACCGTACGGCATGAGCATGATGTGAAAGGGGAGAAAAATAACGAGGAGATAACAAAACCTACCGACCTACAGGTATCGGATGCACGATGGAGGAGAGCCGCACGCCACGACGAGGAGGCCGCCCGATGACGACGACCCCGGGACACCCGACCACCACCCCCACCCCCAGCCCCGCCGAGCGGAGCGAGGACGCGGCCCGCGAGGCCGTCGTGAGCGCCGCGCTCGCCGCCCTCGATCTGGATACCAAGACCCGGCTGCTCGCCGGTCAGGACATGTGGCGGCTGCCCGCGGTCCCGGAGATCGGCCTCGCCCCGCTGGTGATGTCGGACGGGCCGATCGGGGTGCGGGGCCGCCGCTGGAGCGCCGACGACCCGTCCGTCGCCCTGCCCTCCCCGACCGCGCTGGCCGCCACCTGGGACCCGGACCTCGCCGAGCGGGCCGGGGTCCTGCTCGCCCAGGAGGCCCGCCGCAAGGGCGTCCACGTCCTGCTCGCCCCGACCGTCAATCTGCACCGCTCACCGCTCGGCGGACGCCACTTCGAGGCGTACAGCGAGGACCCCTACCTCACCGGCCGGATCGGCACCGGATACGTCCGGGGCGTGCAGTCCGGCGGGGTCGGCACCACCGTCAAGCACTTCGTCGCCAACGACGCCGAGACCGACCGCTTCACCGTCGACAACCGGATCGGGGCGCGCGCCCTGCGCGAGCTGTATCTCGCCCCGTTCGAGGCGATCGTCGAGAACGCCCACCCCTGGGGCATCATGACCGCCTACAACTCCGTCAACGGCCCGACCATGACCGAGCACCGGTATCTGGTCAACGAGGTGCTCCGGGGCGAATGGGGCTTCGACGGCGCCAATGTCTCCGACTGGACGGCCGCCCGCGACACCGCCGCCGCCCTCACCGGCGGCCTGGACATCGCCATGCCCGGCCCCAGGACCGTCTACGGCCCCGCCCTCGCCCAGGCCGTCCGCGACGGCTCCGTACCCGAGGCCGCCGTCGACACCGCCGTCCGCAACGTCCTGCGGCTCGCCGCCCGCGTCGGGATCCTGGACGGCGCCGAACCCGCCGTCACCACCCCGCCCGCGCCGGTCGACGGCGAGGCCCTGGCCCGCGAGATCGCCCGCCGCTCCTTCGTCCTGGTCCGCAACGAGCCCACCGGCACCGGCGGCCCCGTCCTCCCCCTCCCACCCGGCGCCACCGTCGCCCTGTCCGGCGCCGCCGCCCGCGACGCCCGGATCCTCGGCGGCGGCTCCGCCACCGTCTTCCCGGCCCGGACCGTCTCCCCGCTCGACGGCCTCACCGCCGCCCTCCCCGAGGGCGCCCTCACCTACACCGTCGGCGCCGACCCCAGCACCGAGATGGCCGTCGCCGACCGCGGCTTCACCCTCCGCACGGTCTGCCGGGACGCCGACGGCGAGATCCTCGGCACCGCCTCCGCACCCAGCGGCCACCTCCAGTGGATGGACGGCGATCTGCCCGGCGGCGTCACCCACGACCGCCTCCACACCGTCGAACTCACCGGCACCTACACCCCCCGCACCACCGGCACCCACACCTTCGGCATCCGGGGCGCGGGCGCCTTCACCCTCACCCTCGGCGGCCGGACCCACTTCGACGCCCTCCAGGCACCCTCCGAGGGCGACCCCTTCGAGGCGCTCTTCGGCCCCCCGGTGCCCCGCGCCGAGGTGGACCTCACCGCGGGTGAACCCGTCGAGGTCTCCCTCACCCAGGTCGTCGCCCTGCCCGCGGACCTCCCGCTGAAGATCATCACCTTCTCCCTCACCCACCAGGAACCCCGGCGCGACGCCGACGCCCTGATCGCCGAGGCCGTCGCGGCGGCCCGCGCCGCCGACACCGCCGTCGTCGTGGTCGCCACCACCGACCGGGTGGAGTCCGAGGGCTTCGACCGCACCGATCTCGCCCTGCCCGGCCGCCAGGACGACCTGGTCCGCGCGGTCGCCGCCGCCAACCCGCGCACGGTCGTGGTCGTGAACGCCGGGTCCCCGGTCGAACTGCCCTGGCGCGACGAGGTGGCCGCCGTGCTGCTCACCTGGTTCCCCGGCCAGGAGGGCGGCGCCGCCCTCGCCGAGGTCCTCACCGGCGCCGAGGAACCCGGCGGACGCCTCCCCACCACCTGGGGCACCCTCGCCGACGCCCCCGTCACCGAGGTCACCCCCACCGACGGCGTCCTCGACTACCGCGAGGGCGTCCTCATCGGCTACCGCGCCTGGGAACGCGCCGGCCGCACCCCCGTCCACCCCTTCGGCCACGGCCTCGGCTACACCACCTGGGCCTACGAGACGATCGAGGCGCACGGCGGCACCGTCACCGTCCGCGTCCGCAACACCGGCGACCGCCCCGGCCGCGAGACCGTCCAGCTCTACCTCGCCCCCACCGACCCCGACCCCGACCGCCCGGCCCGCTGGCTGGCCGGTTTCGCCTCCGTCGAGGCCGCCCCCGGCGAAAGCGCCGACGCCGTGATCGAACTACCCCGCCGCGCTTTCGAGATCTGGCACGAACCGACCGCCTCCTGGTCGTTTGTGAAGGGTTCGTACGAGATCCAGGCCGGTCGTTCGATCATCGACCGCGCGCTCACCGTGACGACTACTGTCTGATCGAGGGCGATTCGTCCCGCTGGTGAGCCCCGGCCCGGAACCTGACACCCGGGCCGGGGCTCACGCGCCCTCCCCGGACCACCGCGCGCCGCACCCGCACACCGCTTCCGACCGGATCAGCGCGCGCCGAACCCGTACACCGTCTCCGAGCGGTACACCCCGCCCGGCCGCAGCACGGTGTCCGGGAACTCCGGCCGGTTCGGCGAGTCCGGGAAGTGCTGGGTCTCCAGGGCGATCCCGGCGCCCGGCGCGAACGGCTCACCCAACCGGTCGGCGGCGTAGAGCTGGATACCGGGCTCCGTCGTCGCCACCGTCACAAACCGCCCCGACACCGGGTCGGACAGCTCCGCGACCTCCACCGGCCCGGCGGTCACACCCTTGTCGAGGACGAGATTGTGGTCGTACCCCGCCCCGACCGTACGGGCGGTACGGAAGTCGAAGCGGGTGCCCTCCACCGGTTCCGTGCCCGTCGGGATCTCATCGGCGCCCACCGGCAGATAGCGCGAGGCGGCGACCCGCAGCACCTGCCCGCCAGCGCCCCCCGGCCCGCCGGTCAGATTGAAGTAGCTGTGCTGCGTCAGATTCACCGGCGTCGGCGCGTCCGTCACCGCCTCGTACACCACCCGCAGCGCTCCCGCCGGGTCCAGCGCATAGGTCACCGCCACCTCCAGACGCCCCGGATACCCCTCCTCGCCATGCGCGCTGACCCGGCTGAGCCGCACCCCGTGCGCCAGCGGCTCGCCGTCCCACACCCGCTTGTCGAAGCCCCGCTCCCCGCCGTGCAGCGCGTTGCCGCCGTGGTTGCGGGCCAGGGCGTACGTCAGCCCGTCCAGCGGGAACCGGCCGCCGGCGATCCGGTTGGCGTACCGCCCCACCAGCGCCCCGACATACGGCCCCGGATGCGACAGATACCCGTCGAGATCCGCGAACCCCAGCACCACCTCCACCCCGCCCGGCACCTCGACCGACTGCACGATCCCGCCGTACGACAGCACCCGCACCCGTACGCCCGCGCGCTCGAAGGTCCAGCGCCGCACCCGGGTGCCGTCGGGCAGGGTGCCGAAATGTTCGCTCATGATCAAAACCCTAGAGCCTGCCACCGCCGCCCGGTATCGCTCAGCACTGCTGGGCGCTGCTCAGCGCTGCTCGGCGGTGACGGCCCGGTAGGCGATCTCGGCCAGCCGCGCCTGGCCGTCCTTGCTGGGATGGAACCAGTCCCAGTGGCTCAGCTGATCTGTACCGAACTCGTAGTCGAACACCGCGCCCCCGTCGAACCGGCAGCGCTTGTCCGCCTCGCACACCTCCCGCAGCACGTCGTTGTACTGCTGGACTCGCTCCTGCACCGTCTGCCGGCGGTCCGTCGCCGCCGCGTCCAGCGCGTCCGCGTCGCCCAGCATCGACGGGCAGATGCCCAGCTTCCACACCTGCTTGCCCAGCGGGTTCGTCCGCCCCTGTGACCACAGCCGCAGCAGATCCGGCACACTCGCCACATACAACTGCGCCGTGGGCGCCCCGCGCCGCAGCGCCGCCACCGCGTCCTCGAACGCCTGCCGGAACTCCGCCACCGGTGTCATCGCCCGCACCGACGCCCGGCAGGCGTCGTTCGCCCCCGCCATCACCGTCACCAACTCCGGGTCGCGGGTCGCCGCCTGGGCCATCTGGCCGGGCAGATCCGCCATCCGGGCGCCCGTCTCCGCGTAGTTCCAGCTGTGCGAGGCCGCCCGCGCGCTGCCCAGCAGCCGTACGGCCAGCGACTCGACCTCCGGGCTGCTGCCGGTCGCCCAGGACACCTCCGGGCAGTCCGACAGGACCGTACAGGCGTCGAAACCACGGGTGATGGAGTCCCCGACCGCCGCCACCGACTCCGGGCTCACATCCCACCGCGGGGTCGGTCTCGGCGCGGGCTGCGCCTTCTTCTCCGCCTCCGCAGAGCCGTCCCCGCCCACGGCATCACAGCCCGACACTCCCACCACGACCGCCGTCACCGCGGCGCACAGGGACAACGCCCACGTCCCCGAACGCCACCGCACACCCCGACCGATCCCCACAAAGCCCTCCTCGCGCGGTCACCGTCCCCACCTCATAAGAACGCGCGAGGGTTCCCGGCACCTGACACGGATCGCCATCCGGCCGCACAGGCGTCCTGCCGGGTGAATGGCGACGGTTTCCCGGCCCCGGGACCGACGGTACGTCACACTCCTTGCGCCGCCGCACGGTAGCCTCGCCATCGAACGTGGCTGCCGGCCACCGCCGCCCAGCCGCCGCACATATTGTCCCGCTCAGCCCGGAGGTCCCGGTGACGACACGTGGAGTTCTGTACGTGCACTCCGCTCCGCGCGCGCTGTGCCCACATGTCGAGTGGGCCGTCGCCGGAGTGCTGGGCACGCGCGTCAGCCTCGACTGGATCCGGCAGCCCGCCGCGCCCGGTACCTGGCGCTCGGAGTTCTCCTGGAAGGGCCAGGTGGGCACCGCCTCCAAACTCGCCTCCGCCCTGCGCGGCTGGCAGCTCCTGCGCTTCGAGGTCACCGCGGAGCCGTGTGCCACGGCGGAGGGGGAGCGGTACAGCTGCACTCCCGACCTGGGCATCTTCCACGCGGTCACCGGGATCCACGGGGACATCCTGATCCCCGAGGACCGGTTGCGCGCCGCGCTCCAGCGCAGCGTGCGCGAAGGGACCGACCTCCAGTCCGACATCGCCGGCCTGCTCGGCAAGCCGTGGGACGACGAACTGGAACCGTTCCGCTACGCGGGCGAGGGGGCGCCGGTACGGTGGCTCCACCAGGTGGTGTAGCCCTACCGGGCGCGCCCTGGTGAGCCTCCTTCGCGCCGTGGTGTTTCGTCGGGTGCGGGTGGGATGTGGCCGGTCGCGCAGTTCCCCGCGCCCCTGGGTGGGTGGGGGTGCGGGTTGTTCGTCGGGTGCAGGTGAGTTGTGGCTGAGCGCGCAGTTCCCCGCGCCCCTAAAGGCCCTCCATCGCAACGCCGCTTCTTTTAGGGGCGCGGGGAACTGCGCGACCAGCCCCCACTCCGCCGCGCCCGAAACACAAACCGCACCACCCCGAACCAAACGGCCCGAACCCCTCAGGGGCTCGGGCCGAATGACAGGTGAACCGGCGGAGCTACACCGTGCGGAAGGCCAACACCACGTTGTGCCCCCCGAACCCGAACGAGTCGTTCAGCGCGGCGATCCGCCCTTCCACCGGCAGCTTCCGAGCCTCCCCCCGCACCACATCCGCGTTCGCCTCCGCCTCCGGATCGATGTTGTCCACATTGATCGTCGGCGGAGCCACCCGGTGGTACAGCGCGAGCACCGTCGCCACGGTCTCGATCCCGCCCGCGCCGCCCAGCAGATGCCCGGTCATGGACTTCGTCGCGGACACCGCGAAGTGGTCCACCTCGTCCCCGAACACCTTCCGCAGCGCCTTCAGCTCGGCGATGTCCCCGGCCGGCGTCGACGTCGCATGCGCGTTGACATGCATGATCTCCGTCGGGTCCAGGTCGGTCCGGTCCAGCAGGTTCCGCAGGGCCTGGGAGATCCCCCGCCCCTCCGGCTCCGGCTGCACGATGTCATGGGCGTCGGCCGAGATGCCCTGCCCGACCGCCTCCGCGTACACCCGCGCCCCGCGCGCCGCCGCGTGTTCGGCGGACTCCAGGACGATCACGCCCGCGCCCTCACCGAGCACGAAGCCATCGCGGTCGACGTCGTAGGGACGCGACGCGCCCTGCGGGTTCTCGTTGTTCTTGGACATCGCCATCATGTTGCCGAACGCGGCGATCGGCAGCGGATGGATCGCCGCCTCCGTACCGCCCGCGACCACGATGTCGGCGCGGCCGGAGCGGATCATCTCAATGGCGTAGCCGATGGCCTCCGCGCCCGAGGCGCACGCGGAGACCGGGGTGTGCACCCCGGCGCGCGCACCCACGGCCAGCCCGACGTTCGCCGAGGGACCGTTCGGCATCAGCATCGGCACGGTGTGCGGGGAGACCCGCCGGACGCCCTTCTCCTTCAGTACGTCGTACTGGTCGAGCAGCGTCGTCACCCCCCCGATGCCGGAGGCGATGACCGCGCCGAGCCGGTCGGGGTCCACGACCCCGCCGTCCTCGCCCGCCTTGGCGGTGAACCCGGCGTCCGCCCATGCCTCACGGGCCGCGATCAGCGCAAACTGCGCCGAGCGGTCCAGTCGGCGGGCCTGCGGCCGGGGAATGATCTCGGTGGGCTCCACGGCCACCGGCGCGGCGATCCGCACCGCCTGGTCCGCGGCCCAGTCCTGGTCGAGGGTCTTGACGCCGGAGCGGCCGGCGACGAGACCCTCCCAGGTCGAGGCTGCGTCGCCACCCAGCGGTGTGGTTGCGCCGATACCGGTGACGACCACGGTGCGATTGGTCGGGCTCACGGGAACTCTCTCTCCAAACGGATACAAGGGTCAGCGGCGCCACCGCCGGGTGGCGGGGCGGGCCGGACCTGCCGGCCCGGCCGGCTCAGGACTGGTGCTTGAGGATGTAGTCGGTGGCGTCACCGACGGTCTTGAGGTTCTTGACGTCGTCGTCGGGGATCTTGACGTCGAAGCGCTCCTCGGCGGCGACGACGACCTCGACCATGGACAGCGAGTCGACGTCCAGGTCGTCGGTGAAGGACTTGTCCAGCTGGACGTCCTCAACCGGGATCCCGGCGATCTCGTTCACGATCTCCGCGAGACCGGCGACGATCTCTTCCTGAGTGGCGGCCATTGTGGCGCTCCTTCTTTTCTTCTCAGAGGGTGTGGCGGTGCGCTCCCCGCCGGACAGCATGATCCGGCACGGAGTGCCTAGGGGAGGGTAACGACAGAGGCGGCGTAGACGAGACCCGCCCCGAATCCGATGACGAGCGCGGTGTCACCGCTCTTCGCCTCGCCGGTCGCCAAGAGCCGCTCCATGGCGAGCGGGATCGAGGCGGCCGAGGTGTTGCCGGTGGTGCGTACATCACGGGCGACCGTGACCGTCTCCGGCAGTTTGAGGGTCTTGACCATCGAGTCGATGATCCGCTCGTTGGCCTGGTGCGGAATGAAGACGTCCAGTTCATCGGCGCTGATCCCGGCCGCGTCCAGCGCCTGCTGGGCGACCTTCGCCATCTCGAACACGGCCCAGCGGAAGACGGCCTGGCCCTCCTGGGTGATGGCCGGGAATTTCACCTTCCCCTGGCTGTCCACGGGCAGCCCGGAGACATCGCCGCCGACCCGGTACCGGTCCCAGGGCACGGTCTGCTTGATGGTCTCCGACTTGTCGCCCTCGGAGCCCCAGACGGTCGGCCCGATGGCGGGTTCGGTGGAGGGGCCCACGACGATCGCGCCGGCGCCGTCACCGAACAGGAAGGCCGTCGCCCGGTCCTCCAGATCGGTCAGATCGCTGAGCCGTTCCACGCCGATGACCAGCACATATTCCGCCGAGCCCTCGACGACCAGGCTCTTGGCCAGGGTCAGCCCGTAGCCGAAGCCCGCGCAGCCGGCCGAGATGTCGAACGCGGCGGCCTTGTCGGTGCCCAGTTTGTCGGCGATCTCGGTGGCCACGGCCGGGGTCTGCTTGAAGTGCGAGACGGTCGACACGACGACCGCGCCGATCTGCTCGGCGGTGATCCCGGCGTCGGCGATGGCCTTGCCGGACGCCTCGATCGACATGGCGGCGACGGTCTCCTCGTCGTTCGCCCAGTGCCGGGTCTCGATGCCGGAGCGGGACCGGATCCATTCGTCGGAGGAGTCGATCTTCTCCAGGATCACCTCGTTGGGCACCACCCGGACCGGCCGGTAGCCGCCGACCCCGAGGATGCGCGCGTACGGGGCGCCCTTGCTTGGTTTGATCTTCGACATGGCCCGGAGGGCTCCTTTCAGGCGCCCGCCGCGTCGGCGGCAGAGGGGGACGTCTCAGCGGTCTCAGCGGTCTCGGCGATGAGCTGACGGGCGGCGTCGAGGTCGGCGGGGGTCTTCAGGGCGAGGGTCCGGACGCCGGGCAGCGCGCGCTTGGCGAGGCCGGTGAGGGTGCCACCGGGGCACACCTCCAGCAGCGCGGTCACGCCCAGCTCCTTGAAGGTCTCCATGCACAGATCCCAGCGCACCGGGTTGGCGACCTGGCCGACCAGCCGCTCCAGCACCTCGGTGCCGGTGGCGACGGTCCGCCCGTCCTTGTTGGAGACATAGGTGACGGTGGGATCGGCCGGGACGAGACCGGCGGCGGCGGAGGCCAGCGCCTCGACGGCCGGGGCCATATGGGCGGTGTGGAAGGCGCCGGCCACCTTGAGCGGGATGACCTTGCGGACACCCTCGGGCTTGTCCTCGGCGAGCGCGGCGAGCTGCTCCAGGGTGCCGGCGGCGACGATCTGCCCGGCGCCATTGACATTGGCCGGGGTCAGACCGAGCTGCTCCAGATGCTTCACCGACACCTCGGGGTCACCGCCGAGCAGCGCCGACATCCCGGTCTCGGTCACCGCGGCGGCCTCGGCCATCGCCAGCCCCCGGGTCCGTACGAGGGTCAGCGCGGCGGTGTCGTCCAGCACACCCGCGAAGGCGGCGGCCGTGATCTCGCCGACGCTGTGACCGGCGACGGCACCGGGGCGCACCGCGGCGATGTCACCGAGTGCCGCGGCGGACAGCAGTCCGGCCGCGACCAGCAGCGGCTGCGCCACGGCGGTGTCCCGGATCTCGTCCGCGTCGGCGTGCGTGCCGTAGCGGGCGAGGTCGAGGCCGATGGCGTCCGACCACGCGGCGACACGGTCGGCGGCGCCGGGCAGTTCGAGCCAGGGGGTCAGGAAGCCGGGCGCCTGGGCGCCCTGGCCGGGAGCGACGAGTACGAGCACACTCACACTCTCTCTTGGGGACGGCCAACGCCGCCCGTGGGGACAGGGACGAAGAACGACAGGGGGTTTTGTGGAAGGCCGACAAAACCCTAGGGCTGAAGATCTCCATCGGCCAGCCGCCCCAGGATCAGCGCGATCCGCAAAGTGAACGCAGATCGTACATCCGACGGCGACCAACCGGTGACGTCAGTCACACGTCGAAGCCGGTAGCGCACGGTGTTGGGGTGGACGAAGAGCATGCGGGCGGCGCCTTCGAGGCTGCTCGCCTGTTCGAGATAGACGGAGAGGGTCTCCAGCAGTGCCGAGCCGGCCTCTTCCAGTGGTCTGTAGATCTCCTCCACCAGTTGCTCACGGGCACTGGGATCACCCGCGATGGCGCGCTCCGGCAGCAGATCGTCCGCGAGCACCGGGCGGGGGGCGTCCTGCCAGGCGGTGCACGCCTTCAGCCCCGCCGCGGCGGCCTGCGCGGACCGGGTGGCGGCCAGCAGATCGGGCACCACGGGCCCGGCGACGACAGGTCCGGCCGCATAGGGCCCGATCAGGGACTTCGCGACGGCCAGCGGGTTGTCGCTGCCGCCCGCGATGACCACGAGACGGTCCCCGAGGACGCCCGTGAGGACCTGGAGCTTGGCGTGCCGGGCGGCCCGCCGGATCGCCTCCACGGTCAGCTCGGAGTCCCCGTCGGGCGCGGTCCCGAGCAGCACGCACACATGGTCCGGCGAGTTCCAGCCGAGCGCCGCCGCCCGTGACACGGCCCCTTCGTCGGCCTCGCCGCTCAGCACGGCGTTGACCACCAGCGACTCCAGCCGCGCGTCCCAGGCACCGCGTGCCTCGGCGGCCTGGGCGTAGACCTGGGCGGTGGCGAAGGCGATCTCCCGCGCGTAGACGAGCAGCGCCTCGCGCAGCACACCCTCGTCCCCCGGGGCCGCCACCTCGTCGATCGCGGACTCCATCACCTCGATCGTCGTCCGCACCATCTCCACCGTCTGGCGCAGGGTGATGGCCCGGGTCAGCTCGCGGGGCGCGGTGCCGAACACATCCGTGGAGATCGCCTGGGGCGCGTCCGGACGCCGGAACCATTCGGTGAAGGCGGCGATACCGGCCTGGGCGACCAGCCCGATCCAGGAACGGTTCTCCGGTGGCATGGCCCGGTACCACGGCAGTGTCTCGTCCATGCGCGCGATGGCCTGGGCGGCGAGGCTTCCGGAGGACTTCTCCAGCCGCTTCAGGGTCGCGGGGTGGGGGTGGACTTCGGGCGCGGGCACGTCGTTCCTGCCGGTCTCGGGTTCGGGCACGGCACAAGACTGCCCTATCCGGATGGCTCGGTCGCCTTCGGGGCGCTTTATGCCGGTGCGGCGCCGCCGGGTCTACGGTGGTGGACGTGATGGACGTACGGCACGCCGAGCAGCGCTACCCCGGGGGCGACGAGGCCGCCGGCATCGACACCCGCCACGCCTTCTCCTTCGGCCCGCACTACGACCCGGGCAACCTCCGGTTCGGCGCGCTGATCGCCTGCAACGAGGAGCGGCTGGCACCCGGCGCGGGCTTCGGCGAACACCCGCACAGCCACACCGAGATCGTCACCTGGGTGGTGGAGGGCGAGCTGACCCACCGTGACTCGGCGGGCCATGAGACGGTGATCCGTCCCGGGGACGTCCAGCGGCTCAGCGCCGCGTCGGGCGTCCGCCATGTGGAGCGCAACGCGGGCCCTCGCGGGCTGGTCTTCCTCCAGATGTGGCTGGCCCCGCTGACGCCGGGCGGCGATCCGTCCTACGAGGTGGTCCGGGGCATCGCCGACGCGACGCCGTACGCCGTGCCGGAGGCGGGGGCGATGCTGCATGTCCGGCGGCTGGGGGTGGGGGAGCGGACGGCGATTCCCGACGCGGGTCATGTCTACGTCCATGTGGTGCGGGGGGAGGCGGGGATCGGCGCGGAGGTTCTTCTCCCGGGGGACTCGGCCCGCATCAGGGATGCGGAGGGGTGGGAGGGGGTGGGGGTGACTCCGTCGGAGCTGCTGATCTGGGAGATGAAGTGAGGGTGCTTCGTCGTCTGCGGGTGCGCTGTGGCTGGTCGCGCAGTTCCTCCCCCAGAGGGGGTACCCCCAGCGCCCCTAAAAGCAGGGCGTTGCCGCCCCGCCGCTCCGCAGAGCCCCTCCCGCCCTAGCTGCGGGCAGTCGTGCCGCTGGGGCGATGGGGGTCCCCCCGCGCGAGCGAAGCCGAGCGTGGGGGAGGGTGGGCGCAGCGGCACCCCGCTCGCGCGGGTGAGCGACACCCCCCGCGTCAGCCCTCCCCCACCTCACCCAGCACCGCATCCGTGAACCCCGGCCACGTCTCCACCGCCCAGGGGCCGAAGACCCGGTCCGTCAGGGCAACGCAGCCGACCCCCGCCCCCGGGTCGATCCACAGAAACGTCCCGGCCTGCCCGAAGTGACCGAACGTCCCCGCCGACGACAGCGCCCCCGTCCAGTGCGGCGACTTCCCACCCCGGATCTCGAACCCCAGCCCCCAGTCGTTCGGGTTCTGCAACCCGTACCCCGGCAGCACCCCCTTCGTCCCCGGGAACTGCACCCGCATCGCCTCCGCGACCGTCCGCGGATCCAGCAGCCGCGGCGCCTGCACCTCCGCCGCGAACCGCAGCAGATCGGCGACGCAGGACACCCCGTCCTTCGCCGGGGACCCCGCCAGGGAGGTGGACGTCATGCCCAGCGGGTCCAGTACCGCCTGCCGGACGTACTCCGGGAAGGGCATCTCCGTCGCCTCGGCCACATACTCCCCGAGCTGCTCGAACCCGGCGTTGGAGTACAGCCGTCGCTCACCCGGCCGCGCGCTCACCCGGTGTTCGTCGAAGGCCAGTCCGGAGGTGTGCGCCAGCAGATGCCGGACCGTGGAGCCGTCCGGGCCCGCCGGGTCGTCCAGCTCCAGCGCGCCCTCCTCGTACGCCACCAGCACCGCGTAGGCGGCGATCGGCTTGGTGACCGAGGCCAGCGCGAACACCCGGTCGGCCGGTCCGTGCACCCCCAGTACCGTGCCATCGGCCCGGACGACCCCGGCCGCCGCGTGCGGCACCGGCCAGTTCTCGATCAGCGCAAGACTCTTCAGCGACATACGGCCGAGCTTAGAACCCCCCTCCGCCCCCGCTCTCCCGGCCTCCACTTGCTTGGAGTGCACTCCAAGGTTCTAGCGTGGAAGCCATGACGGTGATGCACTCCACGGCCGTGACCGCGACCGAGACCGAGGCAGTACCCACCCCCGCGGACATCTGCGCCGCCCCGCCCCGGCGCCATCCCCGGCCCGATGGACAGGACCGCTACACCATCAGTGAGGTCGTCGCCTTCACCGGGCTGTCCGCGCACACCCTGCGCTGGTACGAGCGGATCGGGCTGATGTCCCACATCGACCGCTCCCACACCGGCCAGCGCCGATACTCCAACCGCGACCTCGACTGGCTCGACCTGGTCGGAAAGCTGCGGCTGACCGGGATGCCGGTCGCCGACATGGTCCGGTACGCGGAGCTGGTGCGCGAGGGCGAGAACACCTACGGCGAGCGGCACGAACTGCTCCAGGCCACCCGCCGGGACGTACTGGCCCGTATCGCCGAACTCCAGGACACCCTCGCGGTGCTGGACCGCAAGATCAGTTTCTACGCGGACAGCCACCGCGGTACCGAAGCGGAGAACACCCGATGACGAACGGCAGGATCCGTACCGTACGACTCGGCGCCACCGGACCCGAGGTCGGGGTCCAGGGGCTGGGCTGCATGGGCATGAGCTTCGCCTACGGCCCCACCGACCAGGACGCCGCCCGCGCCACCCTCGACCGCGCCCTCGACCTCGGCGTCACCCTCTTCGACACCGCCGACGCCTACGGCAACGGCGACAACGAGCGTTTTCTGTCGCCGTTCTTCCGGGCGCACCGCGACGAGGTCGTCATCGCGACCAAGTTCGCCCTGCACATCCCGCCGGACGACCCGACCCGCCGGGTCATCCGCAACGATCCCCCGTACATCCGCCAGGCCGTCGAGGCCAGCCTCCAGCGGCTCGGCGTCGACGTCATCGATCTGTACTACATGCACCGGCGGGACGAGAACGTCCCGCTGGAAGACACCGTCGCCACCATGGCCGAGCTGGTGCGGGAGGGGAAGGTCAAGCATCTCGGGCTGAGCGAGGTCACCGCCGGTGAGCTGCGGGCCGCCCACGCCGTCCACCCGATCGCCGCGGTGCAGTCGGAGTGGTCGCTGTTCAGCCGGGACATCGAGGCGCAGGTCGTCCCGGCCGCCAAGGAACTGGGTGTCGCCCTCGTCCCGTACTCACCGCTCGGGCGAGGTTTCCTCACCGGGTCCTTCGTCAGTGCCGACAAGGAACTCGGCGCCGATGACTTCCGCCGCCAGCAGCCCCGTTTCACCGGCGACAACGCCGCCGCCAACGCCGCCCTGCTGGAGCCGGTGCGCACCGTCGCCGAGGCGCACGGGGCGAGCCTCGGGCAGATCGCCCTGGCCTGGGTGCAGACGCAGGCGCAGGTCTGGGGGCTGACGGTCGTCCCCATCCCCGGGACCCGCAGCGCGAGCCGCGTCGAGGAGAACACGGCGGCCACCCGGATCGCCCTCACCGCCGAGGAGATCGCCCTGCTGGACACCATCGGGCCGCAGGTGCGGGGCAGTCGGTACGCGGACATGCGGTTCGCGTCGGCGGGCCGGGAGTAACACCCCCGGCGCCCGCTACAGCTCCGCGAGGAGTTCCGCCTTCTTCACCGCGAACTCCTCGTCCGTCACCAGCCCGGCCCGGTGCAACTCGCCGAGGTGCCGGATCCGTTCGGCGACATCCGCCGGGTCGCGCCGGGCCGCCGCGGCGACCGGGACCACGGAGGCCGGTACCGCGTTCCGCGCCGCCGCGACCACCGCCGCGGCGAACGGCAGCGATTCATGCACCGGGCCGTAGCCCAGGCCGAAGACCACCGCGGCCGGATCCTGGTCCGGCTGCGCGGGGCGGCCCGCGCTCTCCCGGCGCAGCAGCCGCAGATGCCCCTCGAACACCTCGGGCGAGCGCCACTCGACCCCCGCGAGGTCGGCGACCCGGAAACTCTGGTCGCCGGCCTTCCACTTGGCCGACGACGCACCCGTCCAGAACCAGCGGAACGCCACCGTCGTCCCGTCGAAGGACGCCTTCGCGTCGTACGCCTTGAAGGACAGGGGGACCTCGGGCGCGGCCACCAGGTGCCGTTCGGCCGGGCCTGACTCGGTGAGCCGGGCGCGCAGTTCGTCGGCGTAGTACTCGGCGAGGGTCTCGCGCTCGGCGGGGAGCACCAGCCGGTACGGGTCGCTGCTCTCCTTGAGCTGTCCCGCCGCCGCCTCCATCAGGGGATCCGCGCCCGGCCGCGGCTCGGCGCGCAGCACGACCGTTCCGCGACGGCCGGGAGCGAGCGTCACACCCTGGAGCGCCGCCAGCGGCACCCGGCGTTCCCCCAGCGCCTGGAACAGCCTGGGTGTGCGAATCCCCCGTTCGTAGCGGATGAGCACGGAGTCGGACTCGAACTCCCAGGCGGCATGAAATCCGGCCAGTACGTCACCCATGCGGCTCATCGTATGCGGCATGAGCACCTCCGTCCCCTCCCCGCGCGAACCGCAGTTTCTCCGACTCTACGCGCGTCCGTCCCCGGCGTCTGCGGTCATATCGGTCATACATCGATCGTCATCCCCGGCGCAGCGCACCGAGCCATACGCGCCTACCCCGATCTCGGCGAAGTTGCGCAGACTCTCCGTCCCGGGTTCGAAGTACCCGGCGTGGCCGTGCGCCCCGACCGCCGACAGCACCCGCGCGCCGAACGCCCGGGACACCGGATCGGCCCCGTGCCCGAGGCCGCCCAGCTCCAGATAGGGCACGTCCTCGATCCAGTCGTCGGTGTCCCGCATCGCCCACACCCGCGCGGAACTGCTCAGCTGGGACGCCTTCTCGGCACGCATCCCCGGACTGCCGGCCACCGCGATGTCGGACACCCGGTCCGGCAGCACCCGCGCGGCCACCCCGCAGAGCACCGAGCCGTAGCTGTGGCAGAACAGCGAGACCGGGGCCGTGCCGGGCAGCGCCCGCACCAGGGCGTCCAGCCGGGCCGCGCCCTGGGCGGCGCGGGTGGCGGTCGCCGCCTCCATCCCGATCCCGCTGGGCGCGGTGTAGTCGGCCCAGGCGATCACCGCGGTACGGGTGCCGGGGCTCGCGGTGCGCTCGGCCCAGTAGAGCGACTCGGCCATCCCGGCGGGCGCCGAGTACTTGCGGTAGGTGCGCTGGAAGGTGAGCAGATCGGTGTCGACGCCGGGGACGACGACGGAGATCCGCTCGGCGCGGTCCAGGCTGCCGTACACCTCGGCGACCCGTCCGGAGCCGTCCGGGTCGAAGGCGAGGATGTGCCGCCCCGGTTCCATCAGTGCTTCCAGGCGGTGCATCCGGCGGCCCGCCTCGTGCTGTCCGCCGGGGGTGAGGCGGCTGTCGTGCATCCGGTCCCGCTCGATCCGACGGGCCTGGGCGAGGGCGATGCGGTTGGCCCGGTAGCGCAGTTCGGCGGGGGCGCCGTTCATGTTGCCGACCGCGAGCGGGTAGCGGTGGGCGAGCAGGGTGCGCTGGGCGGTGCTGAGCGAGGCGAAGAAGGTGGCGAGCCGGGCGGGCGTCGAGCGCGGGTCGGGGAGCCGGTGGCCGCCTATCCGCCCGTCCTCCCAGGCGGCGAGCGAGGTCCGGAGCGGGGTGTGGTCGCGCTGGCCGCGCAGCGCGGTCCAGCCGGTGGTCGCCAGCATCACGAAGACCACGGCCAGCGCGAGCAGCGCACGCCACACATTGAGCGTCGGGGAGGAGTCGAAGGAAGTCACTGGGAGGACACACTAGGAGAACGGGACGGTCTCGCGTGAATCGAGTGACGGCTCTCACGTTTGAGCCACGGCGGGCTGATCATGAGGTGGTGCGGGAGGTGCCCGTGGGGCGCTTGAGAGCCGCTCCCGGGGCTGGTCACAGGGCTGGTCACGGGGCCCACGGGGGCGGTTCGGGGCGGCGCGGGGGGCGCGCGGAAGTGCCCTACGGCGTACGCCAGTTCTCGGCCAGCGCCGGTCCCACCTGATCGAGGTAGCGGGCGGTGACGGCGCGCATGCCCGCCACGCTGTGGTCGTCCCCGGCGGTCCAGAGCCGCTCGGTGACCCGCATGACCCCGCCGAACAGCGCCACCGCCACCCGCGGCCGGGGATCCTCGTCCACATCGAGCCCCTCGCGCTCGGCGATCAGCCGCGCGAACCGCTCCTCCGTCTCCGCCGAGCGCCGCAGATGCGCCGCGAGCAGCACCGGCGTCGACTCGATCACCCGGTACATCCGCAGATACTGATCCACGGTCACCACCGACTCGATCCGCTCATGGATGGTGTCCCAGCCGTCCAGCACCGCCAGCCGCAGCGCCTCAAGCGGCGGTTCGTGCGCCGGGCGGGCCCGTACCGCCTCGTAGAAGTGCTCCACCGTCATCGCCTGGACGGCGAGGGCCGTCTCCTCCTTCCCGGCGAAGTAGCGGAAGAAGGTGCGCTGGGAGACATCGACGGCCTCGGTGATGGCGTCGACCGTGGTGCGGTCGTAGCCCCGGGTGGTGAACAGCTCGACGGCGGCGTGCAGCAGCGCGTCCCTGGTCCGCTGTTTCTTGCGCTCGCGCAACCCCGGTCCGGGCGAGCGGTCCAGCGTGTCCATCGGGCCCTCCATCGAACTGTTCTCCCTGCTCAGGGGAGATGTGAGTGACTTGACAGTTACCGACTTGTGAATTGGTTTGTCAATTGTCAGCGGCTGTCTCTAGTGTCGCCCGCATGACTAGTCAGACCACCCTCGACAAGACGGGACCCGGGGACGGCATACCCTCCCCGCCGTCTGCGGCGCCGGCCAAGGGGCTGCGTGGCCATCCCTGGTTCACCCTGATCACCGTCGCCGTCGGGGTGATGATGGTCGCCCTGGACGGCACCATCGTGGCGATCGCCAACCCGGCCATCGCCGACGACCTCGGCGCCACCTTCGCCGAGGTGCAGTGGATCACCAACTCGTACTTCCTCGCCCTCGCCGTCGCGCTGATCACGGCGGGCAAGCTCGGTGACCGGTTCGGCCACCGCCAGACCTTCCTCATCGGCGTCGTCGGCTTCGCCGCCGCGTCCGGTGCCATCGGACTCTCCGACAGCATCGCCGCCGTCATCGTCTTCCGGGTCTTCCAGGGCCTGTTCGGCGCGCTGCTGATGCCGGCCGCGCTCGGGCTGCTGCGGGCCACCTTCCCCGCCGAGAAGCTCAATATGGCGATCGGCATCTGGGGCATGGTCATCGGTGCCTCCACGGCCGGCGGCCCGATCCTCGGCGGTGTCCTCGTCGAGCATGTCAACTGGCAGTCGGTGTTCTTCATCAACGTCCCGGTCGGCATCCTGGCCGTCGCCCTCGGCGCCTGGATCCTGCTGGACCACCGCGCGCAGAACGCCCCGCGCTCCTTCGACCTGCTCGGCATCGGACTGCTGTCCGGCGCGATGTTCTGTCTGGTCTGGCCGCTGATCAAGGCCCCCGAGTGGGGCTGGGGCGCGGGCCGGACCTGGCTGTTCCTCGCCGTGGCCGTCGCCGCCTTCGCCCTCTTCGCGGTCTGGGAGAAGCGCGTCAAGGAACCGCTGGTCCCGCTCACCCTCTTCCGCTCCGTCCCGCTGTCGGCGGGTGTGGTGCTGATGGTCATGATGGCCATCGCGTTCATGGGCGGCCTGTTCTTCGTGACGTTCTACCTCCAGAACGTGCACGGGATGAGCCCCATCGACGCCGGTCTGCATCTGCTGCCGCTCACCGGCATGATGATCGTCGGCTCGCCGCTCGCGGGCATCGCCATCACCAAGGTGGGCCCGCGCCTCCCGCTGGCCGGCGGTATGGCGCTCACCGCGCTCGCCATGTACGGCATGTCCACCCTGGAGACCGACACCGGCAGCGTGCTGATGTCCGTGTGGTTCGCGCTGCTCGGCCTCGGGCTCGCCCCGGTCATGGTCGGCGCGACCGAGGTCATCGTCGGCAACGCCCCGATGGAGCTGTCCGGCGTCGCCGGTGGCCTCCAGCAGTCGGCGATGCAGATCGGCGGCAGCCTGGGCACGGCCGTGCTGGGCGCGGTGATGGCCTCCAAGGTCGACAGCGACCTGGCCGGCAACTGGGCGGACGCCGGGCTTCCGGCGCTGTCGCCCGAGCAGCAGGCGCAGGCGTCCGAGGCGGTCCGGATCGGTGAGGCGCCGATCGCCCCCGGCACCCCGGCGGAGGCCGCCGCGACGATCACCGACGTCGCCCACGACACGTTCATCTCCGGGATGAGCCTGGCGTCCCTGGTCGCCGCGGGCGTCGCGGCCGTCGCGATCCTGGTCGCGCTGCTGACCAAGCGCGGGGAGAACGCGGAGGCGGGGGCGGGGGCGGCGCACATCTAGTTTTTCGGCCGGTACCCCTGCCCTTCGTCGGGTGCGGGTGCGTCGTGGCCGGTCGCGCAGTTCCTCCCCCAGAGGGGGTACCCCCAGCGCCCCTGGGGAGACGGCCGCTGCCGTGCCTTTTAGGGGCGCGGGGAACTGCGCGACCAGCCCCCACTCACCCGCACCCGAATTGCAACGGGCACCCCCCCGTAAGGGCTACGCGTCACCCCCCGCCGCCCCCGGATCCGCCGCCCGCACATCCAGCAGCTGATACCGGTCGAGCGCCTGCTTCAGAGCGGAGCGATCCACCTTTCCCTCCTGGGCCAGCTCGGTCAGCACCGCCAGCACGATCGACTGCGCGTCGATATGGAAGAAGCGGCGCGCCGCCCCCCGCGTGTCGGCGAAGCCGAACCCGTCCGCGCCCAGCGACTGATACCGCCCCGGCACCCAGCGCGCGATCTGATCGGGAACCGATCGCATCCAGTCGGACACCGCCACGAACGGTCCCTCGGCGCCGCTCAGCTTCCGGGTCACGTACGGCACCCGCTGCTCCTCCTCGGGCCGCAGCAGATTGTGCCGCTCGCACTCCACCGCCTCCCGCCGCAGCTCGTTCCAGGAGGTCGCCGACCAGACATCGGCCCGGACGTTCCACTCCTCGGCGAGGATCCGCTGCGCCTCCAGCGCCCAGGGCACGGCCACCCCCGAGGCCATGATCTGCGCGGGGACCGCCCCCGCCGTCCCCGCGCTCAGCCGGTGGACGCCCTTGAGGATGCCCTCGACATCGACGTCCTGCGGCTCGGCCGGGTGCCGGATCGGCTCGTTGTAGACGGTCAGGTAGTAGAAGACGTCCTCGCCGTGCGGGTGCTCGGCGCTGCTCCCGTACATCCGACGCAGCCCGTCCTGCACGATGTACGCGATCTCGTACGAGAACGCCGGGTCGTACGCCACACAGCCCGGGTTGGTGGAGGCGAGGAGCTGGGAGTGGCCGTCGGCGTGCTGGAGGCCCTCGCCGGTCAGGGTCGTACGCCCGGCGGTCGCGCCCAGTACGAAACCGCGCGCGAGCTGATCGGCCATCTGCCAGAACTGATCGCCCGTGCGCTGGAAACCGAACATCGAGTAGAAGACGTACACCGGGATCAGCGGCTCGCCATGGGTGGCGTACGACGAACCCGCCGCGATCAGCGAGGCCGTGCAGCCGGCCTCGGAGATGCCGTCGTGCAGCATCTGGCCGGTCGGGGACTCCTTGTAGGCGAGCAGCAGATCCCGGTCCACGGACTCGTACTGCTGGCCCAGCGGGTTGTAGATCTTCGCACTCGGGAAGAAGGAGTCCATGCCGAAGGTCCGGTACTCGTCCGGGGCGATCAGCACGAAGCGGCGGCCGATCTCCTTGTCCCGCATGAGGTCCTTCAGTAGCCGGACGAACGCCATGGTCGTCGCGATCTGCTGCTGACCCGAGCCCTTCTTCACACTCGCGTAGGTCTTCTCGTCCGGCAGGGCGAGGGGCTCGGAGCGCACGATCCGGGTCGGGACATAGCCGCCGAGCGCGCTGCGGCGGTCGTGCATGTACTGGATCTCCGCCGAGTCGCGGCCCGGGTGGTAGTACGGCGGCAGACCGCTCTCCAGCTCCCGGTCGGAGATCGGCAGCCGGAGCCGGTCGCGGAAGCCCTTGAGGTCGTCGACCGTGAGCTTCTTCATCTGGTGGGTGGCGTTGCGGCCCTCGAAGTTCGGGCCCAGCGTCCAGCCCTTGATCGTCTTGGCCAGCACCACCGTCGGCTGGCCCTTGTGCTCGACGGCCGCCTTGAACGCGGCGTAGATCTTCCGGTGGTCGTGACCGCCGCGCCCCAGATGCAGGATCTGGTCGTCGGACATGTTCTCCACCATCGCCCGCAGCCGGTGGTCGTCCCCGAAGAAGTGGTCGCGGATGTACGCCCCGGTCTCGGTCGCGTACGTCTGGTACTGGCCGTCCGGTGTGGTGTTCATCCGGTTGACCAGCACCCCGTCCCGGTCCTGGGCCAGCAGCGGGTCCCAGGAGCGGTCCCAGACCAGCTTGATCACATTCCAGCCGGCGCCCCGGAAGACGGACTCCAGCTCCTGGATGACCTTGCCGTTGCCGCGCACCGGCCCGTCCAGCCGCTGGAGGTTGCAGTTCACCACGAAGGTCAGATTGTCCAGGCCCTCGCGCGCGGCGATGGTCAGCTGGCCCAGCGACTCCGGCTCGTCCATCTCGCCGTCCCCGAGGAACGCCCAGACATGCGACTTCGAGGTGTCGGCGATCTCCCGCGCGTGCAGATAGCGGTTCATCCGCGCCTGGTAGATCGCGCCGATCGGGCCGAGCCCCATCGAGACCGTCGGGAACTCCCAGAAGTCCGGCATCAGCCGCGGATGCGGATACGAGGACAGCCCGTACGGCGCCTTCGACTTCTCCTGGCGGAAGCCGTCGAGGTGCTCCTCGCTGAGCCGGTCCAGCAGGAACGCGCGGGCGTAGATGCCCGGCGAGGCGTGCCCCTGGAAGAACACCTGGTCGCCGCCGTCGCCCTCGTCCTTGCCCCGGAAGAAGTGGTTGAAGCCCACGTCGTAGAGCGAGGCGGAGGACGCGAAGGTGGCGATGTGGCCGCCGACGCCGATCCCGGGGCGCTGGGCGCGGGACACCATCACCGCCGCGTTCCAGCGCGTCGCGTTCAGGATTCTGCGCTCGATCTCCTCGTTGCCGGGGAAGAACGGCTCGTCCCTGGTCGCGATCGTGTTCACATAGTCCGTGCTGCGCATCTCGGGCACGGCGACCCGCTTCTCACGGGCCCGCTCGATCAGCCGGAGCATGAGGTAGCGGGCCCGCTCCCGGCCCCGCTCGTCGATGGCGGCGTCCAGGGAGTCCAGCCATTCCTGGGTCTCCTCGGGATCGAAGTCAGGAACCTGACTCGGAAGGCCGCCAATGATGATCGGATTGCGATCGGATCCGGAAGCCACGCTGTTCCTTACCTGTCGGAGTTACCTGGACGCGGGCCCCGGGACCGCTGCTCCCTGTGCCCGCGCCGCTCCCCATCGTCTACCTCGGGGGCGTAAACGTCATCTCTACCCCGAGGTAACCGGCACACTTGGGCGACCCGGCGGACCCGCTCCCTGCGGAATACTCATTCGAGTCTCGTACGGGCAGAGGGTTCCCAAACGCCCAAACAGGGCAGAAGGGTGTGGTGTGCATCACGTTCATTCGAGAGGTGGTGCCTGGAGTTGCGGGGACACGGCCGGGATCGTCACCGTTTCGGCGGTCTGAAACGCCGGGTACTTGCGCGATCCGTCCCGCCCGTGTGGACTACGGCCAATGCCTCGCGCCCGCGCGTGGCTGAGACATACCCAAAGACATGATCAGGAGGCAACCCGTGAGCGCGACCGCGGACCACGCGGAGGAGCGGACCAACCCTGCCGCCAGGCTGGGTTTCCAGCCCGGACAGGTGGTCCAGGAGATCGGCTACGACGACGACGTCGACCAGGAGCTTCGCGACGCACTGGAGGAGACGATCGGCAGCGAACTCGTCGACGAGGACTACGACGACGTGGCTGATGCCGTGGTGCTCTGGTTCCGCGACGAGGACGGTGACCTGACCGATGCGCTGGTGGACGCCACCACGTACATCGAGGAGGGCGGCACCATCCTGCTGCTGACGCCGAAGACCGGCCGCGACGGCTACGTCGAGCCGAGCGACATCTCGGAAGCCGCGACCACGGCGGGGCTGACCGCCGCCAAGAGCGTCAGCGTCGGCAAGGACTGGAGCGGGTCGCGTCTGGCGACACCCAAGGCCGCCAAGTCCAAGCGGTAACGCGTCCGCGTCCTATCGCATCGCCAGTCGAGAACCAGCCCGCCGGGCGGGCCGAGCCGTTGTGCTCGGCCCGCCCGGCGGCTTTGGTGACGGGCCCGCACGGCCCGCGTGACCGGCCGGGCAGGGGCGGGGTGACGGGCCGCTCACGGCCGGGGTGACCGGCCGCTCAGCGGGTCCGGGTGATCGGCTGCGTAGGGTGGGTGTGGTCCGTACAGCCCAGCAGCCCCCGAAGGGACGATCATGGCGATCCAGGTCGGCGACAAGGCCCCCGATTTCGAGCTCAAGGACAACCACGGCGCCGGCGTCAGGCTGTCCGACTTCCGCGGTGAGAAGAACGTCGTCCTGCTCTTCTACCCGTTCGCCTTCACCGGGGTGTGCACCGGCGAGCTGTGCGAGGTCCGCGACAATCTGCCGAGGTTCGCCGACCGCGACACCCAGGTGCTCGCCGTCTCCAACGACTCCATCCACACCCTGCGGGTCTTCGCCGAGCAGGAGGGCCTGGAGTATCCGCTGCTCAGCGACTTCTGGCCGCACGGCGAGACCTCCCGGGCCTACGGCGTGTTCGACGAGGCCAAGGGCTGCGCGGTGCGCGGCACCTTCGTCATCGACAAGGAGGGCGTGGTGCGCTGGACGGTCGTCAACGGCCTCCCGGACGCCCGCGACCTCGAAGCGTACGTAGGGGCCCTCGACGCGCTCTGATTGTTAGGGCCCAGGGCCTGCGGGGCGTGGGAACCGCTCACTAGGATCGACTCGTTTGATCCGTTACGGACGTACACACGTACACGGATGCACCACGGGGCTTTCCGCCCCCCAAGACAATGGAGGGACTCGTGGGAGTCAGCCTCAGCAAGGGCGGCAACGTATCGCTGACCAAGGAGGCCCCGGGCCTGACCGCGGTCATCATCGGTCTGGGCTGGGACGTGCGGACCACGACCGGCACGGACTTCGACCTCGACGCGAGCGCGCTGCTGCTGAACAACACCGGCAAGGTCACCAACGACCAGCACTTCATCTTCTTCAACAACCTGAAGAGCCCGGACGGCTCGGTCGAGCACACCGGCGACAACATCACCGGTGAGGGCGAGGGCGACGACGAGCAGATCAAGGTCAACCTCGCCGGCGTCCCCGCCGACATCGAGAAGATCGTCTTCCCGGTGTCCATCTACGACGCCGAGAACCGCCAGCAGTCCTTCGGCCAGGTCCGCAACGCCTTCATCCGCGTGGTGAACCAGGCCGGCGAGGCCGAGCTCGCCCGCTACGACCTCAGCGAGGACGCCTCGACGGAGACCGCCATGGTCTTCGGCGAGCTGTACCGGCACGGCGCGGAGTGGAAGTTCCGCGCCATCGGCCAGGGCTACGCGTCGGGCCTGCGCGGCATCGCGCAGGACTTCGGGGTGAACGTCTGACCGGCGCCCACCCGAGCACCGGCCCGTCCGGCGCCGCGCGGTTTGCGTGCGGCGCCGGGCGCGCAGGACAACCAGAGAAGCACGACAGGGGAGGACCAGGATCATGAGCGTCACGCTCGCCAAGGGGGGCAATGTCTCCCTGTCCAAAGCCGCACCGAACCTGACCCATGTGTTGGTGGGGCTCGGCTGGGACGCCCGTTCCACCACCGGAGCACCCTTCGACCTCGACGCGAGCGCGCTGGTGTGCAGCGGCGGGCGTGTGCTGGGGGACGAGTGGTTCATCTTCTACAACCAGCTCACCAGCCCGGACGGCTCGGTCGAGCACACCGGGGACAACCTCACCGGTGAGGGCGACGGCGACGACGAGTCCCTGCTGATCGACCTCGCCAAGGTGCCCGCCCACGCGGACAAGATCGTCTTCCCGGTCTCCATCCATCTGGCCGACGAGCGCGGCCAGACCTTCGGCCAGGTCAGCAATGCCTTCATCCGGGTCGTCAACCAGGCCGACGGACAGGAACTCGCCCGCTACGACCTCAGCGAGGACGCTTCCACCGAAACGGCCATGATCTTCGGTGAGGTCTATCGCTACCAGGGCGAATGGAAGTTCCGTGCGGTGGGGCAGGGGTACGCGTCGGGGCTTCGTGGTATCGCTCTAGACTTCGGGGTCAACGTTTCGTAAAGCCGGGTACGGCGTGGGGGAGACCCGTTCAGCCCGTACACAAGGGATTGGGTAGCCAGTGATTCTGAGAACTTTCGGCTGGTCGTTCGCGGTCACCGCGGCCGGCCTTGTCGCAGCGGTCTTCTACGGGGGGTGGGCGGCACTCGGTCTCGTAGCCATCCTCTGTGTTCTTGAGATCTCGCTGTCTTTCGACAATGCGGTAGTAAATGCCGGAATTCTGAAGAAGATGAACGCCTTCTGGCAGCGCATCTTCCTGACCATCGGCATCCTGATCGCCGTCTTCGGTATGCGGCTGGTGTTCCCCGTCGTCATCGTCGCGGTCAGTGCTCAGATCGGCCCGATCGAGGCGGTCGACCTCGCGCTCACCGACCAGAACCGGTACGAGGAACTCGTCACCGACGCCCACCCGGCCATCGCGGCCTTCGGTGGCATGTTCCTGCTGATGATCTTCCTGGACTTCATCTTCGAGGAGCGGGACATCAAGTGGCTGGGCTGGCTGGAGCGGCCCCTCGCCAAGCTCGGCAAGGTCGACATGCTCTCGGTCTGTGTCGCGCTCATCGTGCTGCTGATCACCTCCATGACCTTCGCCACCCAGGCGCATCTGCACGCCGGACCCCAGGACAAGGCGGAGACGGTCCTGCTCTCCGGTGTCGCCGGTCTGATCACCTATCTGGTCGTCGGCGGCCTCTCCGGCTACTTCGAGAACAAGCTGGAGGAAGAGGAGGAGCGCGAGCACGAGGAGGAGGAGAAGGCCAAGCGGACCGGCAAGCCGGTCATACTGCTGGCCGGCCGGGCGGCGTTCTTCATGTTCCTCTACCTGGAGGTCCTGGACGCGTCCTTCTCCTTCGACGGTGTCATCGGCGCCTTCGCCATCACCAATGACATCGTGCTGATGGCCCTGGGTCTGGGCGTCGGCGCGATGTACGTCCGGTCGCTCACCGTGTACCTGGTCCGCGAGGGCACCCTGGACGACTACGTCTATCTGGAGCACGGCGCGCACTACGCCATCGGCGCGCTCGCCGTCATCCTGCTGGTCACCATCCAGTACGAGATCAGCGAGTTCATCACCGGTTCGATCGGGGTGCTCCTGATCGCCTGGTCCTTCTGGTCCTCCGTGCGCCGCAACCGGGCGCTGGCGGCGGCCGAGGGGGGCTCCGGGTCGGACGACAAGACGGAGGTCCCGTCCGGCGTGTGACCTATCCCGCACGCCCCGCATCCGGTGCGGGGCTGTCGCGGGGCGCCTACGGGGGTTGACGCCCCTGTGGGCCAGGGAACGCTCTGTGCGGGGCGGTACCGAGGCGGACATCGTCCTCGTACCGCCCCGCACAGCCGTCCGATGAGTGAGGTGGGGGTGCAATGGGCTTGCTGGACCGGTTCTGGCGTGGGCGGGACTCGGAGTTCGACTCGGGCAACGCGGCGACCAACTCGATCGAGCTGACCAAACGCCATGGCGAGGTGTCGCTGACCAAGCAGGGCGCCGCCACCGGCAATCTGCGGATCAATCTGAACTGGCGGATGCGCAGCGCCGACATGGGCGGCCCCCAGCGCGAGAGCCTGCTCCGGCACCCCTTCAAGGCGCTCAAACCGCCGGAGATCATGGGCCACAGCCAGAGCATGGTGAACGTCGACCTCGACCTGGGGTGCCTCTATGAGCTCCAGGACGGCACCAAGGGCGTCGTCCAGCCGCTGGGCGCCTTCCTCGGCGACCTCAACGGACCGCCGTACGTCAAGCTCAGCGGCGACGACCGGTTCGGCTCGGCGTCCGGCGAGACGATCTACGTCAATCTCGATCACCGGGACGCCATCAAGCGTGTCCTGGTGTTCGTCTACATCTATGACCAGACCCCGGCCTTCGACCGCACCCACGCCGTCGTCACGCTCTACCCCAGCAACGGCCCCCGGATCGAGATCGGCCTCGACGAACGCCATCCGCAGGCCCGCTCCTGCGCGGTCGTCATGATCGAGAACGTCAAGGGCGAGCTGATGGTCCGCCGCGAGGTCAAGTTCGTGTACGGCTTCCAGGGGGAGCTGGACCGGTTGTACGGGTGGGGGTTGCAGTGGGGGCGGGGGTACAAGTCCAAGACGGAGGCGTGACGGCGCCCCCGCGGGTCGCCCCGGTGGTGAGCCGCCGGTCTAGCGGCCGATGAACTGCGGGCCCTGCGGGGGCAGCCGGAAGTCCGGGTCGGGGACGGCCGTTCCCACCGGCTGCGGATAGCCGTAGGCCGGCCCACTGCCCGGCTGCGGATAGCCGTACCCCGGCTGCTGCGGCCCCGCTGCCGCGGCCGGCTGAGGGTAGCCGTACGCCGGCTCCGCCACCGGTGCTCCGCCCGGCGGCTGCGCCACCGTCGGCTGGTTCGCACCGGCCACGGACAGGGCGGACGCCGTGGGCGCGACCGATGCCGTGGGCGCCGCGGGGGCCGGGAAGACCGGCGCGACCGCCGCGTCCTCCGGGCGGCGGGGGACACCGGCCTCCGCCGCCTCCGACTCGTCCACCGAGATCCCGAAGTCGGTCGCGAGCCCCCGCAGCCCGTTGGAGTACCCCTCACCCAGCGCCCGGAACTTCCACCCGTCCCCCCGCCGGTACAGCTCACCGCAGATCAGCGCGGTCTCCGCCCCGGTCATCGGCACGACATCGAAGTACGCCACCGGCTCCGCGTCCGGCGCGCCCGCGTCGTACAGCAGGATGCGCAGGGTCCGTACGCTGTCGAAGGTCACCCCGTCCGCCGATGCCACCAGCAGAATCCGGCCGACACTGGACTCGACACCGGAGAGATCCGTCTGGATGGTATCGGTGAGGCTCTCGGCGACCCGCTTCTTGCCGAGCCGCCAGACCTTCCCGGAGGGGTGCCGGGGCTGGTTGTAGAAGACGAAGTCCTCGTCGGAGCGCACCCGGCCGTCGGGGCCGAGGAGCAGCGCCGAGGCATCGACGTCCGGGACCCCCTGCCCAGGCGTCCAGCGCAGCACGGCGCGCACGGTCGCGGCTTCCAGCGGGACGTTCGACCCCTTCAGCATGGCGTGCGTCATGCGGTCATCCTGCCCTCTCGGTCCTGATCACGACAATGCGGGGCGCGACCCGGCCGTGTCGCGGGCGCGAGGGGCCCGGAGTGTTCGGAGGATCTGTGAGGGATGCACCATGGAAGGGCGTGTGCGTACCTGCGTTACCTGAAATTCATGCCCTACGGGAACCCCAGACATGGACTCCTACGTACTATTACCGGCCACCTGTCGTGATCTACCAGCACAATTCCGACTCCACGGGGGAGATTAATGCGTCATTTCGGGCAGATCGCCCCTGAGGTACGGCAGCGCCTGTTCCATCGGGAGCCGAGCCGTTTCACCGCCGACTCCCCGGCCCGGCTGCTCGCCGCGGCCCTCGGCGCCACCCTCTACTCGCCCGCGACCAGGACGAGACTCGCCGACGACATCGCCAAGCAGTCCGGCCGCGGTGTCGTCTCCATGGTCCTGTGCCTGGAGGACTCCATAGCCGACGCGGACGTCCAGGACGCCGAGGAGAACCTGGTACGCCAGATCCGGGCCCTGGCCGACCACCCCGGCTACCTCGCCGACCCCGCGCTGCTCTTCATCCGGGTCCGCACCCCCGACCAGATCCCCGATCTGATCCGCCGCCTCGGCCCGGCCGCCGCCCTGCTGTCCGGATTCGTACTGCCGAAGTTCACCGAGGAGCGCGGGATCCCCTTCCTGGAGGCCCTCGCCGGTGCCGAGGCCGCCGGCGGACGCCGCCTCTTCGCGATGCCGGTCCTGGAATCGCCCGAGCTGCTCTACCGGGAGACCCGCGTCGAGACCCTGGAGGGCATCTTCCGCGCGGTCGACAAGTACCGCGACCGCGTCCTCGCCCTCCGCCTCGGCGTCACCGACTTCTGCTCCTCCTACGGCCTGCGCCGCGGCCCCGACATGACCGCCTACGACGTCCAGGTCGTCGCCTCCGTGATCGCCGACGTGGTCAATATGCTCGGCCGCGCCGACGGCACCGGCTTCACCGTCACCGGGCCGGTCTGGGAGTACTTCCGGGTGCAGGAACGTATGTTCAAGCCCCAGCTGCGGCGTAGCCCCTTCCTCGAAGGCCAGGCCGACGAACTCCGCGCCGCGCTCATCGAGCACGCCATGGACGGGCTGCTCCGCGAGATCGCCCTCGACCAGGCCAACGGCCTCCTCGGCAAGACCTGCATCCACCCCTCCCACGTTCTGCCCGTGCACGCACTGTCCGTGGTCAGTCACGAGGAGTTCAGCGACGCCCAGGACATCCTGCGCCCCGAACGCGGGGGCGGCGGTGTCCTGCGCTCCGCCTACACCAACAAGATGAACGAGGTGAAGCCGCACCGCGCCTGGGCCGAACGCACCCTCCTGCGCGCCGAGGCGTTCGGCGTCGCCAACGAGGACATCGGCTTCGTCGAACTCCTCGCGGCCGGGATCCCCACCTGACCGGCCTCCTCCGGGCGCAGCTTCCACGACCTCCACTACCTCCACTACCTCCCAAGGGACGCATGAACACGCCACCGAACAGCGGGCACGACATCCCGGCACCACCGCGCCCCGCGGGGCTCACGGAGCGGGGGGCGCGGGCTCGTGGCCGCGTCGAGGCGCCCTCGGGGGATGCGCGGGCCCAGGGGGCGGATGCGGTCCCGCAGGCCCCGCAGGATTCGGGAGCCGATGCCGGGGCCTCCGACGGGGCCGCCCTGCCCGGGGCGGCCGGATCCGGCACCCCCGCCGCCGACATCTGGTCCGGTACCTGGGTCGCCGAGCGGCTCGGTGTCGCCCTGCGCGGCGACGACCAGCTGCCCCGGCTCCTCGGGCTCGCCCTGCGGCGCAACCCCAAGCGCGCCCATCTCCTCGTCTCCAACGTCCTGGGCAAACACGTCCCCCAGTCCCCGTCCCTCGTCCACGGCCACGGCCTCACCCTCGGCCGCCGCGTCCGCGCCCTGCTCGGCGACGAGATCGGCCGTACCGCCGTCGTCCTCGGCTACGCCGAGACCGCCACCGGACTCGGACACTCCGTCGCCGACGGCCTGGGCACCGCGCCGTATCTGCACTCCACCCGCCGCCCGGTCCCCGGTGTGGCCCCCGCCGGCGGCTTCGAGGAGTCCCACTCCCACGCCAGCTCCCATCTGCTCCTCCCCGAGGACCAGGCCCTGCTGGCCGGTGACGGCCCCCTGGTGCTCGTCGACGACGAGTTCTCCACCGGCAACACCGTCCTCAACACCATCCGCTCCCTCCATGACCGCTACCCCCGCGACCGCTATGTCGTCGTCGCCCTGGTCGATATGCGCTCCACCGCCGACCAGGGGCGGCTGACCGAGTTCGGCCAGGAGATCGGCGCCCGGGTCGATCTCGTCGCCGCCGCCCGCGGCACCGTCCTGCTCCCCGACGACGTCCTGGAACGGGGCCAGGCCCTCGTCGCCGAGCACGAGCGGCCCACCGACCCGCCCCGGACGCCCCGCCCCGGCACCCTCGCCCGGGTCGACCTGCACTGGCCCGCCGGACTCCCCGACGGCGGCCGGCACGGCTTCACCCCCGCCCACCGCAGCCGCCTGGAGACCGCCCTGCCCGCCATGGGCGCCCGCCTCGCCGAAGCCCTGCCCGGCGGCGCCCGGCGCGTCCTGGTCCTCGGCACCGAGGAGCTGATGTACGCCCCGCTCCGCCTCGCCCGCGAACTGGAGCGGACACTCCCCGGCGTCGACATACGCTTCTCCACCACCACCCGCTCGCCCGTCCTCGCCGTGGACGACCCCGGCTACGCCATCCGCAGCCGCCTGGTCTTCCCGGCCCACGACGACCCCGCCGACGGCCCCGGCGACCGCTTCGCCTACAACGTCGCCGGTGCCCGCTTCGACGCGGTGATCTCCGTCGTCGACTCCACCGCCGACACCCCGGCCCTGCACGCCCCCGACGGCCTGCTCGCCCGCCTCGCCGACCACACCCCGCGCGTACTGCTCGCGGTCGTGCCCAGCCATGTCCCCGCGCCCCTGTACGTCACCGCCTTTCCCGGAGCCAGATCCGCCATGCTGCCCGAGCCCCTCCGCGGTCCCGCCTTCTCCTCCTACGCCCCCGAGGAGGTGGGCTGGCTCCTCCAGGACCTCTCCGACGTCACCCTGGAAGCCCCGACCGAGGAACGCGAGGAGGCGATCCAGAGCGGCGGCGCCCACTACGCCGAGTCGCTCCCCGTGGAGTACCAGCCCAGCGAGCGGTACCAGCAGCTGTTCCACTCCGCCCTCGCCACCTCCGCCACCCGTATCGCCCAGGCCGTGGGTGTCGTCACCGAGACCGTCCTCACCGAGCGCTCACCCCGCCCGGTACTGGTCTCCCTCGCCCGCGCCGGGACCCCCGTCGGCATCCTGATGCGCCGCTGGGCCCAGCACCGCCACGGCCTCGACCTGCCGCACTACGCCGTCTCCATCGTCCGGGGCCGCGGTATCGACGCCAACGCCCTGCGCTGGCTGGCCGACCGCTACGACCCCTCCGATGTCGTCTTCGTCGACGGCTGGACCGGCAAGGGCGCCATCACCCGCGAACTCACCGAGGCCATCCGCCAGTTCGAGCACGACCACGGGGTGAGCGGCTTCGACCCCGAGATCGCCGTCCTCGCCGACCCCGGCTCCTGCGTCCGCACCTACGGCACCCGCGAGGACTTCCTCATCCCCTCCGCCTGCCTCAACTCCACCGTCTCCGGGCTCATATCCCGCACCGTCCTGCGCGCCGACCTGGTCGGACCGGACGACTTCCACGGCGCCAAGTTCTACCGCGACCTCGCCGGCGCCGACCTCTCCACCGCCTTCCTCGACGCCATCGCCGACCGCTTCCCCGCCGTCACCGACCAGGTGGACGCCGCCGTGAAGGACCTGCTGTCCGGCGACCGCACCCCCACCTGGGCCGGCTGGGCCGCCGTCGCCCGCATCAGCGAGGAGTACGGCATCCACGACATCAACCTCGTCAAGCCCGGCGTCGGCGAGACCACCCGGGTCCTGCTCCGCCGGGTGCCCTGGAAGATCCTCGCCCGCGCCGACGCGGGCCCCGACCTCGACCACGTCCGGCTGCTCGCCGAGCAGCGCGGCGTCCCCGTCGAGGAGGTCACCGGCCTCCCCTACACCTGCGTGGGGCTCATCCATCCCCAGTACACGCGCGGCGCGACCGGCGCCGACGGAAAGGCGGTGGCACTCTGATGCCGGTGCTGGTGGCGAGCGATCTCGACCGAACCCTCATCTACTCCGCCGCGGCTCTCGCCCTGACGATGCCCGACGCTCGGGCACCCCGGCTGCTCTGCGTCGAGGTCCATGAGAGCAAACCCCTGTCCTACCTCACCGAGACCGCCGCCGGTCTGCTCACCGACCTCGGTGACCTCGGCGGCCTCGCGGTCTTCGTGCCCAGCACCACCCGCACCCGCAAGCAGTACGAGCGGATCAACCTTCCCGGCCCCGCACCCCGGTTCGCGATCTGCGCCAACGGCGGCCATCTCCTCGTCGACGGCGTCTCCGACCCCGACTGGCACGCCGGGGTCACCGCGCGGCTCGCCGACGAGTGCGCCCCGCTGGCCGAGGTCCGTGCCCATCTGGAGACCTCCGCCGACCCCCTCTGGGTCCGCAAGCACCGGGTCGCCGACGATCTCTTCGCCTATCTCGTCGTCGAACGCGAACTCCTCCCCGAGGACTGGGTGAAGGAACTCGCCGTCTGGGCCGAGAACCGCGGCTGGACCGTCTCCCTCCAGGGCCGCAAGATCTACGCCGTCCCCAAGCCGCTGACCAAGAGTGCCGCGATGCGTGAGGTGGCCCGCCGCACCGGCGCCGACCTCACGCTCGCCGCCGGGGACTCCCTGCTCGACGCCGATCTGCTGCTCGCCGCCGACCGGGGCTGGCGCCCCGGCCACGGCGAACTGGCCGACAGCGGCTGGACCGCCCCCACCGTCAACGCCCTGCCCGAGCGGGGCGTACTCGCCGGGGAGCGCATCCTGCGCGAGTTCCTGCGGACGGTACGGGGCGAGGGGTAGGCGGGGGAGGAGCGGGCGACGGGGGTGGGGTGGCGCGGTTCAGTGGGCCTGGCAGGCGCCGTCCCGCCCCGTCTCCTCTGTCCGGCGCGGTGGCGCTACCGCCACTCGGCGGCTCCGGGGGACCCGCCGGACACCGCCACCCCTCCCGGCATGTCGGCGCCCTCCGGTATCCCGGACCAGGCGCCGGACGGACCGCCCTCGGACCGGCCGCCCGGCCAGTCGTCGCCCTGGTCGCCGGACCGCCGCCTCGCCCGGCGGGACAACCCGCCGGACGGCGGACCGTCCCCGTCCGAGGTGCCGTGATCTGATCCGCCGTCCTCCGGGCCGTCGTCATCGGACTGCTCCCGGCCCGAGCCCTCACCGCCCCGGTCCCGAGGCCCGCGGCCACCCCGCCTGCGGCTGCCGCGCCCCGGACGCATCAGCCGCAGCACGGCGAAGGCGACCACCGCGAGTGCGGAGACGACGAGGACGACCTTGGAGTAGGTGGAGACGATCGCGCTGACCTCGGACCAGTTCTCGCCCAGCAGATAGCCGGCGAGCACGAACACCGTGTTCCAGATCGCGCTGCCCACGGCCGTCAGGCCGAGGAAGATCGGCAGCGGCATCCGCTCGACCCCGGCCGGGACCGAGATCAGGCTGCGGAAGACGGGGATCATCCGCCCGAAGAACACGGCCTTGGTGCCGTGCCTGGCGAACCACGCCTCGGTCCGCTCGATGTCCGCCACCTTCACCAGCGGCAGCCGCCCGGCCAGCGCGACGGTACGGTCCCGGCCGAGCAGGGCGCCGATGCCGTACAGGGCGAGGGCGCCGACGACCGAGCCGATGGTCGTCCAGAGCAGGGCCGCGTAGAGGTTCATGTCCCCGGTGCTGGCGGCGAAGCCGGCCAGCGGGAGGATCACCTCGCTCGGCAGCGGCGGGAACAGGTTCTCCAGGGCCACGGCGAGACCGGCCCCGGGGGCGCCCAGGGTGTCCATCATGTCCGTGACCCACTGGGGAGCGGCGTTGGCACTCATGCCGTCAACGGTAGAGAGCCGAACCTGAAGAGAGCCTGAGGAAGATCACCGGTACGCCGCCCACGGCCCCGGCGGCGGGCCTCAGCCGCAGCAGCCCCCGCCGCAGCAGCCGCCCCCGCCGCCTCCGCTGGGCGCGGGGGCCGGCCCGCCGGACGCGGTGCCGCCGACGGCCACGGTCGACAGCAGCTTGACCGTGTCGTCATGGCCGGCCGGGCAGGCGGCGGGGTCGGAGGACTCGGCCATCGGGCGGCTGAGTTCGAAGGTGTCGCCGCAGGTCCGGCAGCGGTACTCGTAGCGAGGCATGCCCACAGACTAGCTGGCGTCCTGCGGGGGTGGAGGGGGTGAGGCGGATGGGGACGCGGGTGTGGGTGCGGGTGCGGGTGCGGAGGCGGTGCGGGCGCGTTCCTCCTCGGCCGCGGCGGCCCGGGGGTGGCGGGAGCGCCAGTAGGGGTTGTCGTGCGGCAGGGCCGAGCCGACCCGGCCGTACATGCCGAAGGTCATCAGGAGGAGGCCCACCACAAAGCTGAACAGCACGTTCTGGATCTTGAAGGCGAGGAAGTTGTAGTCGGTCTGGAGGAGCCCCAGGTTCAGGAAGCCGTTGAGGATGAAGAGGATGCCGAGGGTCACATTGAGGGTGGAGGCGAAGTTTCCGCCGATCACCATGCCGGCGAAGAGCAGCAGTCCGACGCAGATGGACAGCACGCTCAGGGCGCCGTTGGTGTTGAGACCGAGGACCTGGTCGCCGCCGGTGTCGAAGAAACCGATGGTGTTGGTCAGTCCGAGGATGCCGAAGGCGAGCAGCGCCAGTCCCATCAGACCGGCACCGATCCGGTACACCCTGCTCAGACCGTGATCGACGGGAAGATGCTCGTCGAGCCGGATGCGCCGTCTGGTTCCCGGGTGGAGTGCGTGTGTGGCCATATCCGCCTCCCTTGGACGCTAGCGGAGGCCGTACGTGCTCTCTCCTCCCCAATATCCGCCCGGGGCGCGGATGGGGCAACGGCTCAGGGGGCGGAGCCCGCGCCGCGCTCCTCGCGGATCTGGGAGACCACCCGGGTGACGGCCCGCCGGACGGCGTCGGTCTCGGTGAGGAAGTGCCAGTAGTCGGGGTGGCGGCCTTCGAGGGTGGTGATCGCGCGGTCCAGCCGGGCCACGGCGTCGTCCAGGGGGCGGGCGTGGCGCGGATCGGGGGTGTGGCGCCCGGCCATGGCCAGGCGCTGGGCGTCCCGGATGGCGAACCGGGTGCGTTCGATCTCGGCCCCCGGGTCCTTCTGGACGGCGTTGAGCTGCCGCAGCCGGTCGCCGGCGGCGGAGACGGCCTCGTCGGTGGTGTTCAGCAGGGCGCGGACGGTGGAGAGCAGGGCGGTGGCGTCCGCCCAGCGCTGGGCGTCCCGGGCGGTCCGCGCCTCCGTGAGCTTGCTCTCGGCCTGGCGGACATTGTCCTCGGCGAGGTCGGGGACGCGCTGGAGGTCCTGCCAGCAGGCGGCGGTGAAGCGGCGCCGCAGCTCGCTGAGGATCGGCTCGACCTGCTCGGCGCGGGTGGTCAGGGCCTGGGCGCGGGTGCGCAGGGAGACCAGCCGGTGATCGATCTCGGCGGCGCGCTCGGGGAGCCGGTCGGCCTCGGCGCGGATGGCCTCGGCCTCGCGGGCGACGCGCTCGGCCCGCTCCAGGGTCTGGGGGACGCCGTGCTGCCCGGCGCCCTGGTTGAGCCTGGTCAGGTCGGGGCCGAGGGCGGCGAGCCGGGCGGCGAGGTCGTCGGCGCGCAGACCGGCGGCGCGGGCGGCGTCCAGGGCGTTGGAGGCGGCGAGCAGGGACTGCCGGGCGCGTTCCACGGCGGGGGCGAGCCGGGCGAGCTGGGTCTCGGCCTTGCCGAGCAGCGGGCCGAGACCGTCGGCGAACCGGTCGAGGTCACGCTTGACGCGGGTCAGCTCGTCCTTGGCCTTGGTCAGCTCCGTACGGGCCCGGGAGGCGGCGGACGCCTCCAGGTCGTCGCGGTCCAGATCATGGGCGTCGACGGCGCCGATGTACTGGTGGCTGGCCTCGTCGATGCGGTGGCCGAGGGCCGCGAAGTCGGCGGCGGCCCGCCGGGCGGCGGGGGAGTCGTCGACGGCGGCGATGGTCTCGATCGAGATCCGCAGATCGCGCTGGGCGGTGTCGAGTTCGTAGAAGGCGGAGGCGGCGTCGTCCTTGGCGGCCTGGGCCTCGGCGCGCTGGCTCTCGGCCCGCCCGCCGAACCAGCGGCGGGTGCCGCCGCCGGCGAACGCGGCGAGCAGCGCGGGCGCGGCCAGCAGCGGCAGCGAGATCAGGGTGAGGGTGTCGCGCAGCGCCCGCTGCCCGGCGCGCGGCGGGGCAGGGCGTGCGGACCACGGCGAATACGGCTGAGTCGGTTTCGCCGTCACATGCCTCTCCCGTGCTGTCGTCCGCCCTGCCCGGTTCATTCTCCCACCGGTTAAGGACGAACACACGGGCCGGTTAGTTCGCCGTGCGGAGCGTCACTTTGCCGTCGCCGGTGCGGGCGGTGACGATGTGGTCGCTGGAGTCGTCGCGGGGGACGGACACCTCGACGCCGCCGTCGCCGGTCTCGGTGGTCACCCGGTAGCCGGCGCGGGGGAGGGTGACGGTGACATTGCCGTCGCCGGAGCGGGTCTCGACGCGGTCGGGGACGACACCGAGCGCGAGGCGGACACTGCCGTCGCCGGTGCGGGTGGTGACCGTGCGGGAGCCGAGGTCGGCGTCGATGGTGCCGTCGTCGGTGCGGAGGTCGGCGGAGCCGGTGGAGTCGGTGATGCGGACATTGCCGTCGGTGGTGCGGACGGCGAGGGTGCCGGTGGTGTCGGAGACGCGGACGTTGCCGTCGCCGGTGCGGATGCCGAGGGTGCCGGTGGTGTCGGTGACGTGGACGTTGCCGTCGCCGGTGCGGATGTCCAGGGGGTCGGTGAAGCCGCTGGCGCGGATGGTGCCGTCGCCGTCCTCGACCTTCACGGAGACCCCGCGGGGCACCTCGACCCGGTGTCTGGCGGAGCAGTCCGCGACGAAGCCGGAGCAGCGCAGCCGGAGCGTCAGCCGGGCGTCGTCCATGGACCAGGTCACCCGGGGCTCCTTGCCGATCACGACCGAGCCCTCGAACCAGCGGGTGACCTCGACGGTGCCGGTCTTCGCGTCGTCCGAGGCGATGATCTCCAGGCCGGAGTCGTCGGAGTCGACGGTGAGGGTGCGGCCCTGGAGCGCGAAGGCGCGCTGCTCGGGTTCCGTGTCGTCGGCGGCGGACGCGCCGCACGCGGTGCCGCCCGCCAGTACGGCCACGACGGCCCCGGCCACGGCGACCCTGCGCGCGGAAACGGAACGACTCATGCCGGTCTCCCCCTGCTCCCCTGGACCCGGGAGCTGATCCCTGATCCCTGACAGCTGATGTCTGATTCCCTGACCGCCGGTCCCGGTGAGGACCCGCGAACACCGCCGGGGATCTGTTCCCGGCGCCACCTCGAAGGTAGGGAAACGCCGCTCGCGGGGGCATCCGGCCCGCTCCCGGATCGGGGGTGGGGGTAACCCCCGGGCCGCCGGACTCTCCCTCCTGGGGCGTCGGGGCCGCACCCGGATACACGTTTGCGGGGCACCGCCCCGGGCAATGTAGGCTGTCGACTCGTTCTGGGTGCGTAGCTCAGGGGTAGAGCGCCTGCCTTACAAGCAGGATGTCGGCGGTTCGAAACCGTCCGCGCCCACATCGAAGAAGCCCCGGCCGGCAACGGCCGGGGCTTTGGTGTGTCATGACGGGCTGTCGCCGGGCCCGCCGCTCGCACCGCCCTCCTCATGGTCATGGGCGTGCTTGAGGTGCATACGGGCGTCCACCTGGTCGGGGCCGGTGAAGGCGGACCAGTAGCGGTGGGTGGTGACGAAGACGGCGAGTTCGTGTTCGCGGCGGCGGAGCTTGTCCATCTCGGCCTGGTCGTCGGGGCTCCAGCCCGGGGAGGCCGGGCGCTCGATGCGGCGCCAGCCGTTGTCGTCGCTGAAGCCGTCGAGCGGCTCGACCGACCAGGGCAGCCGCTTGAGCAGGGCCGACAGTTCGGCCCGGACCTGGTGCAGCTCCTCCTGACCGGCGAGAAGGTCGCTAGGGAAGTCATAGGTCGTCGCCACGCGGTAATGCTACGCCTGTTCGAATTTACGAAGCGAGCGTCTCCTCGGGCTTCGCTCGAACGAGTGTTTCGAATGAGTGTGCGAGTGGTGGGGGCGGGGGGTGCAGGCTGGGGGTGCGGGGGACGGGTGGGGTCAGGGGGTGGGGTCGGTCAGCTCCCGGACCAGGCGGGATGCCACCGGGGCCGGGATGCCGTGGTGCGCGGCGGCCCGCAGGAGCGCGCCGCCGATGGCGTCCAGCTCCAGGGGGCGGCCCGCCTCGGCGTCGCGCTGCATGGAGGACTTGGTGGTGGCGGGGAAGGTGTCGTAGCGGGCGATCGTCCCGGCCGGGTCGCCGGGGCCGCCGCAGGCGTGGCTCACGGCGACGGTCTCGGCGACCAGCGCGGTGAGTTCGGCGCGGTAGCGGGTGCGGATCTCGCCGATGGGGGCCCGGTAGCGGGTGGTGAGCAGGGCGAGCGGGGCCAGGAACGCCATCTTCGCCCACAGCGCCGCCGTCTCGTCGTCCAGCACCCGGGTGGCCGGGCCCGCGGCGGTGAGCGCGGTGGCGAGGGCGTCCAGCCGGGGGCGCGGCACCCCGGTGCCGGTCAGATCGATCTCGGCGAAGGGGCTGCCGTGGGTGATCCGGCCGGGCGCGGTGCGGGTCGACTCCACGCGGATCGCGGCCGGGGCGACCCGGTCGGGGCGGTAGCGGGCGCGGAGGGCGGCGGGGTGTTCGACGCCGTTCAGGAACGGCACCAGCAGGGCGTCGCCCATCGCCGCAGGGGGAATCCGGGTCAGGGAGGCGTCCAGTGCCGTCTGCTTCACGGTGATCAGACAGGCGGCGACCGGTTCGCGCAGCTCGGTGGCGGTCTCGACCCGGGCGGTGAAGTCGCCGAAGTGGGGGCTGTGGAGCTGGATTCCCGTGCTCTGCAGGGCCTGCGCGGTCGCCTCGCCGGCCAGGCAGATCACCCGGTGACCGGCCCGCGCCAGCAGCGCGGCGAGCAGTCCGCCGACCCCGCCGGGGCCGAGGACGGCGATCGTGCGGGGGTTTGGCGTGCGGCTGTTGTCGGCCGTATCGGTCGTATCGGCCGTCTCGGCCAACTCGGTCGCTGGTGAAATGTCCGTGATGTCCTTGTGCTGTGCCATCGTGGGTGGCTCCTCTCTCCGGTCGGCCCCGCAGTGCGCCGGTGGCCGCCTCGCGGGCGATCATCGCAGGTTTGGTGCACTGCGGCGCCGGTGGCGGGACACTGGAGGCATGTGCCGCAGCATCAAGACCCTCCGCCCGCCCGTGTTGCCCGAAGAGGCCACGGAAGACGAGATCAGGGCCGCCGCCCTGCAATTCGTGCGCAAAGTGTCCGGATTCCGGGCCCCCGCCGCGCACAACCAGGAGGTCTTCGACCATGCCGTCGAGGTGATCGCGCAGGCCACGGCGGAACTGCTGGACGGCCTGGAGATACGCGGCGCGGGCTCCGCGGCGAAGGGCGGCGGACCGGCCACGTCAGCGGCGTAGACCAGCCATGTCAGCGGCGTAGAGCGGTCGCGACCGTCGCTCGGCCTCTGTCCTCCCCGGCGGCGGACGAGGTCACCCGACCCCCGACGCCGCCCCCGGCCCCCGGCGCATCAGGAACCCGGCCACTCCGCCCGCCCCCACCAGCGCGAGCACGGACACCCCCGTCGCCAGCCAGGTCGCGCCCAGCCACTGGGCGCCGAAGTAGCCGAGGGCCACGCTGTACGTCGCCCAGGACAGGCCCGCCAGCGCGGACCAGGGCAGAAAGTCGCGGACCCGGCGCTGGGCCGCCCCCGCGATCAGCGACACCGCCGACCGCCCGGCCGGTGCGAACCGGGCCAGCACCACCAGCGCGCCGCCCCCGCGCGAGAGGGCGAGGCCCAGCCGTTCCTGCGCGGTGGTCAGCCGACGGGAGCGGGCGATGGCGCGGTCCAGCCGGTCGCCGCCGTGCCGGGCCAGCCGGTAGAGGGCGAGATCGCCGAGGACGGACGCGGTGGTCGCGCAGAGGGTGAGGCCCAGCAGGGACGGCGCGTACACCGACACATCGTCACCCGCCGCCCCGCAGCCCGCCGCGGCGGCGGTCGCCGCCATGATGACCAGCACCCCGCTGGGCAGCACCGGCAGAAACACATCGAGCAGTACCGAGAGCCCCACCAGCACATAGATCCAGGGGCTCGCGGCCAGGGCCCCCACACTTTCCAGCAACGGGACTCCCCGAGTCTCCCCCCGTGGACCGGACCTGCCGCCGTGTCGCGAGGGAACGGCAGGAGCGGCCTTGACAGCCATACAGCGTACGCCGAGCGCGTGACGGGAGATTCACCGGGGGCTCGTGTGTTCGGCGCATCTCATTCACTTCGTTCACCCACCTGCCCCGCCCTGACGCGCGCCGGGCGCGCGCCTCCCGTAGCAACGGTAGAGACAGGGAATACAGGGGGAATGCCCGGAGATGGGCTGAAGGCAAGGAAAGAAGCCACCATGTTTTCAGGGATGTACGTCGGCGCGCTCGCCGCGGCCATGCTGGTGACGGGCGCGGGCAGCGCCTACGGAGCCGGCGCGGACACCACCGACAGGTCCGGAACCGACGGGGTGTACGCGAGCCCCGCCGCCGACAGTGAGCGCGGCTATGTGATGCGCACCGACGCCCGCTTCGCCCCGCCGGGCGCCGTCGCCCCGTCGGCGGCGCTGACGTACGACACGGAACTCGTGCCCGCCGGGGCCTGGATCGAAGTGGCGCAGAACAGCGCGGCGAACGGCGCCACGACCGTCAAACTCCGGGTCAGGGGCATGAAACCGGGCCATGACTACGGCGTCCATGTCCACCGCAAGCCCTGCGGGACCGACCCGACCGCGGCCGGCGGCCACTACCAGCACGTACCGTCCGACAACCCCGCCGACGCCAACCCCGACAACGAGGTCTGGCTCGACTTCACCGCCGACCGCGACGGCTTCGGCGAGGCCCGCGCCCATCACGCCTGGAACTTCCGGCGCGGCGAGGCGTCCTCGGTGATCGTCCACTCCCAGCCCGGCAACCATGGCACCCGCGTGGGCTGCTTCACCGTCCCGTTCGGCTGGGCGGCCGGTACGGCGTGACCGACTCCGCGGGCCGCATGACCTGACCGGCCGACCGGCCCTGCGGGCGGCCCGCCCTGGAAGGTGGCCTGCCTGGGGGCGCCCCGCCCCTCCCAAGCCTTCACCGGCGGGGCGCCCTCACCCCACCCGAGCCCTCTCGCTCCCCACCTCGGCCGGTCTCCCCACCGCCCCCACCCGCAGCACCGCCCGCGCCACCGCGTCCGCGTCGGACAGGGTCACCGAGTCCACGCCCGGCCGGGCGCCCGCCGCCGTCACCCAGTGCACCCCCTCCGTCGGCACGCCGAAGGCGAAGCGCCGGGGGTGGGGTACGCCCTGACGGTTCCGCAGCCGGTACGGGCGGGCCGTCACATCCAGGCCGCCGGTCCCGTAGCCGTCCACCGCGTGGGTCCGGCACTGGCCGGTCTTCAGGAGCCGGGCGAGGAGTTCGTCGGCGGTGCGGTGCAGTTCCGGCTCCGGCAGCCGGGCCTCCACCAGCGCGGTGACCCGCACCCGCGACCCCGGTACCTCCGGGGAGTGCGCCACCCACGCCCCCTCCGCGCACCGCACCTCCAGACGCGGCCCGAGCACCTCCACCACACCCGCCTCCACCAGCGCGGCCAACTCCTCGATCCGGCGCCGGGGCGGGCCGATGGAGAGGAAGGCGTTCAACGGGGTGTACCAGCGGTCGAGATGGTCGCGGCGGGAGGCGCCGCCGAGCCCGCCGTGGTCGACCACGAGCCGTATCTCGTTGCGCAGATCGCGCAGCACGTCCAGGGCCGCCTTCACCGGCCCGCGCACATTGCCCCGCGCGGCCTCGGCGGCGTCCGCGCGCAACTGCCCCAGCAGCCACGCCCGCCACTGCCCCCGGTCCGCGAACCGCTCGCCCGCGTACGGCCGGGAGACCCGCTCCCAGGACCAGCGCGCGTCCTCGGCGACCCCGAACGCGTCGAGCAGCCGGGCCTCCTCCGGGTCGCCGTGCGGCACCGCGAGCCACCGTTCGCCGACATCGCTGTCAGCGAGCAGCGTCTCGTAGTAGACCGTCTCCACCTCCTTGGCGATCAGCGGCCAGATCTCGGCGAGGAAGTCGGGCGGGTCACCGGAGTCGGCGCGCTTGCGGAAGCCGGAGACGACCTCCGGGGTGAGCACCCGCGGGAGATGACGCCCGTACGGGCCCTTCTGGTTGTCGCCGCGCGCCCGGTACGGCACTCCGCGCCGCGAACCGGCGTACAGCCGCGGCTCGCGCCCGGAGGGGACGTACCGCAGCGTCCCGCCCTCCCCGCCCTCCTCGCCCTCCGCGCGGACGAACCGGCCGCCGCGGCCGGTGGTGAGGAGGGCCGTGTGGTCGAAGAAGTTGAGCCCGAGTCCGCGCAGCAGAACCGGTTCGCCGGGGGCCAGCGGGGACAGATCGACATCGGCCGGATTGGCGGGCGGGACATGACACAGCCCGCGCTCACGGGCGTACGACGACTGCCGCCGCAGTTCGGCGGTCGGCGCGGCCGGCAGATGGCCCTGGGCCAGTACGACCGCGCCCAGCCCGGTGAGCACGCGCCCGTCGTCCAGCGTCAGCGACTGCCCGCCGCCCGCGCCGTCCTCCAGGCGTACCGCCCGTGCGGTGTGGGTGCGTATCCGGACCCGTGGGGGTGCCTCGCGGACCGTGCGGGCGAACACCCACTCCAGATAGCGGCCGTACCGGGCCCGGGTCGGGTACTCGTCCGGGCCCAGGGTGCCCGCCGCCCACTCGTGGAGGCTGGGGCCGGGGCGGACGGGTCCGGCGCAGTCGACGCTGTCGTCGGTGAACAGGGTCACCTGGGAGGCGACGGTGTTCATCAGCAGTTCCCCGGACTGGGCGGCGCGCCAGACCCGTCCGGCGCCGGGCGGGGCGGGGTCGATCACATGGACCGTCAGCTCGGCGCCGGGCGGCAGGAGTTCCGGGGCGGAGGCGCACAGCCGCTCCAGCACACTCGTCCCGCGCGGACCGGCGCCCACCAGGGCGACGGAGACGGGGGCGGAGGGCGGGGCGGAGGGCGCGGAGGCGGCGGCGGACAAGAGAGTGACTCCCGGGCGTATGGGGCGCAGTGGAGCAGACGTGAGCAGACATGAGCAGACGTGAGCAGACGTGGAGCAGACGTGGAGTAGATAACGGCTGGACGGCACTGGACGGCAGGGGATGGCGGCCGGACGCTGGAAGCGGACGGTCCGCCTCATCATGCCGTCGCTCGCCACGGAAGCCAACGCACGCCCCACACGTCACAGTTGGCCCCGCATGGGCCCGCATGGGCCGGTGCGCCGGACTTCACCCGGCTCGCGTCAGCGCTCCGTGAGCACCGACTCCGCCACCGTCACCAGCCGCGCTCCCGCCCCGCTCCCGGCGCCCGCCTGCGCCTGGTCCAGCCGCAGGGTCGCCGCCCGGCCCCGCAGGGTCAGGGTCATCAGCTGATTGCCGAACCACGGTCCGCCCGTCTTGCGCCAGTCGATCGACGGGCGCGGGATACGGCCATGACCGGCGAACCGGCGCCCCAGGACCCGGGCGACCCGGCTCCAGCCGAACCGGAAGCCGACCCGGATGGACAGCGGGATGGAGTTGTGGACCGGCGAGCAGGTGAGCTGGAGGACCCGCGCGTCCGGCCCGCCCCCGGTCCACGACGGCTCGGCGACATAGGCGTGGTGGACGTCACCGGAGAGCACGCACACCGTCGCCGGGGCGTCCGCCCCCGAGCCCGCCTCGGCGATCAGCGCGGCCAGCGCCTCGAAGGACGCCGGGAAGGCCGCCCAGTGCTCCAGGTCCGCCGCCCGCCGCACCTTCTCCCCGATCCGGGCCCAGCGCGGCCCCTTGTCGCCCCGGCACAGCGCCGCGTTCCACCCCTCGGCGTCGTGCACCAGATGCGGCAGCAGCCAGGGCAGGGAGGTGCCGATGAGGAGATGGTCGTACCCGTCCCGGGTGTCCAGGGCCTGGGTGCGCAGCCAGTCGGCCTCGCCGGGGTCGAGCATCGCGCGGTGCTTCTCGTCCAGCACCCGGGCCGCGCGGGTGTCGACCATCAGCAGCCGGACCCGGCCGAAGTCGCGCCGGTAGCTCCAGCGGACGGCGGCCGGATCGGCGTCGGCCCCGGCGGCGAAGGCGCGCAGGATGTCGGTGCCGTCGGGGGCGGCGCGGACGGCGGCGTAGAGCGGGTCGGTGGCGAGTTCGGCGGGGGAGAGGTTGCCCAGGTGCTGGTGGACCCAGTACGACATCAGGCCGCTGAGCAGCCGCTCCCGCCACCAGCTGGTGGCGCGCATATCGGCGAGCCAGGCGGCGGAGGTGTTCCAGTCGTCGATGACATCGTGGTCGTCGAAGATCATGCAGGACGGCACGGTGGACAGCAGCCAGCGCACCTCGGGGTCGAGCCAGGACTCGTAGTAGAGGCGGGTGTACTCCTCGTAGTCCGCGACCTCGTTGCCCGGGGGCTCGCTCAGATCGCGGCGGGCGGCCAGCCAGCGGCGGGTCGCCGGGGAGGTCTCGTCGGCGTACACCTGGTCGCCGAGGAGCAGCAGGACGTCCGGGCGGTCGGCGGCCGGGTCGGCGGCGATCCGGGAGGCCAGGGTGTCCAGCGCGTCCGGCCCGACCGGGTCCGCCTCGCCGACCGGCGGCGCGGCCCAGCGGCAGGACCCGAAGGCCACCCGGACGGTGTCCCCGTCGTCCGGGGTGCGGATCGTGGACGGCGGGAAGGGCGAGCCGGGCGGCGGCCACACCGGGACGCCGTCCAGCACCACCTCGTACGGGGTCCGGGTGCCGGGGGTGAGGCCGGTCACCGGGATCAGCGCGTAGTGGTGCCCCGCGATCTGGAAGGTGCGGGAGACACCCGAGGAGCCGTCCGCGCAGCGCACCTCGGCGGTGCACGGACGGCTCGATTCGACCCATACGGTCGCCGAGGTGCCGTCGGCGTACCTCAGCAGTGGTCCCAGGCGCAGTTCCGCCACGTCATCGCCGCCCTCTCGTCGGTCGCCCCCGTACGGTACGGAACGACGGGGGCGGGTGGGGAGGTTCCGCGCCGCGGGGCGGGATCAGCAGGCGTTGAGGTAGCCGGTGAGCGCGGACTTCTCGGCGGTGTCGACGGACAGGCCGTAGTAGTACTTCACCTGGACCCAGGCGCGGACGTAGACGCAGCGGTAGTCGGTCCGGGACGGCATCCAGGTGGCCGGGTCCTGGTCGCCCTTGGCCTGGTTGACGTTGTCGGTGACGGCGATGAGCTGCGGGCGGGTGAGGTCGTTGGCGAACGACTGGCGGCGCGCGGTCGTCCAGGAACCGGCGCCGGAGTCCCATGCCTCGGCGAGCGGGACGAGGTGGTCGATGTCGACGTCGGAGGCGGCGGACCAGGTGGCGCCGTCGTACGGCGAGTACCAGCTGCCGCTGGTCGCGGCACAGGCGGCGTCGGTGACGACGTTGGAGCCGTCGCGCTTGAGGACGGTCTCACGGGTGTTGCAGGTGCCGGACTGGGTGATCCAGTGCGGGAAGAGGTCGCGGTTGTAGCCGGTGCGGTTCTCGGTGGCGACGGTGAGGGAGGCGAGGTAGGTGCGGGCGGTGGCGGCACTGACCGGGGTGGGCAGCGCGGCGGCGGCGGTGGGGGCGTTGAACAGCGCCGCGCCGGAGATCAGGGCGGTGGCCGCGGCGACGGTGCTGAGCAGTCGACGCGCGTAGAGCCTGGGCATGCGAACTCCCTTGGAGTGTGGGGGTAGGGGTGAACGGGCGTGGGAATGCTGTCGGGGCGGTGTTGCGTACGGGTGTTCGTCGGGTGAGAAATTAGTGACGTGCGCATGACACGACAAGATTCATTGCGGCACTTTCTGGGGGGCGGGGGTGCGCCCCGGCGCGGGGCGCGGGGGGATTTGCGCGGATGTGGGATGGATGGGATGGATGGGGCGGAGGGGGGCGGGGGCTGATCCTCGTTCGATTTCGTGCGGATCTCATGAGGGCACTGGCGGGATGCCGGATTTGTTTTGTACCGTAGGGAAACAAAGTGGCTCCGCCCGTTTACCCTGACCGGCGGGCGGGGCCGCCTTTTTCCGTCCTCGCGCTTGGAGCTGCCGATGTCGGCCACCGCCCCCGCCCCCTCCGCCGTACTGACCGCCCGCGCGCTGCTGCTCGACATGGACGGCACGCTGGTGAACTCCGACGCCGTGGTGGACCGGATCTGGCGGCGCTGGGCCGAGCGGCAGGGCCTGGACGGCGACGAGGTGATGAAGGTCGTGCACGGCAGGCAGGGACACGCCTCGATGGCGATGCTGCTGCCCGACCGGCCGATGGAGCAGAACCTCGCCGACAACGCGCGGATGCTGGCCGAGGAGACGGCGGACCTGGACGGCGTCGTGCCGGTGCCGGGGGCCGGAGACTTCATGGCATCGCTGAGCGGACTGCCCCACGCGCTGGTGACCTCGGCGGATGTCGCCCTGGCCGGGGCGCGGATGGCGGCGGCGGGGCTGGCGATGCCGCGGATCCGGGTGACGGCGGAGTCGGTCGGCGCGAGCAAGCCGGACCCCGAGGGCTTCCTCAAGGGCGCGGCCGAACTGGGGGTGGCGCCGTGCGACTGCGTGGTCTTCGAGGACTCGGGCGCGGGCATCGAGGCGGGACGCTCCGCGGGCATGCGGGTGGTGGGCGTCGGCCCTCGCGCGGGGCTCTACGGGCCGGATGTGGCGGTGGAGGACCTGACGGGGGTGCGGGTCAGTGGGGTGGGGGGTGGGTGGGTGGAGGTGCGGGTGGTGGGTTAGGGGGGCGGGCCTTGAGGGGCGCGGGGAACCGCGCACGGCGAGGACGCTCACGGCCGGGCTCCGACGCGGGCGAGGGCAACGCCCTGCTTTTTTAGGGGCGCGGGGAACCGCGCACGGCGAGGACGCTCACGGCCCGGATCTGATGCAGGCGAGGGCAACGCCCCTGCTTTTCAGGGGCGCGGGGAACTGCGCGCCCAGCCCCCACCCACCCGCACCCACCAACGAACCCCACCCCACCCCGGCGGGAGCCTACGGTTCGGACGTCTCCCGCTCCAGCATCTCCCGCGTCGCCCCGTCGTAGACCCCCCACCCCTCCTCCACCCGAACCCCCCGCGCCCACTGATACGTGGTCACGGCGTTCTCCAGGTCCCGTCCGAACCGGTCGTCCACCCGCCCGTTGTAGAGCCGCAGTTCGGCCAGCCGCAGCTGCAACTCGGTGACCTCGGGACCTTGGTCCCCCCGGCGGAGCACCACCCCGGTCTCCCCCTCGCCGTCACCGTCGTCGCCACCCCCGCCCCCGCCGCCCGACCGGTCGTCGTCCGGCGTCGTCGTGGTCGTCGGCGTCCCGCTGGGCGCGGCCCCCTCGGTGCCGTTCGGGGCGGACGCGGTCGCCGACGTCGTACTCGACGCCGAGGGCGACGGCGACAGGGACGGTGACGTGCTCGGCGACGCCGACAGCGAGACGGACGCCGAGGGCGAGTGCGGTGCCGCCGACGGCGAACCCGGCGACCCCGAGGGCCCGCTCGTCCGCACGTCGGGCACGGCCTCCCGGATGTCGTCCGGCATCGCGGTGTCCCGCGAGGGCTTGTCGTAGGAGAGCAGCCCGCCGGCGAACCCGGCCGCCGCGAGCACCGTCACCACGGCACCGCCCGCCGCGATCAGCAGCCCCTTGCGGCGCCGGCGTGAGGGGCCCGGCGCGGCTCCGTCCACGGGCGGTCTCGCGGGCGTTCCCGGACCGCCGCCGCCCTCGAACGCCTCCACATGCCCGGGATCCGGCCCGGTCACCGGCGTCGGCACCTCCATGGGCAGCGGCGCGGACACCGCCCGCAGGGTCATGGTCGCGTCGGGATCGGGGGCCGGGGCGGGAGCCTGGTCCGGCGCGGGCGGGGGCGTCGGTGCCGTGCCGTTGAGATCGATGTACGGGCGGATGCGCAGCGGGTCGAAGTCCTCCGCGGCGGCCTGCTCGGCGGTACGGGCGTCGCGCAGGGCGTCGGAGGCGACGCGACCGCAGACGCACGAGGGCGTGTTGTCCGCCCCGCGGTTCGCTCCACACTCCGGGCAACGGTGGCCCTCGGCCCCGTCGCCGGGTCCTCCAGAGGCGTCCGGCGCTCCAGCCGCCCCCGACCCGTGAGCCCCCTCGGTCACCTCAGCCCCCTCGGACCCACCAGATCCCTCAGAACCCTCAGCCCCCCCAGAACCCTCAGCCCTCTCAGATCCCTCAGCCCTCCCAGATCCCTCAGATCCCTCAGAACCCCCCGGCACCTCAGACCCCTCCACCCCGTCCCATCCCTCCCGTCCCTCCATATCGACCACGTGTTCCCTCCCTAGCGGATGCCAGGAATTATGCAGATCTCGTGGAGACGCTTTCCGGTAAGCCCCGGGATTGAGGGCGGAATCCCACATTCCAAACGGACTCGACAGGCCATAACCCACCACACCGACCACGATGGAAAGGACGTGGAAGCCCAGGAGGTCACATGGCCGACGACGCACAGCAGGCGACCGGCCCGGACGAAACCGGCACCGAGCGATCCGCCATCAACCGATCCGCCCCCGCCCCGGAGGACACCGGCACCGGCACGACCACCCCCGCCCCGGAGGGCACCGGCACCGGTACCGGCACCGGCACGACCGCCCCGGAGGGCACCGGCACCACCCCCACGGCCCCCGCCCCAGAAGACCCCACCCCCAAGGGGACCGTCCTCGTCTCCATCGCCGCCCTGCTCCTCGGCATGCTCCTCGCCGCGCTCGACCAGACCATCGTCTCCACCGCGCTGCCCACCATCGTCAGCGACCTCGGCGGCCTCGACCACCTCTCCTGGGTCGTCACCGCTTACCTGCTCGCCTCCACCGCCGCCACCCCCCTCTGGGGCAAGCTCGGCGACCAGTACGGCCGCAAGCGGCTCTTCCAGATCGCGATCGTGATCTTCCTGATCGGTTCGGCGCTGTGCGGGCTCGCCCAGAACATGCCCATGCTGATCGGCTTCCGCGCCCTCCAGGGCCTCGGCGGCGGTGGGCTGATGGTGCTGTCGATGGCGATCGTCGGGGATCTGGTCTCACCCCGGGAACGCGGGCGCTACCAGGGCCTCTTCGGTGCCGTCTTCGGCGCCTCCAGCGTCCTCGGCCCCCTCCTCGGCGGGGTCTTCACCGAGCATCTGAGCTGGCGCTGGGTCTTCTACATCAATCTGCCCATCGGGATCGTCGCCCTGATCGTCATCGCGACCGTGCTGCATCTGCCCCGCAAACGGCAGAAGCACGTCATCGACTACCTCGGTACGTTCCTGATCGCCACCGTCGCCGTCTGCCTGGTGCTGGTCGCCTCGCTCGGCGGCACCACCTGGGCGTGGGACTCCCCGCAGATCATCGGCCTCGCGGTGGCGGGAGTCCTGCTCGCGGTGGTGTTCGTACGGGTCGAAGGGCGGGCCGCCGAGCCCGTGCTGCCGCCGAAGCTGTTCCGGATCCGGACCTTCACGCTCGCCGCCGTCATCAGCTTCGTCGTCGGGTTCGCGATGTTCGGCGCGATGACCTACCTCCCGACCTTCCTCCAGGTCGTCCAGGGCATCACCCCGACCATGTCCGGGGTGCATCTGCTGCCGATGGTGTTCGGGCTGCTGATCGCCTCCACCGCCTCCGGGCAGATCGTCAGCCGCACCGGCCGCTGGAAGGTCTTCCCGGTCGCCGGGACCGGCATCACCGCCCTCGGACTGCTGCTCCTCCACCAACTCGACGAGCACAGCTCCACCGCCCTGATGAGCGTCTACTTCTTCGTCTTCGGCGTCGGCCTCGGCCTGGTGATGCAGGTCCTCGTCCTGATCGTGCAGAACGCGGTCCCCTACGAGGATCTCGGCGTCGCCACCTCCGGCGCGACCTTCTTCCGCTCGATCGGCGCCTCGTTCGGCGTCGCGGTCTTCGGCGCGATCTTCGCCGGGCGTCTCGGCGAGCGGCTCGCCGACGCCTTCCGCGGCGTCCCGCTGCCGCCCGGTGTGTCCGTCGGCACCCTGGAGGGCGACCCGCGGGTCCTGTCCGAACTGCCCGCCGCCCTGCGCCCCGCCGCCCTGCACGCCTACGCCTCGTCCATCACCGATGTCTTCCTCTACGCCGCCCCGGTCGCCCTGCTCGGCTTCGTGCTGGCCTGGTTTTTGAAGGAGGACCGGCTGCGCGGCAGCGTCACCGCCCCGGACGCCACCCAGACCCTCGCCAGCAACCCCGTCGAACGGTCCTCGTACGACGAGGTGTGCCGCGCCCTGTCGGTGCTCGGCACCCGAGAGGGCCGCCGGGAGATCTACCGGGACATCACCGCGCGGGCCGGGTACGACCTGCTGCCCGCCGCGAGCTGGATGCTGCTGCGGATGAAACGGTACGGCTCGGTCGAGCCCGGCCGTCTCGCCGAGCGCGGCACGGTCCCGCTGACCGTGATCCTGGAGGCCGCCCGCCAGATCGAGACCCGTCGTCTCGCCGACCGCGAGGGCCTGGATCTGCTGCTCACCCCCGAGGGAGCGGAAGCCGCCGCCCGTCTCGCCGCGGCCCGCGAAGCCTCCCTCACCGACCTCCTCGGCGACTGGTGGGGCCCGGACCGCCCGACCGACCTGGTCCAGTTGGTGAAGGAACTGAGCGACGAACTCTGCGGCGCGAGCAGCGAACAGCCGGGCGAGAAGCACCAGCCGGAACGATTCGCCTGACGACCCAGAGCTTCACGACTGGTCACGACTGGGCCGACGGACTACGACTCCCGCGTCCGCGTCCGCGTCCGCTCCCGCCGCCGACGCAGCACATCCTCCACGTCGTACGGCTTCTTCCCCAGCGGAGGGCCCGGCGGCGGGCGGAACATCATCGCGCGGATCTTTACGTTGATGTCCTCGACGATCTTCCGGGCGCGGTACTCGGAGGGGGCCGTGAGCGCGGCGGTCAGCGCGTCCTCGGCCTCCTTGCGCAGGGCGAGCGCGGGCGGCAGCGCCGAGAGCCCCTCGCGGGCCATCTTCCGCCGGATCCACCACAGTTCGTCGTACGGCGCCTCGACCTCGCTGGGGAGGGGGCGGCCGGCGCCCGCGAGCCGCGCGAAGTCGCCGCGGGACTCCGCCTGGCGGATCTGGTGGTCGGTCCAGGACTCGAAGCCGACCCCCGGTGGCTTTCGCTCGGTCATGAACCCATTGTGCCGGACGCCACCCGGCCGGGCGATTTATCATGCGGCGGCGGCAGGTCGACGGGACCACCGCACAGGGCTGTTCCAGAGCTGTTTCCAGAGTTGTTCTCAGAGTTGTTCTCAGAGCTGTTTCAGGGGGAGCGCACGTGCTCGAACTCACCATGGCCGCCGTCTCCGGCGCCGACTCGGGTGCCACGGCCGGTATGCAGATGGCCGACGCGCCGAGCGAGCCGGGGGCGGTACTGCGCGTGGGACGCGACAAGTCGGTGTGCCGGCTGGGGGTGCCCGAGGACTGGCTGTTCGTCTCCCGGGTGCATCTGGAGTTCCTGTGCGGGCCCGAGGGCGCCTGGCAGGTGACCTGGCTGCGCGGCTCGCAGGCGGAGCCGTCCTCGGAGGTCCGGCTGATCGTCGGGGAGTACGCGCAGCCCCTGGTCTACGGGGGTTCGGTGACGCTGCCGAGGGGCGGCAACGGGGAACTGGTCATCCAGGACCGTACGGCTCCGCGCAGCGTCAACGTGGGCTTCTACCACGAGGCGTGACCGGCACCACCCAGGGCGGTGGCACCCGCCACCCACGGCGGCGGCACCGGCCCGGCGGTCACAGCACGCGGGCCAGCGCGAAGCCGTCGTACCCCTTGGCGCCGACCGTCTGGATCGCCGTCCCCGTCAGGCGCGGGTGCTCGGCGATCAGCTCGATCGCGGCGCGGGTGCCGCGGACGTCCCCGGCGGTGGAGTCCGCCTCGGCGACCCGGCCGCCGCGGACGACGTTGTCGAGCACGATCAGGCTCCCCGCGCGCGTGAGCCGCAGAGCCCACTCCAGATAGTGCGGGTTGTTCGCCTTGTCGGCGTCGATGAAGACCAGGTCGAACGGGGGCGGGTTCTCGTCGGCGAGCCGGGGCAGCGAGTCCAGGGCCGCGCCGACCCGGACGTCGACGAGGTCGGCGAGCCCCGCGCGGGCGAGGTTGCGCAGGGCGACCTCGGCGTTGTGCGGGCTGTACTCCAGGGTGACCAACCGCCCGTCGGAGGGCAGGGCGCGGCCCAGCCAGATGGTGCTGTACCCGCCCAGGGTGCCGATCTCCAGAACGGTACGGGCGCCCTGGATCTGGGCGAGCAGTTGGAGCAGCTTGCCCTGGGGCGCGGAGACCGCGATGGGCGGGAGCCCGGCCGCGTCGCTCTCGCGGGTGGTCGCGGCGAGGATCTCGTCGGTGGGGGAGAGCCGTCCGGCGAAGTACTCGTCCACGGCGTCCCAGGTGGCCTGTGCGGTCTGCCCGGTCTGCCCTGCCTGCCCTGCCTGTGCGCTCTGTGCGTCGTCGCTCATGTGCTGCGTCCCTCTCGTCACTCTCTGTCGCGGACCCTGGGGGTCTGTCTCTGTTCAGGTGCCGATGGATGATCTTTCCCGCGGGTGGGTGTGAGTCATGTCCCTTCCCGCCGACGGGACCGAACCCCGGCGCCAGTATCGTCATCCGGACAAAACAAGAGCGGACGTCAGGTGAATCGGGGGTAGCCTGCGTCTCTCTCCGGGGGCGGTGTGAGCCTCACAGGGTTCGCAGAGGTTCCCGCGCACACGACGTGCGGGACGGACGGGGCGGGAGGCCGACGAGGCGTGGCGAATGCGGAGCACAGCGGGCGACCGGCGGAGGCGTTCGCGGGGACGGCCGCCGCGGGGGAGGCCGGGGCCCGGCTGCGGATGGCGCGGCTCGGCCTATGGGTGGTGGCCGCGATCCTCGCCGTACGGCAGATGGCGGTCGTCCTCGGTACCCCGCGCGGTGAGCGGCTGACCGACCTGGAGACCTGGGTCGGGGCGAACGGCGTCCTCCATGTCGAGGGCTCGCTGTACGACACCTCCCGCTTCACCGGTACGCCGTTCAGTGGCCTGGTCCTCAAACCGCTGACCCGCGCCGCCGAGCAGGCCCTCGGCTGGGGCTGGACGCTGGGTTCGCTGCTGCTGGTGGCCGGGCTGGGCCTGGTCGCGGCCCGTGCGCTGCCGCAGCCGGTGGGGCGGCGGGCGGCGCAGTTCGCGGCGCCGGTGGCGATCGTGCTGCTGATGCTGTCCCTGCCGGTGCGCAACACGCTATGGCTCGGCCAGACCAGCATCATCCCGGTCCTGCTGGTGCTGCTCGGCTGCTTCGTGGTGCGCGGCGAGCGGGCCAGCGGGCTGCTGATCGGGGTGGCGGCGGCGCTCCAGCCGACGGTCCTGCTGTTCACACCGCTGCTCTGGTTCACCGGCCGCAAACGGGCGGCGGCCACCACGGGGGCCTCGTTCGCCGGGCTGACGGCGCTCGCCTGGGCGGCGATGCCGCAGGACTCGTACACCTACTGGGTGCACCACATCGCGGGCACCGGGCTGGGCGGGGCGGCGGACGACCTCGCCAACCAGTCGCTGCACGGCGCGCTGCTGCGGCTGGGGCTGAGCGGGCCGCTGGAGATCGCCCTGTTCCTGCTGCTGGGCGCGGCGGTGGCGTACTTCGGTCTGCGCCGGGCGGTGCGCTACGCGCGGGACGGCCAGTTGCTGCTGGCGGTCGCGATCACCGGGTGCGCGGCGATCGCCGTATCGCCGATGACCTGGCAGCACCAGTTGCTGTGGCTGCTGCTGGCGGTGGTGGGCCGGGTGGGCAAGCGGGCGTCGGACCGCTATGTGTGGCCGGTCGCGGTGATCCTCGTCATGACGCTCCCGGCGAAGATGATGCTGCCGGACATGGCGGCGCTGTACCCGCTGCGGGACAACGTGGTGCTGCTGGCGGCGCTGGCGGCGGCGACGGTCGTCCCGTTCCTGTCCCGCACCTCCCCCCACTACCAGGCGCCGATCCCGACCCAGTACGCGAAGCCGGCCCCGTCCCGCTTCTCCCGGGTCCCCCTCCTCCCCTTCCTCAGACGGGTCCTGACCCGCCCCAACCTCCTCCTCGAACTCCTCCTCATCCGCGTCACCTACGCGGCCTACCAGCAGGTCCGCCTCGCGGCGACCGGTGGCACGATCCAGGGCGGGAGGGAGCGGGCGGAGGCGCACGGCTGGCAGATCCTGGACCTGGAGCGGGCGATCGGCCTGGACATCGAGCACACCGTGAACCACGCGGTGGTGAAACTCGACTGGCTGCGCGGCTTCTTCGACTTCTACTACACGTCCTTCCACTTCGCGATCCCGTTGACGGTCCTGGCGCTCCTCTACTGGCGCCGCCCCGTCGACTACCGCTGGGCCCGCTCCACCCTGGGCATCACCACCCTCCTCGCCCTGATCGGCTTCTGGGGCTACCCCCTGGCCCCGCCGCGCCTGATGCCGGGCCTCGGCATCATCGACACGGTCCACGGCGTCCAGGACTTCTCCCAGCCGGACTACGGCACGCTGACGTCCCTCACCAACCAGTACGCGGCGATGCCGTCCCTGCACTTCGGCTGGTCGCTGTGGTGCGGTGTGGTGATCGCGATCGTGGCACCGAAGGCCTGGATGAAGGCACTGGGCCTGCTCCACCCCTTCCTCACGGCCTGCGCGATCGTCGCGACCGGCAACCACTGGGTGCTGGACGCGGTGGGCGGAGCGATGGTCGTGGGCGGCGGTTTCCTGCTGGTGTGGCTGTTCCAGGGGCCTCGGGCGCGGGCGGTGGCTTCGGTGGGGGTGGGGGAAGGTGAGGGGGAGGAGCGGAAGCGGGTGCGGACTGAATTGATCCGGCCGTAAACGCCCCGCACCATCACGACTCGATCGAACCGGGAGTCTCCGTGGATCTGCGTCTCGTCACCATTTCCGTCCCGGGCAGTGGCATGGAGCTGAGCGCCCCTGAAGAGTTCTTCGCTTTTCGGGCACTCGATGAGCCGGGCGAGGCTCGATCGAGTGAGCATGGGGCACTGGTCCGATTCGGTCTCGTGGGCAGAGCGGCGTCCGTCTTCCTCAGTGAGGATTCCGGTGAGGTTTTTTCGGGCATGACGGTTGAAAATCTGACATTGGTGAATACATCGCTCGCGCGGTTCGTTGAATGTACTCGTAAATTGAGTGCCTTGTTTCCTCTCTATTCATCGGATTCTGATTTCGAGGAGTGGGAGCGGGGTGCGCAGCGAGTGCAGGAGGTTGTAGGCGAAATTGACCCCGCTGCCTATTTTGAAGGGGCATTCTGGTACGAATTTCGGTGGGACGTTTCCATGGGGGATTTCCATGGCTAGACCGGATCGGCCGTTCCCTTCAGTGAGCGGTTGCGGGCCGAATTGATCCGGCCGTAGACGACAGGGGCATCGGTGGAACGTCTGGACGGCTGGCTCAGGGAAGAGAATCTGAAGGGCTTCCTGGTCGCTCTGTCTGAAATCATCGACTATCGCTTCGGAGATCTGGATTGGGGCGCCTTCGAGGCTTCTGTGCATTCCTCGGCGGTTGATGAGGGGTGGTTCACCTATCCGCTCGTCGGGCGGCTTTCCATGGAGATTTCCGTCTCGCGAATCGTGGAAGAGGGGGAGATCAGGGTGAGAATCTCGATGCCCGGAGGTGAGTCGTTTGAGCAGGGGCAGGTTCGAGGGGCATGGATGGTCTTCAACCGTTTCGATGTCTCGTCCGATGTCGACCTGGTCGAATAGGTTTCGGTCCGTAGGATCTGCTTGGCCGGCGGTGCGTTTTGCGGGGTATGACGGCCATGGAAAGTCCTGAGTCCGGAATCCTGGGTAAAGTTGATGAGGTGTGTGCATGGCGCATCAAGGGCGAGCCGAGGTCTACTATCGGAGGGAACATGCGGATGGGCGAGTGATCATCGCGCCCAACGAGGTCGACTCACTCATCGACGCTCTTCTTTCCGGTCCAGAATCTGAGAACATGGCCGAAGTGCACTCCATGGATCGTTCGCTTCTCGCGTCAGGGTTCCCGGACCATGAATTTCTGATCGGTGTCGACAGAGAGCTTCAGGTCGGTGTTCTCGGTTTCATGGACAAAACGGGAAATCTTGTTTCGCTCGCCGATTCGGAGGGGCGCGGGAGAGTCTCCTACTTCATCGTGGGAGAGGGGAACGAGTTCCCCGATCGATCAGAGGTGCCGATCGCTCTCGTGCGTCAGGCCGTGAAGGAGTTCTTGGCTTCGGGTGGGCAGCGGCCCACGTGTGTCCAGTGGCAGGAGCCAGAGTCCTGGTGATGTCGTCGGTGAGGTCATGTGAGAGCAGCCCGCTCCGCCCTGCCGGGCCGACGCGCCTCGGCGCCCGGTCGTGGGTGGTGGCACGCCGTGCAGTCCTGGTGCTGCTCCTGGGTCTGGTGTCGTCCGCGTGCTACGTGTCCACGGACTACGACCGCTACCCGGAGGGGAAGTTGGTCTCGGACGCCGAATTGGTGCAGGTGTGGTCGGGTGCGGGTGCGGAGTTGTCGTTGAGAGGCGATGACACCTTCTCGGCCTCAGCGCTTCCTCTGGAGTACTTCGAGTGTGGGTCGGAAGGGATGCGGAAGAAGTCGGGGCAGGGTACGTGGAGCACGATCACGGGCGGTGGGGCGACGTACGTGCTGCTTCGCTTCGAGGACGACTGCGCGGGCACTCTGTGGGCCGGTGTGTCCGAGGGCGACGAGACCGTTCTCTGGGCGAGTGAGGCGCAGGACCGTGACCCGCTGATCCTCCGTTGAGAGGGGCGGGCGGTTCGAGCGCGGGAGGTCGCACGGGTGCTGGTGCGGGCTCCGGTCCAGGGCGATGCGCGTGGTGGGAGCGGCGGGTGGCGCGCCGCTTCAGTCGATCGACGCGCCGGCCGTCGGAGTGGTCCCGCCCTTGGCCTGGAGCACCCGCTCGTACGCCAACGTCAGTGCGCCTTGGAGTCGTTCGGGTGTGGCGCTCTGTTCGGAGCCCATGACGACGATCCAGATGAGCACATCGCCCACGCGGGCCTTGGCCTGGAGCACGGTGGCCGGGCCGGTCTTGTCGCGGGTCGTGATCAGCTCGTCCGCCGGAGGGACCTCGTCCAGCCGCAGTTCGTCCCCGCTCACGCTCAGTGCGGCGGACAACTCCCGCGTGCTCTGTTCGCTGTCACCGGAGTACAGATTGAAAGTGAGCCTCACCCATTCCTCGGTGGTCCGCGGGCCGCGTGTGAAGTCGACGTAGGCGATCGCCTTTGTCCCCGCGCAGCCGTTGTCGAACACGCTTTGGCAGACGAACCGGTCCGTGTGGGCCGTGGGATCTCCGGTCCGGTTCCATCCCGGCAGGGACTCCCGGTCCGGCAACGCCTGGTTCAGTTCCGGCACTCCGAGTGAGCGGCCGGGAACGGCCGAGGGTGACACCGTGGTTGGTCCGGCGCCGGGCGAGACCGTGGCCGTGCCGGTCGCTTCCGGTGAGCGGTCGTCCACCGACTGGCAGCCGACCGTGAACAGCGCGGCGGCACCCGCGATGGCCAGCAGCCGCAGCCGGAGTGCTCCTGAATGGCCCATGTACCCCACCCCCTTCCAAGTGGGCGTGATCATATGTCACTTCCGCACACCCGGCCCCTGCCGGACCGCACTCGTCCTCGGCGGCGTGCGACCCGGTTCGGGGCGATCGGTTTATTCGTGTCATGCAGGAGAATTTCGCTGCAAGTAGCTTGACAGTCACCGGCTGTTGCCTATGTCATTCGATCACCTGTGTGGGTCATGTGAACGGGGGGTGGGCGAGTGACGTCAAGGAAACAGCGGCCTCGGAGACACAAGGGTCTGGCGGACTCAACTCGGCGCGGGCCCGGCCCTGTACGTGCGATCGACACCGTGCGAGGGCGTAGCCCCGTACGCGGACTCCCGGGGACGGGCAGTCCCAAGAGCCGCTGAACAGCCGCCGCCGCCGACACATTCGTCGCCCTTGCCCGGCCGGGGTGATGGCGGTCGTCGGCTCAGCCCTTCGCCGGTCTGCCCCAACCCTTCTGTCCCCGCTATGTCTTCGGCCGTTCACCGGCCGACTTCCCACTCGGAGAGCCTTCCTGTGTCCTCCCCCCTGCCTCGCTCCCGGGCCCGCCGTCGGCGCGTGACCCTGACCGTTCTGCTCGCCGCCGTACTGTCGATTCCGGTGCCGCTCACCCCGCTGGCCGTGGCGGCCGAGCTGCCCGGCCGCCCCGAGGTCACCGACATCCGGCCCACTCGGGTGGAGGAGGTGACCTCGCCACGCGCGGCGAAGGCCCGGTCCGAGCGGGCGCGGCAGCAGAAGGCCAACCAGCGGGTCTTCGCGACGGCCGATGCCGAGCGCCGCAGTGACTGGCCCGAGCCGTCGGTGACCGAGACCGAGCTGGCGGACTCCCCGGCGCGTGCGTCCAGCCCCGTCACCGTGCGGACCGTGGCCGCCGACGCGTCCCGCCAGACCCGGCAACGTGCCGTCGGCGAGGTGAAGATCACCGTCCTGGACCAGAAGGCGGCCCGCCGTGCCGGTGTCACCGGCGTGCTGTTCACGGTGGAGGCCGAGCAGCCCGGTGCCGCGCAGGTCACCGTTGACTACAGCTCCTTCGCCTCCGTCATCGGCGGCAACTGGGGCTCCCGGACCGGCCTGGTCACCTTGCCGGGCTGCGCGTTGACGACTCCCGGCCAGGAACGGTGCCGGGTCACCCGCGCCGAGACCTCCTCGGCCAACGATGTGCGGGCCCAGACCGTCACCGCGCGCACCACCGTCGCCGCCGAGACGGACAGCGCGCCGACCGTCATGGCGCTCGTCGCCACGTCGGCGACCGCCTCACCGGCCGGGTCGGGCGACTTCAAGGCGACTCCGCTCTCCTCCTCGTCGACCTGGACCGCGGGCAACTCCTCGGGCTCGTTCACCTGGTCCTACCCGATCACCACACCTCCCGCGGCGGCCGGACCGGCGCCGTCCCTGGCCCTCTCGTACGACTCGGGCAGCATCGACGGCCGCACCGCGAACACCAACAACCAGGGCTCACTGGTGGGTGAGGGCTTCGACCTCACCTCCTCGTACATCGAGCGCACCTACGGTTCGTGCGAGGACGACGGACAGACCGACAAGTCCGATCTGTGCTGGAAGTACGACAACGCCTCACTGGTGCTGAACGGCAAGGCCACCGAACTCGTCCTGGACGACACCGACAAGGTGTGGCGCCTCAAGGACGACGACGGCTCCAAGGTCGTCCGCCGCACCGGTGCCGACAACGGTGACGAGGACGGTGAGTACTGGCAGCTCACCACCAGCGACGGCACCACATACACCTTCGGTCTGAACAAGCTCGAAGGCGCGGGCACCGAACGCACCCAGTCGGTGTGGACGGCGCCTGTCTTCGGCGACGACTCCGGTGAGCCCGGCTACGACAAGGGCAGCGAGTTCAAGAACCGCGCGGAGACCCAGGCATGGCGCTGGAATCTCGATCTGGTGGAGGACATCCACGGCAACGCCTCCACGTACTGGTACACGGCCGAGGACAACCACTACGCCAAGAACGGTGACAAGACCGCGCTCGCCCGCTACACCCGCGGCGGCCATCTGAAGGAGATCCTCTACGGCCAGCGTGCCACCACCCTGTTCACCGCCCCCGCGTCGAACAAGGTCACCTTCACCTACAAGGAACGCTGCACCAGCACCTGCGACTCCCTGACCGCCGACACCGCGGACAACTGGCCCGACGTCCCCTTCGACACCATCTGCTCGTCGGGCGCGACGGACTGCCAGGCCACCGGCCCGTCGTTCTTCACCCGCAAGCGGCTGTCCAGTATCGACACCTTCTTCTGGTCCCGGGTCGCCGAGCCCGACGCGTTCGCACCCGTCGACACCTACGCCCTGGGCCAGGCGTTCTGGAACGGCCAGGACATCGGCAACAGTTCCGATCAGAGTCTGACCCTCACCTCGCTGACGCGCACCGGCAAGAACGGCACGGCGCTGGCCGTGCCTCCGGTCACCTTCATCTACCAGGAGCGCCCCAACCGGGTCGATTCGACGAGCGACAACATCCTGGCCCTGACCCGGCCGAGGATCGCCTCCATCACCTCCGAGACCGGCGCGATCACCTCCGTCACCTTCTCCTCGCCGGAGTGTGTGCGAGGCAGCAACATGCCCGCGGCCGAGGACAACAACAGCCTCGCCTGCTACCCGGTCCACTGGCCCATCAACGGCGGTGACCCCGCCCTCGACTGGTTCCACAAGTATCGGGTCACCTCCGTCACCACCAATGATCCGGCGGCCGGCAACACCGGCACCCAGACCTCGTACGAGTACGCGACACCGGGCTGGCACTACAACGACGACCCGTTCACCAAGGCGAGCGAGCGCACCTGGTCCATCTGGCGCGGCTACCAGAGAGTCACCACCTACTCGGGCGATGCCGGAACCACGAGAACCAAGACCGTCCAGCTCTTCATGCAGGGAATGCACGGTGACCGGCGCAAGGACGGCACGACCCGCACTGCGGTGGTCCAGGGCATCGACCTGAGCAACGACTCCACGACCACCACCGACGACCTCGATGTCGGCGATGTGAACGACCTCGACCGCTATGCCGGGCAGCTCCGCCAGCAGATCGCCTACAACGGCGCCTCCACCGCGATCTCCACGAGCGTCCACGACCAGTGGTCGCACCAGACCGCCAGCCAGCAGAAGTCGTACGCCTCCGTCCTGGCCCACTTCGTCCGCACGGCCCGCACCTACAACCACACCTATCTGACCGTCGCGAAGAAGTGGCGGACCACCGCCCTCTCCTACACGTACGACACCACCTACGGCATGACCACCCGTGTCGAGGACCACGGCAACTGGGCCGCGACCGGCGACGAGACCTGCACCCGCACCTGGTACGCACGCAACACCGCGGAGGGACTGACCGGCCTGGTGTCCCGCAACCGCGCCGTCGCCAAGGCCTGTGCGAACACGGACGACACCCTCAGCCTGCCGATCAATTCCGCCGCTCGTGGCGATGTCCTGTCCGACAGCGCCGTGGTCTTCGACAACCCCGCGGCGACCGGCTGGGCGCCCAACCAGGTGCCCACCCTCGGCCTGCCCACCTGGACGGGCCGCGCCAAGGCGTACCCGGCAGCCTCGGGAACGGCCGACCGCCACCCCTCCGCCGCCACCGGCTGGCAGACGGTGAACACCACGACCTACGACACCGCGACGGCGGCGCTCGGCCGCCCGCTCACCGTCACGGACGCGAAGGGCCGTGTCACCGCGACCACCTACTTCCCGGCCGCGGCCGGGCCGCTCACCACCGAGGTGGTCAAGGCGCCCAAGCTCGCCTCCAACAACCAGACACACCAGACGACCACCGGCTACGACCCGGCCCGCGGGACGGTCAGCTTCGCTCTCGACGTCAACGTCAAACGTACCGAGCACACCTACGACGCCCTGGGCCGTATCACCGCCACCTGGCTGCCCGACCGGAGCAAGTCCGGCGGAGACAGCGCGAACGCCACGTTCGGCTACAGCATCGTGCGCGACCAGGCCCCGTGGACGTCGGTGTCGACACTCAAGGCCGACGGTGTCACCTACACGACGACGTACTCCCTGTACGACAGCCAGATGCGCCCCATCCAGGTGCAGGCGCCCTCGCCACAGGGCGGACGCATCCTGACCGAGACGCGCTACGACAGCCGCGGTCTGGTGTACGAGCGCCAGTCGGACGTCTACGACAACCTGAATTCCCCCAGCGGTACCTACGCCCTCGTCCCCTACGGCAGCGGGGCCCAGGAGGCGACCCAGTTCGACGGTGCGGGCCGGGCCATCACGTCGACCTTCCTCGCCGACGGCGTGCAGAAGTGGCAGACCACGACCAGCTACACCGGTGACTCCGTCGCCACCAGCGCGCCCACCGGCGGCAATGCCTCCCGCGCCCTCATCGATCATCTGGGCCGGGAGGTGGAGAGCCGCACCTATGCCGGAACCCAGCCGAACGACACCGAGTACGGGGCGGCCACCGGCACCCCGTTCACCAAGGTCCGCCACACCTTCACCCGGGACGGCAAGCCGGACACGACCACCGGGCCGGACGACACCACGTGGTCGTACACCTACGACCTGTTCGGCCGTCAGGTGGAGGCCGCGGACCCCGACAGTGGCACGACGATCACCACCTACACCGAGCTCGACCAGGTGGACACCGTCCAGGACGCCGAGAACCGTCTGCTGCTCACGGCCTACGACGAGCACGGTCGCCGGACGGGGCTGTGGCACACCACGCGCACCGATGCCAACCAGCTCAGCGAGTGGACATACGACTCGGTCCTGAAGGGGCAGCCGACCGACTCGATCCGCTACGAGAACGGCAAGTCCGCGACGGACGGCTACAAGAGGTCGGTCACGACCTACGACGCCCTGTACCGGCCCACGGGCACAAGTCTCACCCTGTCGGCCGCAGATCCCTTGGTGACCTCGCAACAGGTCCCCTCCACACTGTCCTTCGAGACCACCTACCGTCTCGACGGCTCGGTCGCCAGTACCAGGGAGCCCGCCGCCGGTGGACTCGCCGGCGAACTGATCAGCGCCACCTACAACAACGCGGGCATGCAGACAGGGCTCTCCGGAACCTCGGGTTATCTGCTCGCAGCCGACTACACGGCGCTCGGCCAGGTCGGCCAGCTCCAGCTCGGCACCTCGACGGCCCAGGGCACCAAGCGGGTCTTCCTCACCAACACCTACGAGACGGGCACGCGCCGTCTGCAGACCGCGTCCGTCGACGACCAGACCCGGGGCGCGGTCCAGGACCTCACCTACAGCTATGACGCGGCCGGAAACGTCACCGCGATCAGTGACAGCGCCAACGTCGGCACGGGCACGGACAACCAGTGCTTCACCTATGACGGCCACCGCAGGCTGAGCGAGGCGTGGACCCCGAGCACCGCCGACTGCTCGGCCACCGGCCGCACCGCCGCCAACCTGGGCGGACCCGCCCCCTACTGGAACAGCTACACCTACACCGCCTCAGGACAGCGCAAGACCGAACGCCGCAACACCGGCACACCGGTCACCACCACCTACTGCTACGACGCCACCCGACCGCACGCCCTGACCGCGACCACGACCACGGCCAGTTGCACCGGCGTCACCCCGCAGTACACCTACGACGACACCGGCAACACCGAGAAGCGCCGCAAGCAGGCCGGCTCCGCCACCGCCCAGACGCTGGCCTGGAGCAAGGAGGGGCAGCTCTCCCGGCTGACCGACGACGCCTCGGCGACGTCCACGAACTATCTCTACGACGCCGACGGCACGCTCCTCATCCGCCGCGACAACTCACCCGGCGGTGAGACGGTGCTGTACCTCGGCGCCACCGAGGTCCATGTCAAGACCGGCAAGAAGTGGGCCAACCGCTACTACGACGCCGCCGGTTCCGTGATCGCCCTGCGCAGCAACGAGAGCGGCACGGAGAAGCTGAGCTTCCTCGCCTCGGACCGCCACGGCACGAGCAGTGTCGCCCTCACCGGCGACGCCACCCAGGCCCTGAGCAAGCGCTACAGCACACCGTTCGGCGGCCCGCGCGGCCAGGCGACCGGCGTATGGCCGGACGACAAGGCGTTCCTCGGCAAGTCGGCCGACGCGAGCACCGGCCTGACCCATGTCGAGGCCCGCGAGTACGACCCCAGCACCGGGCAGTTCATCAGCGTGGACCCACTGATGCAGCTCGATCTGCACCAGACACTGAACGGCTATTCGTACGGGATGCAGAACCCGGCCACCTACTCCGACCCGGACGGTCGGAAGATCCCGTGCGGTCCCGGATTCGATGTGCCCTGCCCGAAGAACGACCCGAACGGCGACGGGGTGACAAACCCCGGCCAGTCGAACACCAACGTCCCAAAGACAAGCACCAGGGGCACCGTCGTCACCTGGGAGGACGAGGGGCCGAGCAACAAGGATGTGAACGGCGACGGATATGTCACCCTGCTGCCGGGGGTTCACATTCCCGCCGAGTGGAGTGGTAATTCTAAGTTCATTCAGCACTTCTATTCGCAGTTGGGAGAGGCGTATGGCGGGATAAAATTCTATGCCGAGCACGCCGAATCGGCTCCGACTGCCGATGCTGCCGTGGATTCGGCGTTGCTCAAAGCGTGCCATGCCACAAGCTGTCCGTCGAAGAAGGCGTTCTTCTACAACTTCTTCAGCACCAATGTCGTTGCCGGCGTCAGCATGATGGGCGTTGGCGGGCGCACCGGCTTGGGCAAACTGCCCCCGGCCAAGGGCAAGGACGCGAAGAAGCCGAGCTGCGGCCAGTGCTTCCTCGCGGGTACGGACGTCCTGATGGCGGACGGCGGCACCAAGGACATCGAGGACGTCCGAGTCGGCGACAAGGTCATGGCGACTGACCCGGAGACGGGTGAGACCGGACCGCGTGAGGTCACCCGCCTGATCCGGACGGACGAGGACAAGAGATTCAACGAACTCGCCATCGCGACGGATGAGGGAATCAGCCGGCTCACCGCGACGTATGAACATCCGTTCTGGTCCCCTTCCGAGGGGCGATGGGTGGAGGCCCATCGACTCGAACCGGGCATGACACTGCGGACGGACGATGCCGACACGGTGATCGTCACGGGCAACAGGGACTTCACTCAGCGGGCCGTGACATACAACCTCACGGTTGCGGGGGTGCACACGTACTATGTGCTGGCGGGAGAGACGCCGGTACTCGTTCATAACAATAACTGTGATGTTGCTGGCCGAGGACTTTGGCAGCTAACTAAGGAAGGCTCGACGAAACTCCTAAAGGGAGGTCCGTTCAAGACCACCTTCTATAAGAGTGCCTCGGACGGTACCTGGTGGACTCCGGATGTGACCGGCCACGGCGAATCGGCGTTCAAGGTCTATCGGGAGACCAGTAAGGGCCTCGAATGGATCTCGGATGCCGATAAATATGGCGACTACATGCCGGACAAGTGGAAGGGTGATACGGGGAAATTTATACCGAACAGCAATTTGCGGGGCGTCAAAAGATGATCGAGACTGCCGACGAGTTCGTACGGCTGCGCAACAGCTCAGATCCACAGGAATGCCGCAGGGCAGCAGTTGAGGAGGCGCCAGCGCAGGTATGGATGGAAGTCGTCGATCGATATCCGGAAGAACGAGTGGCAGTTGTCCAGAACAAGACGTTGCCGTTGGCTGTTCTGGAAATGCTGATCGACGACCCTGATACTCGCGTCCGTTTCATGGTGGCCATGAAGCGGAAACTGTCACCGGACCTTCTCGAGCGCCTAGCTCTCGATGTGGACGAATCGATCAGAATGAGAGTCGCGCAGCACAGGAACACGTCGAGGGAGACATTGGAATCCCTTCGACACGACCCCTGGAGCGAAATTCGCGCGGCTGTGGACGACCGACTAGGCGGCACCGGCAGCGATCTCCTTTGAGGTGAGTCGATCGGTCTCAAGAGCCCCACCGAGTTGTGTTTCGGTGGGGCTCTTCAACGGTTTGACGGCAACGGTGACGGCAGTGTCAGCGGACGACGGCAGCGGCGGGCGGGTCGTCGGGGGTATCGGTCGGGTTGAGGGCGTTGCTGAGGGTGTCGATGGCCTGGTGCTGGAGGCGGAGCCGGACGTGGGCGTGGACGCCAGATGTTGGTCGTGGGCGGCGTGGGGGTTATCTCGAAGTGGAGATTTGTGACGCTCGTGGATCTGGTACTTTCCCATTTCCGTACAGTCCAGTGCATCTCGTCAGGAGAGGGCGCGGTTTTTGACTTCACGGAAAGCGAAGAGGTTATCCAGTTGTGTTGCGATGGTGATCTCGTTGCCGTGGCTTTGTCGAATCATTCCTGGCGAGTTGCCGTCGAGGGTGAGTGGCTCAGGCGTGCTTTCTCGGAGTTCCGTCGCGACGCGTATGCGATTCTGACCCCGGAGATCCCCGGGCTGGCCGCCAATCCGGTGATTCGCCGCATAGTGCCGCAGTAGCGCGGGCTGTGTTGGATGTGACCGTATGCCACCCGCGCCGGGCCCAGCCCCAGGTCCGGACCCGTCCGGCGTCGCCATGGCAAACTTCGGGTACACGCCCAGGTGAGGAATGGGTCGGACGCTCATACGGGGGAGCATCGTGTCGTGGGATGAGGAGTGGGCCCAGCTGAAGGCGGACGCCGTTGCTCGGGCGGGGCAGCCTTCGGCGGCCATGCGGCTCAATCAGTTGCCGGCCGAGGGGGGCGGTACGGGCGGCCCCGGTGAAGGCTTCGCCGCCAACGCCGAGTCCATCGACGGCAGTTCGCATCTGCTGCTGGAGATCGCGGGGCTGCTGTACGAGGGCCGGATGGACGGTGAGAACGCCACCATCGGCCGGGCTCCCCGGTCGCACCCCGAAGTCGCCGCGAATGTCGAGATCTTCGCCCGCTTCGCCAAGGACCAGTACACGGACGCCGTCGTCCTGCTCGCCGCCCTGGCCGGCAAGCTCACCTCGGCGAACAACACCTACGCGGAGTATGACGAACTGGTACGCAGAAAGCTGGACTCCGTCCTGACCGACGGGCGTTACACCGACGCCCAGGACCGGTGATCCGGGGTGGCCGCCTATCGCGTTGATGTCGAGTTCCTTGAGGACGCCAACCCCGCGCTCATCGGGCGCGGCGCCGCCGAGTTCACGCGGCTGCACCGGCTCATCGACTCCACCGACGACGCCTTTCGCAAGGCCGGGGAGATCGACTGGCGCAGCGAGGCCCGTGACCTCCACGCCCGGCGTCTGGGCGAGGCGAGGGAGCTGACCGACGGCCTCGCGCGCGCCTTCCGCACCGTTGCGAACGCCCTCACCGCCTACTCCGACGCCGTCACCACCGCCAAGAGCCACTACCGCAGCGGCAGGGAGAGCGAAGGCAGGCTCTCGGAGGTCATGTCCAGGGAAGCCACCGCCATCACCCCCACCGCCCGCGCCGCCGAGCCCCTCCGCCAGTGGGAGGACCTCCGGGCCAGCACCGGCGTCATGGACTGGTTCGCCGAACTCGGCGTCGACCTCGACGCCATCCGCGAGGACGCCGAGCGCCACTACAACCAGACCAAGGACCACTACGCCGACGCCCTCCGCGTGGAGTCCGAGGCCCGCGACGCCTGCGTCGCCGAACTCCGCGCCGCCCACCGCTCCCTGCCCGACTTCAGGAGCCCGCTCGGCGACCCGGAATACCTCCTGCGCAGCCTCGGGCCGCTGCGCGCCGAAGCCCGCCAGGCCAGCACCAACCCCTACGTCCAACTGCCCGGCTCGGGACCCAAGGTGGACGAGATGCCCACCCCCACCGCGGGCGAGCAGGTCCTGATCACCGAGTCCCTCTACCGGATCAAGATGCGCGTCGACGGCCTCCCCGACGGCCAGGGCAACAACTACTGGCTCCCCTCCACCTCCGACGACGGACGACGCGAGTACATCTCCGGCAACCGGGCACTGATCAACGCCGCCGCCCACGACTCCGGTCTCCCGCCCGAGATGGTCGCCGGTATCGCCTGGCAGGAAGTCATGGGCGACCCCGCCCTCCTCGACGACCTCGCCTACGAGGGCCGCGACATCCTCCCCTTCACCAACGACCCCGACGAGACCTCCATGGGCCCCCTCTCCATCCAGGTCCGCCGCGCCGCCGAAGTGCTCGGCTACGACCCCGACCACCTCACCGACGGCCAGCGCGACCAGGTCGTCAGCGCCGTCAAGGACCCCGCCCAGAACATCTTCATCGCCTCCGAGTATCTCGCCCAGCTCAAGGCCGAGAGCGGCTTCGCCGACGTCCCGCCGGAGCAGATGACCCGCGAACAGATGCAGGAGCTGGCCGCCCGCTACAACGGCGGCCCCTACTATCAGGACCCGAACGCCCAGGCGTACGGCCGCGGCTTCGACCGGAATCTCGACGACGCCAGAGAGGCCCTGCGGTGAGCCGCTCCCCCTCCATCACCCGGGCCGCCTCCGCCGTCTCCGGGGCCGTCCTCATCCTCGGGCACCTCATCGCCCTCTACTTCATCTACCTCGCCTACATGGCCGAGCCCGCCGGCCCCTGGGACAGCGAGACCGTCGCCCACTCCCAGTTCGCCTCCGGGCTCGTCCTCGCCCTCTCCCTGCTCATGGCCGCGCTCACCCTCGCCTGTGTGAAAGCGGCCTGGCTGCGCAAGGGGTGGTACCTGGTCCCGGCGGTCCTCATTCTCGCGGCGGTTCTCCGGCTGACGCTTCTCGCTCCGCAGCTTTGAGGCACTCGAACCACACGGTCTTCCCCACCCCCGGCCCCCTGTCCACGCCCCACTTGTCCACCATCGCCTCCACCAGCAGCAGTCCCCTCCCGTTCTCCGACTCCAGGGACGGGTTCGGCGGGACCGGCACCGGGAGACGGGGCGACGTGTCCGTCACCTCCACGCGGGCGCCCGCGCGGTGCCGGGCGATCCGGACCGTGCAGTGATGGTCGGGGACATGGCGTACGACGTTGGCGATCAGCTCCGTCGTCGCCAGCTCCACGGCCTCGCTCAGCTCCTCCACGCCCCACTCCTTGAGCAGCGTGCGGATGATGCGGCGGATGTGACGGGCCGAGTGCTCGGCGACGGTGAGGCTCATGCGGTACTGGTGGGGGAAGTTTGCGTTCACATGACCAGGCTGGCGAGCGCGCCGCTACGCTGACTACTCAGCGAAGTTAACCCGTCGCTCTGTGAGAGGGGCTGGATATGGCGTACATCAACCAACTCGACCCGGGAGCCTCGCCGCTCGACTACTACGGCTTCGAATTACGCCGGTACCGGGAAGCCGCCGGGCTCACCCAGAAGCAGCTCGGCGACATCGTCAACTACACCGGTTCACTGATCTGCCAGATCGAAACGGCCAAGAAGCTGCCGACGGTGCAGTTCAGCGAGCGGGTGGATGCGGCACTGGGGACGGGTGGGGCGTTGTCCCGGCTCGTGGACCTGGTGATGCGCAGCCAACTTCCGGCCTGGTTCCAGCAGGTGGCTGAGTTGGAGGCGAAGGCCACGGAGATCTGTACGTTCCATACGCACCTGGTGCATGGACTCCTCCAGACCGAGTCATACGCGAGTGCCGTTCTCGGCGTGGTGCACACGGAGAAGCTCGACGATCGTGCGGCGGCTCGTATCGCACGCCAGCGGGTCTTCGAGAAGGCCCGGCCGCCGTTGTTCTGGGCGGTCATGAGCGAAGCCGCGATCCGTCAAGAGATCGGCGGACGGACGGTCATGCGTGCGCAACTGGCCAAGCTGTTGTCCTTTCAGGACACGCTGCGGATCAACATCCAGATCCTGCCCTACTCGGCGGGAGCGCACGCCGGTTCACAAGGCTCATTCAACCTCTTCCGCTTTCCGAGCGATCCCGCAATCGTCTACACCGAGGGCTATGGCAGCGGGCATCCGACCGCCAATCCGGACACCGTCGAGGACTGTGCGCTCCGTTACGATCATCTCCAGGCCGCCGCCCTCTCCCTCAAGGACTCGGCGGAGTTGATCCGGCATGTGATGGAGGAACGCTATGGCGAGCAGCAACTGGCGCAAGTCGACCTACAGCGGTGACACGGGCGGCTCCTGCGTCGAATGGCGCAAGTCCTCGTATAGCGGCGACCAGGGCGGGGACTGCCTCGAAGTAGCCCAGCCCCCCAACTCCTCCATCGCCCTCCGCGACTCCAAGACCCCGGCGGGGCCGATCCTCACCCTCGGCCCCGCCGCCTTCACCACTTTCGTCAACTGGACCGCGTCCGGCGCCGAAACCGCCCGCTGACGGGACGGACGGAGTCAGTCGCGGTCCGAGGCCAGTACCGCCAGCACCCCCGCCAGCACCGCCACCACCAGCAGCGGTACGCCCATCCCATGGTCCAGGAACAGCCACGCCCCGAGCAGCGCGCCGCTGAACAGGGCGACGACGGCCAGTACCCGCAGCAGACCACCCGTGCCGTCGCCGCCGCCGAAGGGGGACTCGGAGGCGAGGGCGGTGAGGGTGGTCGTCACGACCGTGGTCGTGGAGATACCGGGCACGCCCAGTTTGCGGACCGTCGCGTTACGCAGGCCCATCGCCAGGGCGGTGAGGGCCACGAGGAGGTAGGGGCGGACGGGGTCGTCCGGCATGAGGAAGGCCACGAGTGCGGCGGCCAGGACGAGGGCCGCCTCCAGGGCGAGGGACGCGCGGGCCCACCTGCCGCGTGAACGGGGCGCGAGGCGGCCCGCCAGTCGGCCCCCACCGATCGCGCCCAGCGCGAAGCAGGCGATCGAGGTCGCGGTGTGGGGGACGGAGAAGCCCGCCGCCCCGGCCGTGGCGAAACCGAGGACCACCACATTGCCGGTCATGTTCGCGGTGAACACATGGATCAGGCCCAGATAGCTGACCGCGTCGATCATCCCGCTGGAGACGGTGAGGAGCAGCAGGACGTAGGTGAGGCGCAGACGGCCCCGGTTCCGAGCGGCGGCGATGGTCACCGGATCAGTGGAGCACGGGTACCCGCGGGGACACGCCTAGGCGGCGGCCCCGGAGATCATCCGGTGCCGCCGCCTGTTGCGGTGGAACAGCTGGGTACGGGTCAGTACCAGCCGTTGGCCTGCCAGAACTCCCACGCGCCGAGCGGGCTGCCGTAGCGGGAGTTCATGTAGTCGATGCCCCACTCGATCTGGGTGGCGGGGTTGGTCTTCCAGTCGGAGCCGGCCGAGGCCATCTTCGAGGCCGGGAGGGCCTGGACCAGGCCGTAGGCGCCGGAGGAGGCGTTGGTCGCGGTGACGTTCCAGCCGCTCTCGCGCTGGACGATGTTGGAGAAGGCCGAGTAGTGCGCGGAGTTCGGGATCATCTGCTTCGCGATGGCCTGGGCCGAGGCGGGGGACGCGGTGGTCGCGGCCTGGGCCGGGGAGGCGGTGAGCGCCAGGCCCGCGGCGGTGGCGGCCAGGGCGGCAGCGGTGACGGCCTTCTTGGGGGACGCGATACGGCGGATGAGCGAGACGGACACAGTGAACCTTTTCTTCGGGGACGAGGGGTCGCGGTCCGCCCGGCCACCACACGCGGTGTGCGACGGGGGCAGAACCTCGGCGCCGGGCCCCCGGGGGGACATCGGCGCCTGGCGACGTCGTCCAGAGAAACAGGCTTGCGATACGACCGCAATGACCCCTTTTACTAGTTGTGGTCGCATTGCCGGTCTTCGTGTGGTGTGTGACGTGGCTCTCAAACCCCAGGTCAGAGGCAGGAAAGGCGCGTGCATGCCAGGTTCTGGCGCTACGAGGGCGGATCGTAGGTGAGCCCGGTCACGTGGGGTGCTTCACCGCCGGGGACCGGTCCGTGTCACCGGCGGCGCACACCGGCTCACCGTCCGGGGGCGTCGAAGGTGACCGGCGTCTCGAACGCGGCCCTGCGGGTCGCCCGCCGCAGCGCCTTCAGCACCGCCGGGCCGACCAGCCACGTCAGCACCACCGTCACCACCGCCCGGCCCAGATCCCAGCCCAGCGACGTCGCCAGGCAGTACGCCACGAACCGGGCCAGATTCGCCGCCACCGGCGCGTCCGCGTCGAACGCGATGGAGGTGCTGTTCTCGCCCATGAACGGCCAGCCCGCCAGATTCATCGCCGTGCCGTAGGCGAACGCGCCCAGGAAGCCGTAGCAGGAGAGGAGGAGCAGCTCGCCCCCGCCCCGCAGGCGGTCCGGGCCCGGCAGCAGGCCCGCGCCCATCGCGAACCAGCCCATCGACAGCATCTGGAACGGCAGCCACGGCCCCACCCCGCCGGTCAGCAGCGCCGACGCGAACATGGTCAGCGAGCCCAGCACAAAGCCGAACCCCGGGCCCAGCACCCGGCCGCTCAGCACCATCAGAAAGAACATCGGCTCGATCCCGGCCGTCCCGGCACCGATCGGCCGCAGCGCCGCGCCGGTCGCCGCCAGCACCCCGACCATCGCCACCGCCTTCGGGCCGAGCCCCGACTCCGAGATCGTCGCCCCCACCACCGCCACCAGCAGCACCAGCAGCCCCGCGAACAGCCACGGCGCGTCCTGACTGTGCGCGGCCACACTCGACTCCGGCGGCGCCAGGAACGGCCAGCCCAGCGCCCCCACCCCCACCGCGCTCACCAGCAGCAGGGCCAGGATCGAACGCGGGCCCAGCCGTACGGCACGGGCCTGTGGGACGGAGGGCGGGGGGCTCACGCGAGGGCCTCGCGGACCTGCGTCACGGTCAGCCAGCGCTCCGGCGCCAGCACCTTCGTCACCTGCGGCGCGAACGACGGCGACGACACCACCACCTCGGCGGTCGGGCCGTCCGCGATCACCTCGCCCTCCGCCAGCAGCACCACCCGGTGCGCCAGCTCCGCCGCCAGCTCCACATCATGCGTGGCCAGGATGATGGCGTGCCCGTCCGCCGCCAGCGCCCGCAACCGCGCCACCAGCCGCGCCTTCGCCGCGTAGTCCAGGCCACGGGTCGGCTCGTCGAGCAGGATCAGCGGCGGGCGGGCGGTCAGGACGACGGCCAGCGCGAGGGCGAGGCGCTGGCCCTCGGAGAGGTCGCGCGGGTGGAGATCGTCGGCGATCTCCGGCAGCAGCTCCGACACCAGCGCCCGGCAGGTGCCCGGCGCCGCCCCGGCGTCCCGGTCGGCCGCCGCGCACTCCCCGGCGACCGTGTCGGCGTAGAGCAGATCCCGGGGTTCCTGCGGGACCAGCCCGACCCGGCGGACCAGCTCGCGCGGGGCGGCCCTGGCCGGGACGAGGTCCCCGACCCGGACCGATCCCGACGCCGGGCTCACCAGGCCGACCAGCGCCGACAGCAGGGTCGACTTCCCGGCGCCGTTGCGGCCCATCAGGGCGATCGTCTCGCCGGGCGCCACGGTCAGCTCCACCGAGCGCAGGGCGGGGATCCGGTCGCGGCGGACGGAGAGGGAGCGGATCTCCGCGAGGGCGGGGGCGGGAGCGCCGGGTGCTGTTCTCGCGGGGCTGGGGTCCGCCCCGGCCAGCCGCTCCCGCAACCCCCCGGCCGTCCCCGCCCGGCGCCGGGCGTCGCGGACCGTCAGGGGCAGCGGGGACCAGCCCGCCAGCCTGCCCAGCTCCACCACCGGCGGGTACACCGGCGACACCGCCATCACCTCCGCCGGGGTGCCCAGCACGGGCGCGGCGCCCGGCGCCGGGAGCAGGACGACCTGGTCGGCGTACTGCACCACCCGCTCCAGCCGGTGCTCGGCCAGCAGCACCGTCGTACCGAGGTCGTGGACCAGGCGCTGGAGGACGGCGAGGACCTCCTCGGCCGCCGCCGGGTCCAGCGCGGACGTCGGCTCGTCCAGGACCAGCACCCGGGGGTGCGGGGTGAGCACCGAGCCGATGGCGACGCGCTGGCGCTGGCCGCCGGAGAGGGTGGCGATGGGGCGGTGGCGCAGGTCGGCGAGGCCCAGCAGGTCGAGGGTCTCCTCGACGCGGCGACGCATCACGTCCGGCGCGATGCCGAGGGACTCCATGCCGTACGCGAGTTCGTCCTCGACGGTGTCGGTGACGAAGTGGGACAGCGGGTCCTGACCCACCGTGCCCACCACGTCCGCCAGCTCGCGCGGCTTGTGGGTACGGGTGTCCCGGCCGGCCACCGTGACCCGGCCGCGCAGGGTGCCGCCGGTGAAGTGCGGCACCAGGCCGCTCACCGCGCCCAGCACGGTCGACTTGCCGACCCCGGACGGGCCCGCGAGCAGCACGAGTTCGCCCTCCGGCACCTCGAAGTCGATGCCCTGGACGGTCGGCCGGGCCGCGCCGGAGTACGTGACCGCGACCTCGTCGAAGCGGATCATGACGGTTCCCTCGGGGTGGAGACGGGCCGGGGCGATGGGGTGACGAACGCCGGGAGCAGACCCAGCAGGATGGCCGCCGCAGGCCACAGCGGCAGTTCGGGCACGGTCGGCGGGATGATCCCGGGATGCAGGGCGCCCGTGTCGGCGGCCGTCATCGCGGCGGCGACCGCCACGCCCGAGCCGGACACCAGCCAGGCCCGTCCGTCCCAGCGATCGGGGCGGTAACGGGTCCGGGGCGAGCGCTTCCCGCCCAGCCACAGCCCGCCCAGCGCGGCGGCCAGCCCCAGCAGCAGCACCGGCAGCCCGTAGGTGCCGCCCGCCGCGGTGAGCAGCCCGTACGTTCCCGCGCAGACCCCGAGCAATCCGGTGAGGGTGAGCGCGGCGGTGGTCCGGCGCACGGCGGGCGCGACCTCGGCGGTACGGCCGTAGCCGCGCGCGTCCATCGCGGCGGCCAGCGCCACCGAGCGCTCCAACGCCCCCTCCAGCACCGGCAGCCCGACCTGGAGCAGACCCCGGACGCCCCGATCCGGACGGCCCCGCAGCCGCCGGGCCGCCCGCAGACGGCGGACATCGGCGATCAGGTGCGGGGCGAAGGTGAGGGCGACGACCACCGCGACCCCCATCTCGTACAACGCGCCCGGCAGGGACTTCAGGAGGCGGGACGGGTTCGCCAGGGCGTTCGCGGCGCCGACGCAGATCAGCATCGTCGCCAGGCGCAGCCCGTCGTAGAACGCGGCCAGCAGGGATTCGAGGGTCACCTCGCCGCCGAGGCGGATGCCCTGCGCCCAGTCGGGGAGCGGGACCTCGGGGAGGGTGAGGAGGGTGTGGGTGCCGGGGAGGGGGGAGCCGAGGAGCACGGCGAAGAGGAGGCGGATGGCGATGACGGCGAGGGCGAGCTTGAGGAAGGCGTCGTAGGAACGGGCCCAGGGGGCGTCGGGGCGGCGGGCGGCGACGACGTAGGCGGAGACGGCGATGAGGAGGGTGAGGAGGAGGGGGTTGGTGGTGCGGGTTGCGGCTACGCCTAGGGCTGCGGCCCAGAGCCACCAGGCTCCGGGGTGGGTGCTGAGGTGGGGGTGGGTTGCGGTGGGGGGCGGGTGCGGCCCCGTCGTGGTTTCTCGCGCAGTTCCTCCCCCAGAGGGGGTACCCCCAGCGCCCTCGGTCACCGGACGTTGCAGCTCAGCCACTTCGTCGGCGCCAGGTCTGCCAGACAGCTCCTCCGGCCAGGACGGTGACCGCCGCCGCGCCTGCCCAGATGCCCAGGGACGGGCCCTCGTCCTTCGATGGTTTCTTCTTTGTCGATCCGGTGGAGACCTGCTCCCCGCAACCCCGTTCCGGATAGCCCGAGATCGCGCACAGCAGGGCGTTGGAGTCGTAGCGCAGGGGTTTGGCGACGGCGGCCAGGGACTCGGCGGTCGTCGCGTCGGGGGCGACGCTCGCGCAGGCGGTGCGGGCGGCGGGCGGGGTCTCGCCGGACGGGGCGTCCGCCTCCGTACCGAAGTCCAGGACCAGGGCCACCCGCTTCTGGTCCGGCTTCTCGGGGGTCCCGGCGCAGATCGTGGCGAAGTCGGCCGGGCCGCGCGGGGCCGTCGCGTCCTGGGAGTCCTCGCTCACCGCGAAGCGGAAGCCCTGGACGGCGCCGTCGGCGGGGCGGGACAGGGACGGGCCGCGGTCGGCGTAGCTCCAGCGGTCGCCGTCCCGGTCCCAGAACGACCAGTAGCGGTAGCCGGCGGCCTGGGCCTGGCCCGCCGCGCCGGTGAGGGCGAGCAGCAGCGCGGCCAGCAGGAGCGGGGGGAACCGGCGGATCACGGCCGGTCGCCGCGGTTGCGGCCACTGACCAGGAAGCCGATGCCGACGCCCACGACGCCGAAGACGCCGACGTACCACCAGACGCCGAAGGGGGAGTCGTCGTCCTCGGCGGAGGCCGTGGTCTCCTTCTCGACCAGGCGCTTCTCGACCAGGTCGTCGGTCGCCGCCGGGGTCGGGCCGCTGGCGTTGAGACGGTCGATGAGGCCGGTGCCGCCGAACTCCTCGGGGCCGTCGCCGATCGCGTGCGCGGCCAGCACGAGCTGGGCGTGGGCGGCGGGGCCGGACGCGTCGGCCCAGGCGCGCGCGTTGCGCTCCAGCCAGGTCATGGAGGCGCGGGCCTGCTCGCCCTCGCCCAGCGCGGCCAGCGCCACCACGGCGTCGGCGGTGTTGCCGTAGTCCGGCTGGTCCTCGGCGCCGGGGAGGGCGGAGATGAGGTGGTCGTCGTTCCCGGCGAGCGTGGTGGTCAGCCAGGCGGTGGCGTTGGCGGCGGCCTGCGCGGGGGTGGTGGCGTCGGCGCACCCGGCCGTCGCGGGGGTGGCGGTCGTGTCGGGGGCCTCCGCGTTGAGGCCTGTGCCGAGGGCGCCCAGGACGCCGGCCGCGGTGGCGTCGGCGTTGGCGAGCAGGTCGCCGTTCTGCTCGGGCTGGTAGGCGAAGGCGCCGCCGCCCTCCGGGTCGTCGCAGGGGACGCTCAGGGCGAGCAGGGCGTCATAGGGGGACTTGCCGTCCTTGCGGACCTCGGCGGGTCTCTCCCCGGCGGCGGTGAGGGCGCCGACGACCAGGCCGGTGGAGTTGGTGTCGCTGGGGCCGCCGGGGGTGTAGCCCCAGCCGCCGTCCGCGTTCTGCACGGACTTCAGCCAGGTGACGGCCTTGCCGGTGGCGGCCTCGTGGTCGCCGAGTTCGGCGAGGGCCTGGACGGCGGCGGCGGTGCTGTTGGAGTCCAGGGGTGTCTTGCTGTCGCAGGCCGCCGCCGGGTCGGGGCGGAAGGCGGCGAAGCCGCCGTCGGCGCACTGCTGGCCGGCCAGCCAGTCCCCGGCCCGCGCCGCCGGGGTGACGCCCACCGACGACTGGGCCAGCAGCGCCAGCGACTGGCGCCACACACCGTCGTACGTCGGGTCGGCCGTGCCGTACAGGCCCTCCGGGATCGTCACGGAGGAGGGTGAGGATGGGGACGGGTCGGCGGCCTGGGCGAGCGGAGCGGCGACGGCGCCGATCCCGAAGGCGGCGGCGACGACCGCGGCACTGCGGCGGAACAACATGATCGGCGGGAGCCCTTTCCTGTGCGGAGGCGGGCAGCACCGGGCACCCCGGGCGGCTCGGCTCCGTATGCCTCGACGGTGCCGCGCCCGGCGGACGCCGGTGCGCATGAGCCGGTCACTGGTCCGCTGGCGGTGGTCCGGCTGAGAGCCCGGCGGGGCGGGGCTCATACGGTTGCGGGTCGGCGCCGGATTCGCACCGGCTTCCTCGCGTACGGATGTGATGACGACCTGCTCACTCTACCGGGCGCCCCGAACGGCCCATCCCGCCTCACACCGCGACATATGTCACCGGCTCGCCGCCCGCCGCCGTCGGCTCCGCCCGGCCCTGTCCACCAGCCGGCGCAGCTGGGCCTCGGCCTCGGCGACGGCGATGGTGCGGGAGGTGTGCGGGGTGCGCACCCGGGGGTGGTTCCAGTGGCGGTTCCAGGTCATCGGGGTGGCGAGCTGCCAGGGGGTGCGGGGCGCCGGGTTCGGCGGGCAGGGCGAGGAGTTCGCGCAGCCGGGCCTCGTGATGGTCGAGCAGGGAGCGGATCCGGTCGGCGGGGGCGGGGCGGTGGGCTGGGGCGGGGCCCCCGTCGGTCACCGCGTCCGCGGTGCGTCCTCCGGCGACGGCAGGTCGATCAACCGGCACACCGTCTCGATGTCGATCTTCACCTGGGCGATCGACGCGCGGCCCGAGAGCCAGGTGATCAGGGCGGAGTGCCAGGTGTGCTCGATGACGCGGACCGCGGCGAGCTGTTCGGGCGTGGGGCGGTCCAGGCCCATCGCGTCCAGGATGATCGCCGTCGTCTGCCGGGACACCTGGTCGACCTCGGGGGAGACGCTGCGGTCGGCGAAGGTGAGGGCGCGGACCATCGCGTCGGCGAGATGCGGCTCGCGCTGGAGCCCGCGGAAGGCCCGCATCAGGGTCTCCGCCACCCGCTCCGCCGCCGTCTCACCGGCCGGCGGCTTCTTGCGCAGCGTGCCGTGCATATGCTCCAACTGGGCCTGCATCGTCGCCACCAGCAGATGCACCTTGGACGGGAAGTACCGGTACAGCGTGCCCAGCGCCACCTGCGAGGACTCCGCGACCTCCCGCATCTGCACCGCGTCGAACCCACCCCGGCCGGCCAACTGCGCGCTCGCGTGCAGGATGCGGCGGCGCCGCGCCTCCTGCCGCTCGGTCAGCGGCGGCGAGTCGGCTCGCGCGCAACTGGCTTCCACCTTGGTCACCTTGGCTTCCGCAGGCATGGGCACCGTTCCGTGGGTTCCGTGACAGTCCATGAGGAACTGTGAGGAGTGGGGGCGATCAGACAGCATGGCAGGAGCCGGGTCGATCCAGCCCGCCGTGGCGTGAATCACCTGATCCACTTCTCGCCCCGGCACTACCAGCCGGTAGATTCGGAGCCTCTCGGACGATCAAGTCTGAAACTTGTTCTAGATTAGCGTCCCGTGTCGTAGTCTCACCGTCGTGCAGGCAGAAGGGGGCCCGGAGTGACCGCTGAGGCCAGTCGGGAAAGGGCTCATGACGGTCCTGCCGCTGACGGCTCACCACCGCTGCGCATCGCACTCCTCACCTATAAGGGAAACCCGTTCTGCGGCGGCCAGGGCGTCTACGTCCGCCACCTCAGCCGCGAACTCGCCCGCCTCGGCCACCGGGTCGAGGTGATCGGCGCCCAGCCCTACCCGGTGCTCGACCCCGAGGGCGAGCGACTGCGCCTCACCGAACTCCCGAGCCTCGACCTCTACCGCCAGCCCGACCCCTTCCGCACCCCGGGTCGCGGTGAGTACCGGGACTGGATCGACGCCCTCGAAGTCGCCACCATGTGGACCGGCGGCTTCCCCGAACCCCTCACCTTCTCCCTCCGCGCCCGCCGCCAACTCCGGTCCCGGCGAGGTGAGTTCGACGTCGTCCACGACAACCAGACGCTCGGCTACGGACTCCTCGGCGACCTCGGCGCCCCCCTGGTCACCACCGTCCACCACCCCATCACCGTCGACCGGCGGCTCGAACTGGACGCCGCCGCCACCTGGCAGCGCCGCTACTCCGTCCGCCGCTGGTACGCCTTCACCCGGATGCAGAAGCGCGTCGCCCGTCGGCTGCCCGCCGTCCTCACCGTCTCCGGCACCTCCCGCACCGAGATCGCCGACCACCTCGGTGTCCGCCCCGACCGGATCCATGTGGTGCCCATCGGCGCCGACACCCGGCTCTTCTCCCCCGACCCCTCCATCGCCCGCGTCCCCGGCCGGATCGTCACCACCGCCAGCGCCGACGTCCCCCTCAAGGGTCTCGTCTTCCTGGTCGAGGCGCTCGCCAAGGTCCGCACCGAACACCCCGCCGCCCATCTCGTCGTCGTCGGCACCCGCCCCACCGAGGGCCCGGTCGCCCGAGCCCTCACCCGCTACGGGCTCGAAGGGGCCGTCGAGTTCGTCAAGGGCATCTCCGACCCCGCGCTCGTCGACCTGATCCGCTCGGCCACCGTCGCCTGCGTGCCCTCCCTCTACGAGGGGTTCTCGCTGCCCGCCGCCGAGGCCATGGCCACCGGGACGCCGCTGCTCGCCACCACCGGCGGTGCCATCCCCGAGGTCGCCGGACCCGACGGCGAGACCTGCCTCGCCGTACCCCCCGGCGACCCCGGCGCCCTCGCCGCCGGCCTCGGCCGCCTCCTCGGCGACCCGGAACTGCGCGCCCGGCTCGGCACCGCCGGACGCGAGCGGGTGCTGCGCCGCTTCACCTGGGCCCGCGCCGCCGAGGGCACGGTCGCCCACTACCGCGAGGCCATCGCCCGGCACCCGGCGACTCACCCCGCCCCCACCCCCGATCGCGAAAGCAGGGCCACGTGCTGACCGTCGACTTCTCCCGGTTCCCGATCGCCCCCGGCGACCGTGTCCTGGACCTCGGATGCGGTGCCGGACGGCACGCCTTCGAGTGCTACCGGCGCGGCGCCCGGGTCGTCGCGCTGGACCGCAACGGGGAGGAGATCCGCGAGGTCGCCCGCTGGTTCGCCGCGATGCGGGAGGCCGGGGAGGCCCCCGAGGGCGCCACCGCCACCGCGCTGGAGGGCGACGCCCTCGCCCTGCCCTTCCCCGACGGGGCCTTCGACGTCGTCATCATCTCCGAGGTGATGGAGCACATCCCCGACGACAAGGGCGTCCTCGCCGAGATGGTCCGGGTGCTCCGCCCCGGCGGCCGGATCGCCGTCACCGTGCCCCGCTACGGCCCCGAGAAGGTCTGCTGGGCCCTCTCCGACGCCTACCACGAGGTCGAGGGCGGCCACATCCGCATCTACCGCGCCGATGAACTCCTCACCCGCATCCGCGAGTCCGGACTCAAGCCCTACGGCAGCCATCACGCCCACGCCCTGCACAGCCCCTACTGGTGGCTGAAGTGCGCCTTCGGCGTCGACAACGACAAGGCGCTCCCGGTCCGCGCCTACCACAAGCTGCTGGTCTGGGACATCATGAAGAAACCCCTGGCCACCCGGGTCGCCGAGCAGGCCCTCAACCCGCTGATCGGCAAGAGCTTCGTGGCCTACGCGACCAAGCCCCACCTCCCCCCGGCGGACACCCAGTGACCACACCCCGCACCGAGCACCTCGTCCTGCCCGGGGTCCTCACCGCCGGGCAGGCCGCCGCCACCGTCGCCGGACTGCGCGCCGTCCAGCGCGCGGACGGCGCGATCCCCTGGTTCCGCGGCCACCATCTCGACCCCTGGGACCATGTCGAGGCCGCCATGGCCCTCGACGCCGCCGGTGAGCACGAGGCCGCCGAGCGCGCCTACCACTGGCTCGCCGCCCACCAGAACGACGACGGCTCCTGGTACGCCGCCTACGCCGACGGCGACGCCCATCGGGTCACCGACCGGGGCCGCGAGTCCAACTTCGTCGCCTATGTGGCCGTCGGCGTCTGGCACCACTATCTCGCCACCGGCGACGACCCGTTCCTCGACCGGATGTGGCCGGTCGTCCACGCCGCCGTCGAATGGGTCCTACGGCTCCAGCAGCCCGGCGGCCAGATCGGCTGGCGCCGCGAGGACGACGGCACGGCGACGGCGGACGCGCTGCTCACCGGCTCCTCCTCCGTCCACCACGCCCTGCGCTGCGCGCTCGCCATCGCCGAGCAGCGCGAGGAGCCCCAGCCGGACTGGGAACTCGCCGCGGGGATGCTCCGCCATGCGATACGGCGGCATCCGGAACGGTTCCTGGACAAGGGCCGCTACTCCATGGACTGGTACTACCCGGTACTGGGCGGCGCGCTGACCGGCGCGGAGGCGGACGCGCGGATCGCGGAGGGCTGGGAGCGGTTCGTGGTACCAGGGCTGGGGGTGCGGTGCGTGGTGCCGAACCCCTGGGTGACGGGCGGGGAATCGGCCGAGCTGGCGCTCACGCTGTGGGTGACGGGGGAGTCGGACCGGGCGCTGGAGGTGCTGAAGTCCATCCGGCATCTGCGGGAGCCGGAGTCCGGGCTGTACTGGACGGGGTATGTGTTCGAGGACGACGCGGTGTGGCCCCGGGAGCTGACGTCGTGGACGGCGGGGGCGTTGTTGTTGGCGGTGGCGGCGTTGGGGGGAGATGAGGCGACCTGTGCGGTGTTTGGGGGGCGGTGGTTGCCGTGGGGGTTGGATGCGGATTGTTGTGGTTAGTTTCGGCGCCTAGGGGGGTGGGGGTGGGCGGTTGAGGGGCGGGTGCGGCTGAGTGGGGGCTGGTCGCGCAGTTCCCCGCGCCCCTAAAAGCCGTTGGTCGCGCGGCGTTGGAAAGTCTTCGCCTGCTGAAAAGTCCTCAGTGGCGGCTCACCCTGTTGGCTATTGCGTGGCCCACTACCGCGTAGACGATCGCTGCCAGGCCGTAGCCCGCCACCACCCTTGCCCAGGCGGCGTCGAAGGTGAAGAGGTCGTGGGACCAGCCGGCGAGCCAGTTCGCGGCGTCGTGGATGAACTGGACCAGTTCGTTTCCGCGGTTGGCGTCCAGCAGGTACATCAGGATCCAGAGGCCGAGAATGCCGGCCATGATGTCGGCGACCACGGCGATCACCGTGCCCGCACCGCGTGTTCCATTGCGATATCGAGGGGACATGTACGTCGGGTTGCCCCGGTCGGGGAAGCCAAACCCGGCGACGGCCCCCCGCCCGGAAGGGTGGGGGGCCGTCGCCGGTCTGCTGGGTGAGGCGCGTCAGCCGCGCTGGATGCCGCTGGTGTCCTGGAGGACGCCCCGGCGGCCGTCCTGGGTCTGCGCGACCAGGGCCGGGCCGCGCTGCTCGACGGCCAGGTACCAGGTGCCCGGCGCCAGTTCGGCGATCGGGCTCGGCGAACCGTCCTCCGCGAACAGCGGACGGGCCACCGGCACCGCGAACCAGAACGGGGAGAAGTCGGCGGCCGGGGGCGTGGCCGGGGCCTGCCCGCCGAACGGACCCTGCGGCTGCTGCCCGCCGAACGGCGGCGGTTGCTGCTGGGCGCCGGGGTAGCCGTAACCACCCTGCGGCTGACCGCCGTAGGGCTGCGGGGCGGCCGGGCGGGGCGCCGGGACGAGGGCGGCCTTGAGCGCGGGGACCAGCGGCGCGGCGATGGCACCGCCCGCCAGCAGCAGCGCGGCGATCAGACCGAGGATCAGACCGACACCGACGTTCTCCGCGTCCAGCGTCCACCACAGCAGCGACCAGGCGGCGGCGACCGCCAGCCCGGCACCGACCTGACCCAGGTCGAGACCGGCGATCTTGCGGGGCTGCGGGGCGAGCCGGGCCAGCACGACCAGCACCGCACCGGCCACGCCGAGCATGTAGGTGCCGAGACCGAGGCCGAGGCTCAGGCCCCAGGCGTTCGTCTCCAGCGAGTCGCACACGGCGTCGGGGCCGTCGCATCCGGTGACGTCGAGGAGCGACGCGATGAACAGCAGTACCGCTGCTCCGATCACCACGCCGTCGCCTCTAGTGAGGGAGCGGATATTCACTTCAGGTCCTTCGTCAGTCGTCTCTGCATCGGCACTGCTGGAGGCGTCGCTGTCACCATGCCGCCGTAGGGATTCGGTGCGAGCGCGGGGGTGGCCCTCATCGTAGGGACCCTACCCCCACGGAGATCGGGCTGTCCGCCCCGAACGGGGCGTAGATCACGACCCGCGCAGGAAACTCACGATTCCCTCAGAGATCCCTTTCGCGGCCCGCTGCCGCCAGTCGCCGCTGGTGAGCTGTGCGGCGTCCGCGCCGTCGCGCATGTTGCCGCACTCGATGAACACCTTCGCAACCGTTGAGAGATTGAGACCGCCCAGGTCGGTACGGGTGACCAGACCGGTGCCGTCGCCCACGTAGTTGGAGGGCGCGCTGCCGGTCTCCCGGGCGAAGCTGCCCGCGATGCGTTCGCCCAGGTCGCGGGAGGGGGCGAGGATCGGGCGGGTGTCGGCGGCGCCCGCGGTGACACTGCCGGGCAGGATCATGTGGAAGCCGCGGTTGCCGGTGCCGACCCCGTCGGCGTGGATCGAGACGACGGCGTCCGCCTTCGCCTCGTTGCCGATCCGGGCCCGCTCGTCGATGCACGGGCCGAACGGGCGCTCGGCGTCGTGCGTCAGCTTCACCGTCACCCCCTGCACGGTGAGCAGATCGCGCAGCCGGTGCGCCACGTCCAGGGTGAACCGCGCCTCCAGATAACCGTCGTTGGTGGAGGTGCCGGTGGTGTCGCACTCCTTCATCGCCGAACCGATGTCCACCTTGCGGTTGATCTCGGCGGTGTGCTGGAAGTTCCCCGGGTTGTGCCCCGGGTCGATGACGACGACCTTGCCCTTCAGCGCCTCGGCGACGGACCCGGAAGGAGAGGGGGCGGGCTTCTTGTCGTCGGCGGCCGGGGGCTCGGAGGACGCCGGGGGCGCTGCGGCCGGGCGGCTCGCGCTGCTCCCGGCGGCCCCTTCGGCGGAGCCGCCGCTCCCGCCCGCCGTCTCGTACACCAGCCATCCGATCAGCGCCCCCGGCACGAGTGCGGCGAGGGCGACGGTCAGCACGCTTCTGCGCGGACGGCCGGTGGGGGACGGTTCGAGATCCGGGCCTGTGTACGACACGCGTGACACCCTAACCGCCGTCAACCCGGCGACCGGGATTCACCACACGGGCGAACGGGTCATGTCCGTGACCCGGGGGTACGGGCCTTCGGAGGCGGGACCGGTCGGCGTGGGCCGGGCCTTGGACGCCGGAGCGGTCGGCGTGCGCCGGCCCTTCAGACGCCCCGTCCGGTCCGGCGCAGCACCCGCAGCGAGCCCGTCGCCGACACCTCCGTGAAGGCGCCCGACGCCAGCGCGCGCAACAGGACGCGGTAGGGCGCCTGGCCGGTGAACTCGTCCACCGGGTCCGGGAACACATCGTGCAGGACGAGGAGACCGCCGTCCGCGATCCGGGGCGCCCAGCCCTCGTAGTCGGCGTTCGCGTGCGCGTCGGTGTGGCCGCCGTCGACGAAGACCAGGCCGAGGGGGGCGCTCCAGAGCCGGGCGATCGCGGGGGAGCGGCCGACCAGGGCGATCACCCGGTCCTCAAGACCGGCCCGGTGCAGGGTGCGGCGGAACTCCGGCAGGGTGTCCATCACACCCAGCTCCGGATCGACCGTCCCCGGGTCGTGGTAGTCCCAGCCCGGCTGCTGCTCCTCGCTGCCCCGGTGGTGGTCGACGGTCAGCGCGGTGACCCCGCACGCGCGGGCCGCGTCGGCGAGCAGCAGGGTGGAGCGCCCGCAGTAGGTGCCGATCTCCAGCAGCGGCAGCCCGAGCCGGCCCGCCGTCAGCGCCGCCGCGTACAGGGCGAGGCCCTCGTCCAGCGGCATGAACCCCTTCGCCGCCTCGAACGCGGCCAGGATCTCGGGCGTCGGCTTCGGCGTCGGCGCCGGGCTGGTCATGGGGGAGGGTCCTCTCGTCGGGGCAGGCACGGGTGGGGGCCCGGCCCATCGTGCACCACGCCCCCCGCGCACCCCGTACCGGCCCCGTACCCCTACGCGGTCACCGGCTCGCCGTCCGGGAGGGAGAGGTCCAGGGCGATGGCGCGGCGGGCGCCGGGGTGGGTGGCCGAGGAGGCCAGCGGGGCGTGGCCGTGGGCCTGGGCGGCCAGGACATAGGCGCCGCCGGAGGGGACCGTGAGGGCGTAGGAGCCGTCCTCGGCGGAGAGGGTGGCGCCCGCGCGGCGGCCCTGGCGGTCGATCAGGGTGACCCGCGCCCGGGGCACCGGCACCCCGCCGGCGTCCAGCACCCGGCCCCGGAAGCCGCGCAGCATCTCCTCGGCGTGCGCGAGGTTGGCCTCCTCCTCGCTGCTGGCGCGCAGTTGCGAGCCCCGGCTCGGGCGCGGCAGGAACAGGGCCAGGACCAGCCCGGCGGCGACCGCGCCGGTGGCGATCAGGAAGGACAGCCGGAAGCCGTGCATGGAGGGGACGGCGACCCCGCCGACCACATTCGAGGTGTTGGCCAGCACCATGCCGATGACGGCGCTCGACACCGAGGTGCCGATGGAGCGCATCAGGGTGTTCAGACCGTTGGCGGCGCCGGTCTCCTCGGCCGGGACGGCGCCGATGATCAGCGCGGGCAGCGAGGAGTAGGCGAGGCCGATGCCCGCCCCGAGCAGCACCGAGATGACGAGCGACTGCCAGGCGGCGGTCATCAGGCCCAGCCCGGCGCCGTAGCCGGTGCCGATGATCAGCAGACCGATGATGAGGGTGGTGCGGGGGCCGTGCTTCGCCGAGAGCCGGGCGTAGATCGGCGCGGTCAGCATCATCGTCAGCCCGAGCGGGGCGACCAGCAGTCCGGCCATGACCATGGACTGGCCGAGGCCGTAGCCGGTGCTGGTGGGGAGCTGGAGGAGCTGCGGCAGCACCAGGGAGACGACGAAGAAGGAGACGCCGATCATGATCGAGGCGAGGTTGGTGAACAGCACCGCCGGGCGGGCGGTGGTCCGCAGATCCACCAGCGGGGCGGCGAGCCGCAGCTCCATCACACCCCACAGCAGCAGCGTCAGGACCGCGCCCGCGAACAGGCCGAGGGTGAGGCCGGAGGTCCAGCCCCAGTCGCTGCCCTTGGTGATCGGCAGCAGGAACAGCACCAGACCGGCGGACAGCCCGAGCGCGCCGGGCAGATCGAAGGTGCCGGTGGCGCGCACCTTCGACTCCGGTACGAAGACCAGGGTGAGGGCGATGGCGATGACACCGAGCGCGGCGGCGCCGTAGAAGAGGGCGTGCCAGTCGCTGTGCTGGGCGACCAGGGCGGCTGCGGGCAGCGCCAGTCCGCCGCCGACGCCGATCGAGGAACTCATCAGGGCCATCGCCGAGCCGAGCCGCTCACGCGGCAGCATGTCCCGCATCAGCCCGATGCCCAGCGGTATCGCGCCCATGGCGAACCCCTGGAGGGTGCGCCCGGCGATCATCGGCAGCAGGGCGCTGCTGAACGCGCTGACCAGCGCGCCGACGACCATCACGGCCAGACTGACGACGAGCAGCTTGCGCTTGCCGTACAGATCGCCGAGCCGTCCCATGATCGGGGTCGAGACGGCACCGGACAGCAGGGTCGAGGTCAGGACCCAGGTCGCGTTGCCGGGCGAGGTGTCCAGCAACCGGGGCAGATCCTTGATGACCGGCACGAGCAGGGTCTGCATCACCGCGACAACGATGCCCGCGAAGGCGAGCACGGGGACGACGGTCCCCCCGGTGCTCCGGGGGGACCGGTCCTTCGTCGTGAGCAACATTGCGGGGGCCTCCAGGCCGATGTGTGCGGCGATCGGTACGGCGTCCGTGCGGTGATCGTGATCCGTGCGCGTGCGCGGCTATTTACATGTATCCCGAACCCGGTACCCCAGGGCAACTATTCCGTTGCTTCGGCGCACTAAGCATTCTTTAACGTCTCTTGGTGCGTCCGGGGAAGGGGCGGACGTAGGTCGCACGACGGAACGAGGGTCGTACGCATACCCGATGCCAGGAGCGTGGGGCGGTTGAGAGCATGACACCCATGCCCGATGCCCCCACCGACTCCGCCTCTGAATCCGCCTCCGAAGCCTCTTCCGACCTCCCCGCGATATCCGGCGCCCGTCGGAGCGCCGCCCCGCCCCCGACCTGGCTGGTGGTGCTGCTGGTCTGCGCGGGGCAGTTCCTGGTCGTCCTCGATGTGTCCGTGGTCAATGTGGCCCTCCCCTCGATGCGCGCCGACCTGGGACTGAGCGGCCCGGGACTCCAGTGGGTGGTCAACGCCTACGCCATCGCCTTCGCCGGATTCATGCTGCTGGGCGGCCGGGCCGCCGACCTGTACGGGCGCAAGCGGATGTTCCTGGTCGGCCTCGCCGTGTTCACCCTGGCCTCGCTGGCCGGCGGACTGGCGCAGGACGGCTGGCAGTTGCTGGTCGCACGCGCGGCGCAGGGTCTCGGGGCCGCCGTTCTCGCGCCCTCAACTCTGACCATCCTCACCGCCACCGTGCCCGAGGGCGCCGCCCGTGCGCGGGCGGTGGCCACCTGGACGGCGGTCGGCGCGGGCGGCGGCGCGGCGGGCGGTCTGGTCGGCGGCGTCCTGGTCGACGGGCTGTCCTGGCGCTGGGTGCTGCTGATCAACGTCCCCGTCGGCGCGGTGCTCCTCGCCCTCGCGCTGCGCCGCCTCCCGGAGAGCCGGGCCGGAGGCGGACGCCGGCTCGATCTGCCGGGCGCGGTCCTGGTCACCGCCGGGCTCGCCACCCTCGCCTTCGGGATCGTGCAGACCGAGTCGCACGGCTGGACGGCTCCGGCGTCGGTGGTCCCGCTGCTCGCCGGGGCGCTGCTGATCGGCGCGTTCGTGGCGGTCGAGGCGCGGACCCGGGCGCCGCTGATGCCGCTGGCGCTGTTCCGGGTGCGGTCGGTTTCGTCGGCGAACGCGGCGATGCTGATCGCCGGTTCCGCCACGTTCTGCATGTGGTTCTTCATGACCCTGTACGCCCAGAACGTGCTGGGCTACACCCCGCTGGAGGCCGGACTGGCCCAGGCGCCCACCTCCCTCGCCGTGGTCATCGGCTCCAAGGCCGCGCCGAGCGTGATGCGGACGCTGGGCGCCCGGTGGGTGGCGGTGGGTGGTGTGCTGATCGCGGCGGCCGGATTCGGCTGGCAGTCGGCCATGACGGCGGACGGCGGCTATGTCACCGCGATCCTGCTGCCCGGCCTGCTGATGATGTTCGGCGCGGGCCTGGCCACCACGCCGCTCGCCGCGCTGGCCACGTCCGGCACCGCGCCGGAGGAGGCCGGGCTGGTCTCCGGCCTGGTCAACACCTCCCGCACGATGGGCGGCTCGCTCGGCCTCGCCGTGATGTCCACCCTCGCCGCGACCCACACCGCCGCCTCCACGGCCCCGGAACCGGTGGCCCTGACGGAGGGGTACGCGCTGGTGTTCCGGGTGAGCGCGGGGGTGCTGGTGGTGGGGGCGGCGATGATGGCGGTGTGGCTACCGGGGTCTTCGGGGGGTGGGGGGCGTTTGTGGGGGCGACGGGGGTGACGGGTGTGATGGGGGTGGTGGGGGTGATGGGTTTGATGGGGGTGACGGTGTTGACCGGGTCGGTTGGTTCGGCCGGGTTGATCGGGTCGGTTGGGCTGATCGGGTCGGCTGGGCTGACGGTGTTGACCGGGTCGGTTGGGTCGGCCGGGTCGATCGGGTCGGTTGGGCTGATCGGGTCGGCTGGGCTGACCGGGGGTGACCGGCCCGAGCGGCCCGAGCGCGCGGAGGAAGTCCACGGAGGAAGCGCACGGAGGTAGCGCAAGAAAGAAGCGCGGGCGTCGACAACCGCCCCTACACCCACCCCTGCCGACGCGCCGCCCGGAGGGCCTCCGCGCCGCTGCGGGTCGCCGTCTTGCCCATCGCCGACGCGAGATCGTCGCGGACGGCCGACTCCGGCAGCCGCAGCCGGGCCGCCACATCCGCGACCGTAGCCCCGTCCGCCATCGCCCCGAGGACCTCGCGCTCCCGCTCGGTCAGTGGATCGGGCCCGGCGTCGAGCTCCGCCGCCGCGAACGCGGGATCGATCACCGTCTCGCCGGTCAGCACCCGGCGGATCGCCTGGGCCAACTCCTCCACCGGACCGTCCTTCACCAGGAAACCGGCGGCTCCGGCAGCCATCGCCCGGCGCAGATACCCGGGCCGCCCGAACGTCGTCAGGATCAGCACCCGGCAGTCCGGCACCTGTGTCCGCAGCTCCGCCGCCGCGTCCAGGCCGCTGACGCCGGGCAACTCGATGTCGAGCAGCGCCACATCGGGCCGGTGCAGCAGCGCCGCGTCCACGACCGCGTCCCCCGCCGTCACCTGGGCGACCACCTGCATGTCCCGCTCCATCCCGAGGAGCAGGGCGAGAGCGCCGCGCGGCATGGTCCGGTCCTCGGCGAGGAGCACCCGGACGGACTTCGCGGGCCGGTACTCACGGGGCATCTCGTTCACGGGCCAAGCGTAGGACCGCCGGGCGGGTGAGGGACGGTTCCGGCTCCCCGGCGTGAGCACGCAGCCCCCCGTTCCGGTTCCCGCCGTGCCCCCTGTGAGGAGCGAACGGAACGCACCCCCGGACGGCCGCCGCCCTGGTGCTGCGCACCGAGGCGTCCGACGCCGACGGCCCGCCACGCCCTGCGGCGGGCGGGCCGGGTCGATCTGCCCGGACCGATCACCCACCGCGTGCCGCTCGTCTGCGTCAGCGAGGCACCCGACCAGGTGCGCACCGGCACAGCGCTGCGCACCTGCGTCGAGATCTGATGCCGTCAGGGAGTTCGGGCAGTTGGATATGACCTGCGGTCAGACCCTCAGGCAGCCGTACCCTTCGGCCGGTGCTCCGGCTTGCGGTGGCGGCCACTGGGGGCCGACTCGGCGTCCTGGGAGGCGACCTGACCCCGGTGCCGACCGTGCCCGGCGGCCTCCTCGGCGGCGTCGGCGGACAGCGGCTCGGACATGCTGGCGTCGCTCATCGGAAGAATTCACCCCGTCAAATATGATCGTTCAAACAGCCCGGCGAGTTTAACCGCCGCCCCATATCCCGGATCCAGGCGCCCCCGCAACCGCAGTCACTTCGTTACCACCCCTTCACCACCTTGAGGTTTCGCAACGGGTTACTGGTCGGTTACGTCACACTGCGGAATCTTTACGGCCGTTGAGGGGTTGAGAGACGGTCCTCGCGAGCGGTGCCTGTTGCAGGGGCACCGGCCGCAGCACGGCGGCGACGGCTCCCTCGGTCTCCTCCGCCCTCTCTGTTTCGTTCGTCTCCTTCGTCTCCTTCGTTTCCTTCGATTTCTCGGCTTCCTCCGCCTCCTCCGCTTCTCGCGCGGTCCGGGGCGGACAGCCCCCCGTCACCGGCCCCCACTCCGCCTCCCACCCCCGCACCCCGCACGGCAGCGCCTCCGTCGCGCACGGCAGCCGCAGTACGCCCTCCCGCGTCCACAGCCCCGACCCGGTCAGCCAGCCCTCCGGCGCCGGGAGCTGGCGCAGCCGCCGGTCCGCCGGACGCCACACCCCCACCCAGGCCCCGCCAACCGGCCCCCCGGGACCCCATTCGCCCCCCGGACCCGGACCTCCCTCACCCCCCGCCCGCTCGATCCGCAGCGCCACCCCGCAGCTCTCCGGCGTCAGCGTCTGACCCGGCTGGATCGCGAACGGCGTCACCGCGCACCCCGCCACCCGCAGGCTCTCCGGGAACCGCACCGGCAGGGTCGAGCCGAGCACCCCCCAGCCCAGCCGCCCGGTGCCGGGGGAGGGGGCGTCGGAGCGGATCAGCAGCAGTCCGCTGTCCGGGTCGGCGAGCAGGAGCCGGTCGTCGCTGTCCGCCGCGATCTGGAGCAGCGGGGAGACCTCACCGCCCCGCCCCAGGTCCACCACGACCGCCTTGGTCCGCCCGGACTCCGGGTCGGTACGGTCCAGCGCCAGCATCCGTCCGGCGCCGTCCAGCCAGACCCCGCCCGTGCACCGCCCGGGGACATGGGCGACATGCTCGGGGCCGAACGCCCCGCCCGCCACCAGCCACACCGTGCTGGAAGCCGGGCCCTCGGCGAGGGCGTAGGCGTGGGCGCCGCCCGGGGCCGGGGGCAGCAGCCGCAGCCGGGCGCCGGGCGGGCACTGCACCGCGCCCAGCGGGAGTTCACCGGTGCCGGGCCCGGTCGGATAGAGCAGCGAGAAGAAGTGCCGGCCGTCGGCGGGACGGCAGATCAGCACCCGGCCGTCGCCCATCGGCTGCACCTCGGTACCGGGCTCCTCGGGCTGGTTGCCGGGCAGCGGCACGGCGTACGGCTCGGGCCCGTCCAGGGTCCAGCGCTCCGGGAACCAGGAGTCGCCGCTGCCGCCGTCCCCGCGCGGGACGGTGAGCCGGGCCGCGTAGGCGCCGTCCGCCGTGAGCACACAGCCCGGCCGGGGCGCGGGGTCGTTCTGGTCCGCCGCGGCGGGCTCGATCGAACAGGCCGTCATCGTTCGGTCACCTCCGGTCACTTCCGGCGACGAAGCTAGTTTCGTACGCACGGCCGGGGGACCGCAGGGCCACCGCTTCACACATAAGGGTGGCCGTGCGGCGGTTCGTCCGGGGAGACGGCGACCCGTGTGCTCGGTACGGATCGGGCCCTGCGGGACCGGGTCCGGGTGCGGGAAGCGCCAGGTAGCCTTGGCGCGTGCCCCGTCTGTCAGAAGTCATCGCCGCGCTGGAGAACCTGTGGCCCGCCGAGCGTGCCGAGTCCTGGGACGCGGTGGGCACGGTCGTGGGCGACCCCGGCCAGGAGGTCTCCCGGGTCCTGTTCGCCGTCGACCCGGTCCAGGAGATCGTCGACGAGGCGGTGAAGCTGGACGCCGATCTGCTGGTCACCCACCACCCGCTCTATCTGCGGGGGACGACGACGGTCGCCGCGAGCCACTTCAAGGGCCGGGCCGTGCACACCCTGATCAAGCACGACATCGCCCTGCACGTCGCCCACACCAACGCCGACAGCGCCGACCCCGGGGTCTCCGACGCCCTCGCCGGCGCGCTGGACCTCAGGGTCGTGGGCCCGCTGGTGCCGGACCCCTCCGACCCGGGCGGTCGCCGCGGCCTCGGCCGGATCTGCGCGCTGGACCATCCGCTCACCGTCGCCGAGTTCGCCGCCCGTGCCGCCGAGCGGCTGCCCGCCACCGCGCAGGGCATCCGGGTGGCCGGCGACCCCGGCGCCGTGCTCCGCACGGTCGCGGTCAGCGGCGGCTCCGGCGACAGCCTCTTCGGCCGGGTGCGCGCCGCCGGGGTGGACGCCTTCCTCACCGCCGATCTGCGCCACCACCCGGCGTCCGAGGCGCGCGCCGAGACACCGCTCGCCCTGTTCGACGCGGCGCACTGGGCCACCGAGTGGCCCTGGTGCGAGCTGGCCGCCGCCCAGCTCGACGAGATCTCCGACCGGCACGGCTGGGATCTGCGCGTCCATGTCTCGCGCACGGTCACCGACCCCTGGGTCACCCACGTCCCCTCCGCCCCTTCTTCTTCAGGAGCCCCCAACTGAACGCCGCGCTCGCCGACCAGATCCGACTCCTCGACGTCCAGGACCTCGACGTCCGTCTCCAGCAGCTCGCCCACAAGCGGAAGTCCCTTCCCGAGCACGCCGAGATCGAGTCGCTGACCAAGGACCACACCCAGCTGCGCGATCTGCTGGTCGCCGCGCAGACCGAGGAGAGCGACTGCGCCCGCGAGCAGACCAAGGCGGAGCAGGACGTCGACCAGGTCCGGCAGCGCGCCGCGCGCGACCAGCAGCGCCTGGACTCCGGCGCGGTCACCTCCCCCAAGGACCTGGAGAACCTCCAGCGCGAGATCACCTCCCTCGCCAAGCGCCAGGGCGATCTGGAGGATGTGGTGCTGGAGGTCATGGAGCGCCGGGAGTCCGCGCAGGAGCGGGTCACCGAACTGACCGAGCGGACCGGCGCGGTGCAGGGCCGCATCGACGACGCCACGGCCCGCCGCGACGCCGCGTTCGAGACCCTGGACGGCGAGGCGGCCACGGCCTCGAAGGAGCGCGAGGTCATCGCCGCGACGATCCCCGCGGACCTCCTCAAGCTCTACGACAAGCTGCGCGGCCAGCAGGGCGGCATCGGCGCGGCCAAGCTCTACCAGCGCACCTGCCAGGGCTGCCGCCAGGAACTGGCGATCACCGACATCAACGCGATCCGCTCCGCGGCCCCCGACACGGTGGTCCGCTGCGAGAACTGCCGCCGCATCCTGGTACGCACCGCCGAGTCGGGCCTGTAGGGGAGGCGGGGCGCGACCGTGGGGGACTCGACCGAAGGGGCAGCGATTCAGCGGCGGCGTGCACCGAACACGCCGCCCACCCCCGACGTCGCCGAGCAGGGGCGCGGGGAACTGCGCGACCAGCCCCCACCGACCGCCACCGTCACCACCACCGCCGCCACCACCACGCAACCCCCCGGAGGGGGTTGGCGCGCCCCCGACCTGGGCAAACCCACCACCTTCGTCCTCCTCCGCCACGGCGAAACCCCCCTCACCCCCCAGAAACGCTTCTCCGGCAGCGGCGGCACCGACCCCTCCCTCTCCCCCACCGGCCACGACCAGGCGGCCCGAGCCGCCACCACCCTCGCGACCACCCGCGGAGCGATCGACGCGATCGGCGAGATCGACGCGATCATCGCCTCCCCCCTCACCCGCACCCGCGAGACCGCCGCCGCCGTGGCCACCCGCCTCCACCTGGACGTCACCATCGAGGAGGGCCTGCGCGAGACGGACTTCGGCGCCTGGGAGGGACTCACCTTCGCCGAGGTCCAGCAGCGCCACCCCGACGACCTCACCGTCTGGCTGGCCGACCCGGAGGCCACCCCCACCGGCGGCGGCGAGAGCTTCGCGGCCACCGCGACCCGCGTCACCGCCGCCCGCGAGAAACTGCTCGCGGCGTACGCGGGCCGCACGGTCCTGCTGGTCACGCACGTGACCCCGATCAAGACCCTGGTCCGGCTCGCACTCGGCGCCCCACCGGAGTCGATGTTCCGGATGGAACTGTCGGCCGCGTCCCTCTCGGTCGTCGCCCACTACTCCGACGGCAACTCGGGCCTACGGCTCTTCAACGACACCTCACACCTGCGCTGACCGCGACACCGCCACCGCTACCGCGACTGGGCCCCCTACCGCTACCGCGACAGGGCCCGAGACACAGCTACCGCGACCGCGACCGCGCCCCGCGCAGCCCGGCCGCTTCCCGAGCCAGCCCCGTGATCCGCCCCCAGTCCCCGCCCGCCACCGCGTCCTTGGGCAGCATCCAGCTCCCGCCCACGCAGGCCACATTGGGCAGCGCCAGATAACCGGGCGCGCTGTCCGCCCCGATCCCACCGGTCGGGCAGAACCGGGCCTGCGGCAGCGGCCCGTACAGCGACTTCAGATACGCCGTCCCGCCCGCCGCCTGCGCGGGGAAGAACTTCAGCTCACTCACCCCGCGCTCCAGCAGCGCCACCACCTCGGACGTGGTCGACACCCCCGGCAGGAACGGCACCCCGGAGCCCCGCATCGACTCGACCAGGGCGTCCGTCCACCCCGGGCTCACCAGAAAGCGCGCCCCGGCCGCGACCGCGTCCGTGACCTGGCCGGGGTTGATGAGGGTCCCGGCCCCGACCACCGCGTCCGGCACCTCCGCGGCGATCGCCCGGATCGCGTCCAGCGCCCCCGGCGTCCGCAGGGTCACCTCGATCGCGGGCAGCCCCCCGGCGACCAGGGCACGGGCGAGCGGCACGGCGTCGGCGGGGTCGTCCACGACGACCACGGGGATGACGGGGGCGAGATCCAGCACGGAGGCGTCGGAGGAGACCATGGACGTCATCCTGCCGGTCGAGTGCACCCTACGCAAAGCCCATTGCGCTCTCTGCAACAAGCAGGCGGGCGGCATACCCATCAATGCACCTCGTTCACCAGCACATCCACCGCCCACCCCTGGCCCCCCGCCCCCGCCCCCGTCCCCGTCCCCGTCCCCGTCCCCGGAGCCTGTGCCTCCACCACATACCCCAGATCCCGCAACGCCTCCACCAGCTCCGCCGGCCGCCGCGGCGCCACCCCGGCCACCAGCAGACTCCGTACGATCCGCCCCTTGGTCGCCTTGTTGAAGTGGCTGACGACCTTCCGGGTCGGCGCGTGCAGCACCCGTACCGTCGCCGTACGGCCCGCGACCGCGCCCCCCGGCTTCCACGCCGCCGCGTACGCGGCCGACCGCAGATCCAGCACCAGCCCGTCCCCGGCGACCTCCGGCAGCACCTCGGCCATCGGTACCCGCCAGTGCCCGGCCAGCGCCCCGAGCCCCGGCAGCCGGACCCCCATCGAGCAGCGGTAGGACGGGATCCGGTCGGTGACCCGGACCGCGCCCCACAGCCCCGAGAACACCAGTAGCGAACGCGCCGCGCGCCGCTTGGCCGCGGTCTCCAGCGAGGCCAGGTCCAGGGCGTCGTACAGCACACCCGTGTAGATGTCCCCGGCCGGACGGGTGCCCGCCGTGCGCAGCTCGGTGTTCTTGGCGATCTCATCGCGCAGCCCCGCGCTCAGCCCGAGCACCTCGGCGGCCTTGTCCTCGTCGCCCGCGCACAGCTCCACCAGCTCCGACAGCACGGCCTCCCGGGCGGACGCGAGCCCCGGCAACGAGAGCGCCTGGGGCTTGAGCGGGGCACCACGGCCGGAGGAGGCGGCCTTGCCCTCGGACGGCGGCAGCAGGACGAGCACGGTGATGTCTCCTTCGTTCCGTTCCGTTCCGGCCCCGCCCGCGACGGAGCCCCGCGTCAGCGTACGGCGGCCCACGACCGGGGCCGCACCACCGGGGCCCGCCACCCCCCTCACGCCCGCGCCACGGCCTCGTTCAGTGCCCGTACGAATCCGGCGGGGTCGTCGGCGTTGACCCGGACGGTCCGCACCGGCCGGGTCCGGCCGAGAAGGGCGGTGTGGGCGACCGGCCCGTTCAGCTCCAGCGTGACGGACGTCTGCCCGGCGACCTCGACATTCAGCTCGCCCTCCGCCTTGGTGTGGGTCAGCAGCAGCTCGCGCCGCACCCCGGCGATCCGCTCCAGCGGAATCCGCAGATCGACATGGCCGGCGTACCGGATCCGCACGGCGTCGGGCTCCAGCACATGCGGCCGGACCACCGCCGCGGCATACAGCCCGACCACGAAGAACACCGTGTAGACATCCAGCACCAGCACCACCAGATGCATCACCGGCCACGGTGTGAGCAGCACGGACATCACGATCGTCTCGACCACGCACACGAACCCGAAGCCGAACATCACCGGCCCGAACCCCCGCGCCGACGGGAACAGCTCCCCGAGCGCCCCGCCCTGCCGCCGCCGCGCGATCCACAGCACCAGACAGCCCAGCAGCCGCGCCTCGTGCCGGACCAGCCGCCCACCGACCGACACCGCGCCCCGCAGCAGCATCCGCGCCCCTCCCCTCATGCCCCCTCCACCGCATAGCGCATGGCCAGCCGGATCGCCGCCGCCTGGCCGGGCGGGAAGTCCGAGAAGAAGGCCCGCAGAAAGCCGTGCTCCGACTCGGACGGCAGCCCCGCGTCCGGGATCAGCCCCGGCGGCAGACAGTCGGCGAGGGCGCGGGCGGCCTCCTCGATCCGGGGATCGTCCGGACCGGCGTCGGCGAGCGCGTCGAGCAGGGCGTAGGCGCGGGTGACCCGGGCGACCGCCTCCGGCCGGGCGAACGCGGTGGTCAGCGCGGCATGGATCCGCCGCCGGTCCTCGGGCCCGGCCGTGCTCTCCAGCAGCGTGAAGATCTCCCGGTCCCGGGCGGCCATGGGGGAGTCGGGCACCTGCGCCATCCCGGCGAACAGCTCGGCCAGCTCCGGGGAGACCGGCCCGTCGGCGGACAGCTCCCCGTTCTCCAGCAGCGCGCGCAGCCGGGCCCGCCGCTCCCGCAGCGCCGCCTCCTGCCGGGCGAGGTCGGCGTCCAGTTCCTCCAGCACCTCGGCCAGGTCCCGCCCGGCGTCGTCCGCGAGCACGTCCCGCACCTCGGCGAGCCCGAGCCCCAGCTCGGTCAGCCGTCTGATCCGGGCCAGCACGACGGCATGGCGCAGGGAGTAGCTCCGGTAGCCGTTCGCCAGCCGCTCGGGCTCGGGCAGCAGGCCGAGGTGGTGGTAGTGCCGGACGGTCCGGGTGGTGACCCCGACGGCCGCGGCGAGTTCTCCGATCCGCATGACCCCAGTACAGACGTTGACGCCACGGCAAGGTCAAGCGGACGGAGCCGGGGGACAGGGGCGGACCCGGGGACGGCAGGAGGACGAGCCCGACCGGCGGGGCGGCTCGGGCTCGCGGGCGGCGGCCCCGGGAGCGGCAGGAAGATGAAGGGAGAAAAGCACGGAGACGGAGACGGACATGGGGGACCGCGGATGGAACAGGCACGCTGGGCCAGAGCGAGACTCGGCCACGGAGGACCGGCGCTGCATCTGCTGACGGCGTCCTTCGACCGCCATGTGTACGCCCCGCACACCCACGAGGAGTACACGATCGGCGTGACCGTCGGCGGGCGGGAGATCATCGACTACCGCGGCGGCCGGGTCGTCTCCGGCCCCGGCTCGATCGTCGTGCTGGCCCCCGGCGAGACCCACACCGGCCGCCCGGCGGACGACTGCGCCGGATACGCCTACCGGGCCCTCTACGCACCCCCCGCCCTGCTCACCGAGGGCGTGCTCGGCGAGGCCGCCCTCCCCGACTTCGGCTGCGCGGTCCTGGACGACGACCCCGAACTCTCCCGCGCGCTGCGCCTGGCCCACACCGACCTCGCCACCTGCCCCGACCCGCTGGAGACCGAGTCACGCCTGCCCTGGCTGCTGACGGCCCTCACCCACCGCCACTCCACCGCGCGCCCCCAGCCGCCCCGGATCCCCGGCGCCGCCGCGGTGGCCGCCGCCGTCCGAGACCGCCTCGCTGACGACCTCCTCTCGCCGCCCTCTCTGGCCGCCCTGGCGGCGGACCTGGACATGTCCCGCTACCAACTCCTCCGGGCCTTCCGCACGGCGATGGGACTGCCCCCGTACGCGTGGCTGGCCCAGTACCGGGTGGGCCGGGCGCGGGTGCTGCTGGAGCGCGGGCTGCGCCCGGCGGAGGTGGCCGGGCTGGTCGGCTTCGCGGACCAGGCGCATCTGACGCGCTGGTTCCGGCGGGTGCTCGGGGTGACCCCGGCGGCGTACCGCAACAGCGTTCAAGACACCGTTCGATCCGCCCCCTGACACTCCCTCCATGACTGCACGCGCATGGCTGCTCTTCGCCCTCATGGGAGTGATCTGGGGCATCCCGTACCTCCTGATCAAGGTGGCGGTGGAAGCGGACCTGTCCCCCTCCTTCGTCGTCTTCGTCCGCTGCGCGCTGGGCGCGGCGCTGCTGCTCCCGTTCGCGCTCCGGCAGGGCGGAATGGGGGCGACGGTCCGCCGTCACTGGAAACCGATGCTGGCCTTCGCGTGCATCGAGGTCATCGGCCCCTGGTGGACCCTGACGGACGCGGAACGCCATCTCTCCAGCTCCACGGCGGGTCTGCTGATCGCGGGGGTGCCCATCGTCGGCGTCCTCCTCGCCCGCTTCTTCGGCGCCGAGGAACGGCTCGGCCCGCGCCGGGTGACGGGCCTGGCCCTGGGCCTGGCGGGCGTGGGCGTCCTCACCGCCCCGCATCTGACGGGCGGCGACGCCCGCTCCCTCGCCGAGGTGTTCCTCACGGTCCTCGGCTACGCCACGGCCCCCCTGATAGCGGCCCGCCACCTCCGCGACGTCCCCTCCCTCCACCTGACGGCCCCCTGCCTGGCCCTGGCCGCCGTCGTCTACGCCCCCGCGGCCACCCTGACCCGCCCCGAGAACCTCCCCTCCACCGAGGTCCTCGTCTCCCTGGCCGCCCTGGGCGTCATCTGCACGGCGATCGCCTTCGTCGCCTTCCTGGAACTGATCAAGGAGGCGGGCCCGACCCGCGCCACGGTGATCACCTACGTCAACCCGGCGGTCGCGGTGGCGGCGGGCGCCCTCTTCCTGGACGAGGAACTCACCACCACCGTCCTGCTGGCCTTCACCCTGATCCTGGCGGGATCGGTCCTGGCCACAGCCGCGGGCCCGACCCGCCCGCGCGGGCGGCTACCATGGTCCACACGGCAGACGAGCCGGGCGGACGGCCGCGTGGAGGTCCTGGTGGATCTCCCCGAGGAACGTCCGGGCTCCACAGGGCAGGGTGGTGGCTAACGGCCACCCGGGGTGACCCGCGGGACAGTGCCACAGAAAACAGACCGCCCGGCGCTTCGGCACCGGGTAAGGGTGAAACGGTGGTGTAAGAGACCACCAGTGCCCAGGGTGACCTGGGCAGCTAGGTAAACCCCACCTGGAGCAAGGTCAAAAGGGAGCGCTCTTTCCCAGGAATGGAAAAGGCGCGACTGCGCGGACGTTCGAGGGCTGCCCGCCCGAGTCCGCGGGTAGACCGCACGAGGCCGGTGGCAACACCGGCCCTAGATGGATGGCCGTCCCCCCGGCGACCGCGAGGTACCGGGGGACAGAACCCGGCGTATAGCTCGGCTCGTCTGCCGCCCTTTGGTTCGCTGTCCAGAGGCCGCGTCTCTCCCTGAGCAATCCCCCTGTGCCGGCAACGGTGGCGTCCTCCTTCACCTGGCCGGAAATCGCTTTCTGATCCTGCGTCAAGTGTGATCTCGGTTACCTTCGGACGGACTGAACGGAGGTCTGCCATGACACGAGGCTGGGAAGCCGATCCCTCTTCACCGCTGGTGCGCCGACTGGGCAAGTCGCCCGCCGAGCTGGGGACCACGGGCGGCGAGGCCGGGTGCCCGGACATCTGGGAACTGGAGAATGGTGACATCGCCGTCGTGGGGCGTGATCTCACCGATTCCTATCTGACTCGCCTTCCCCCCCGGGCTCGCCGTCGCCAGTGATGAGCGGATCGTGGTAATTCCCCGCAGGACGGCCGCCGCGGCGAAGGCGGACATTCCCGATGCGTAGTCCGCGGGCCGTCGGCCCCGGTCGGCGTCTTGGGCTGGACGACTACCTTGAGGACTTCGACCGCCATTTCTGGCGTTCCGGCCCGGAGGGGTTCTGGAAGCTCGAAAGACAGCAGAGCTTCCGGGAGCCCGGGGTGGAGAGCTGGGAAGCGTTCCGTCAGGGGCGCTGGGACGAGTCCCTGGCGTTGATCGAGGGACAGCGGGACCACTACGAGGAATACTTCCTGCGCATCGCCGGACACGGGTTCACCCTGCACCGCGTCCGTTGCGTGGAGGAGCCCATTTCCCCGTACCTCCAGTGGGAACTCCACCTGCTGCATCTGAAAGCCCGGTACGGGGAGGACACAAGAGTCCTCAGCAGAGACGCAATCCGCCGGTACGAAGCAGAGCGCGCCCTCTCCGAGATCGTCGTCCTCGGTTCCGCCGTGATGTACGAGGTCGTCTATGACGGGGAGGGGAAACTCGCCGGTGGCATCCGCTTCGGCGATCCGCATGACATCTCCCGGTGCCGTCAGGCGATCCAGGAGATGCACCGGTCCGGTGAGCCGTTGGACGAGTTCTTCAGCCGCCATGTCGCCCGGTTGCCTCCGCCGACCGTGACCGACGAGCGAGTCTGAGCGGCTGCGACGGCACTTCGGCGGATGGTACCGAGGTCGGACAGAGGCACCGGTCGAAATGCCGGTCGCGAGACGAAGGCGATATATGCGCACCATTCTGATTTCCTACTCCGCGCAGGGATTCGAGCTTCTGCGCGATGTGTGTGAACGGGCCGGGCATGTGTCCGTCGCCTATCTGCATGCGCGATCCCTGCGGCCGGGTGGGCCGACGCGCCAGGGTGCGGGCGATGTCGTGGGCCGGATCGTTGATGCGCTGCCGGACGGGACGGATCTGCTGATTCCGGGCCGGAAAAGCATGCTGCCCCACATCGTCGAAGGGTATCGGGCCGATCTCATCGTCTGCTACGGCTTCCCCTGGAAGTTGCCGTCGGAGGTAATGCGGGCGACGAGTCTGGGTGCGATCAATGTGCACACGTCGATGCTGCCGAAATACCGAGGTCCCCTTCCGGTCAATTGGGCGATCAGGAACGGCGACAAGGAAATCGGTGTCAGCATCCACTGGATGGAGAGTGCATTCGACTCCGGTGGGATTCTGGCTCAGGAGTCGGGGATCGCTTTGGGAGACGATGTCGTCGCAGGGCTGTTGTGGGAAGAGGTCGATCGATACATCGAGCGGCTTCTCCCTCTCGCACTCGCACAGGCTGAAGCCGGTGCCCCCGGTACACCGCAGGACGAGGGAGCGGCCACGTACGCGGGATGGATGGAACCCGAGTTCTCGCGGATCGACTGGAGCGCCACCAGGGAAGTGATCCACAACCAGGTGCGTGCCCTCAGGTTCGGCAGTTCGGGAAGATCCGGCCCGGTTGCCATGGTGGCAGGCCGTCGGCTGGAGGTTCTGCGCACCTCGTTGCAGCCGACGGACGGAATCAAGGTGATGTGCGGGGACGGACCGGTGTGGATCACGGAGTCCGTCGCGGTGCCGGACTCCGAGTCCTGAACGGGCCCCGAACCAGCGCGTGTCAGGTCGGGCCGGGTGGTGTTGCCGACGCCAGGGAACGCCGGTATCGCGCGAGCTTGTCCCGGATCACCGTCGTCCACGGGTGCTCCTCACCGAGGACCCGCTCGCGCCATTCCTTGACGGCCTCCGCCTGTTCGACTGCTTCCCGGTACTCGCCGACCGCGTGCAGGACGCTGCCGAGCAGGCTCCGCGCCGCCAGCGTGATGGGGTAGTCCGCTCCGAAGCGGTCTTCGTGTGCCGCCAGGGCACGGCGGGCCAACGGCAGCGCTTCGGAGTGCTGTCCGGTGTTGAACAGCGCTCCTGCGCAGTTGAGCTCGGCGGACAGTGTGATCGGGTGGTCGGTGCCCAGCTCACGGCGGCAGTCAGTGACCACGTCCGGTCCTGCCGGCGCCTCGCGGTCCAGGTCGGGCCCGGGAGGCAGTTCGAGCAGACAAGCTCTCGCCTCCAGCGTCAGCGGGTGCCACGGGCCCAGCAGCGCGGCCCGCCCGGCCGCCGCCCGGTGCATCAACCGCACCGCTTCCGCCGGCCGGTCGAGCCAGGTCAGCGGGCGGGACAGGTGGAGGCAGGTGGTCAGGGTGTCCGCTGCCGCGGAACCGCAGACCCGTTCGAGGTCGTCGAGCAGTCCCCGGTGGAGCTCTGCTGCCGCCTCAAGGCGTCCCAGACGATCGGTTGCCTTCCCGATCCGCTGCCGCAGACGCAGGACCAGGATGTGATCGTCACCCAGTCGCCGTCGCACGAGGTCCGTCGCCTGTTCGGCCGCGGCCAGCGCAGAGGCGTAGTCGCCGGAACGATGCTGGGCCGTCACCAGAAGCAGGGCACAGGTGGCCGCGGACTCGGCGGTGCCGACCGTGACCTCGGGCCAGGTGACCACGCGGCGAAGCAGCGCCAGGACATGGGGGGCGAGAACGGTGAGCCGGCTGTCCCGCAAGCCGCGGTCCGGTGAGGCGGGGAGGCAGCGCAGCAGAAGTCCGGCCGATGCGGCAGCGAGTCGGTCGCGTTCGTCGGCCGGGGTGGCGCGCGCGACGCTGTCGAGCAGCACCCCGTGCGTGCGCAGGCAGCGGATGTCGCCGGGGACGAGTTCGGTGAGCGAGTGGTTGAGCAGTCCCCGGAGGGCCAGCTCCATCCGATCGGCGGGCAGGGGCAGGTCGAGGCGGGCGTCGGCGAGCAGGGACAGGGGCAGCGGATCGCTCGACCAGCAGGCCAGCAGGCGCAGCAGGGTGACGGCCTCGGGCAGATCCTGTCCGATCAGGGAGTTCAGCGAGAGCTGCCACGTTCCGCTGACCAGGTGACGTGAGTCGTTGCCCGCGACGGTGGCGCCCTGGTCGAGCAGTTCGATGGGATCCGGACGTTCCTGTAGACGACGCCCGTACTCCTCCATCGTCCAGGGGTCGATCACCTGGTGGGCCAGGAACCCGCCGGCCAGGGTCAGGGCGAGCGGCAGGCGGCCGAGGCGGTCGGCAATGGCGGCCGCATCCTCGGCGGACCCCGTTCCGGGGGCCAGATCGGACAGGACCTGGGCCGCGTCCTCACGAGGCAGGACACCCACGTGCAGCAGCTCGGCGGCGGGCCACCAGTGACCGGCGGCCTGCCGTGTCGTCACGAGGACGGTTCCGCGCGGGCTGGTGCGCAGCCATCCGCCGTCCCGCAGCACCGCTGGATCGTCGGCGTTGTCCAGCACCAGCAGCCAGGGCAGGTCGGACCGGTCGAGATGGTCCCAGACCAGGTCCGCGGCCGCGCGCAGGCCGTTGCGCGCGGCCATCAACTCACCGTCCCTGGCGCCGCGGTCGGCGGCCACCGCGAGCATCCCGGCCCGCAGGGACGCCTGATCGGAGGCGTTGACCCACAGACCCAGGCGTCCGCTCTCCCGGGTGGCGTGGTCGAAGAGGGCGCACGCCACGGCCGTCTTGCCGCATCCGCCCAGACCGTGCAGGACGAACACGGTGTTTCCGGCGCCCTCGGTCACCGTCTCCTTCAGGCGCCCGATGAGTTCACTGCGATCCCGGAGGATCGCCGGTGCCCGGCCGATGGGCGGACGCCGTACGGAGTCGGGGCCGGTCCAGGCGGCGTCGTGATGGTGGTGCTCGATGATGTGCTGATCACCGGAAGCCTGGTAGACGCGCCCCTGATCAGTGGCCCGGCCGTCGTTGCGGCCGGTCACCGCTGTTCGACGTTCAGGTCGCGGCCGGCCTGGTAGACCCGTGAGCTGCCGGAGGCGGTTGCGCGTTGGGTGACGGTCACGGTGGCGGGAGCCTCGGCGGCGAGTTCGGTCAGCAGGGAGCGCAGATCCGCCGCCAGCTCGGGGTGGGCGACGAGGAGACGCCGGATGCGGCCCCGCCACTCCTCCGCGATCTCCCGCTCGCTCGCCTCGTCACCGTCGGCCCGCGCGTCCACGAGTTCCCGGCGCGACACTTCGAGTTGCGCGGCCACGTGCTCCTCGTCGCCCGGCCGGACGCGTCGCCACAGCGCGAGCATCCCGTTCCGCGCGGCGTTCCATGTGTCGGACGCCAGCAGCGTCACGATCGTCGTCCCGGCGGTCCCCGCCAAGAGGGTGATCTCCGCGTCCATCCTCCGCCCTCCCACGATGCGGCCCGGCCTTCAACTCTAGTGCCGACACAGTGTCAGCACACGGGTCCACCGAAGGCGCTCGCGATCCCGCGTGCCCGGCATCGGCCCGGAAGCGGCCCATGGCTCGGTGCGTTGACCAAGGGGGCAGGGCCCGGCATTCCGTGGCCCGTCGCCCATGAGATCCGATCCGTATTCGTCTGTGTCCGAAGAGGGGAACACGCTGTGAGGCAGCAGCAGTTGAGCGTCCACGGGCGGGACATCGCGTACGTCGAGTCGGAGGGGACCGGGCCCGCCGTGCTGTTCGTGCACGGGAACTCGTCGTCGTCCGGGGTCTGGGCGCCCCTGCTGGGCGGGGAGTTCGGGGCGCGGTTCCGGTGTCTGGCGATCGATCTGCCGGGGCATGGGCGGTCGGCGCCGGCCGAGCGGGCGGACGACTACTCGTTGCCGGGGTACGCCGCCGTGCTCGCCGGGTTCGCCCGGCTGAGCGGGGCCGAGGACGCCGTGCTGGTGGGCTGGAGCCTCGGTGGGCACATCGTGCTGGAGGCGGCGGCGGAGCTGGCCGGGGCCGCCGGGTTGCTGGTGTTCGGTGCGCCGCCGGTCAGCGGTGCCGCCGACTTCGGGCGGGCCTTTCTGCCCAGCCCCGCCCTGAAGATCGGGTTCGTCGACGAGGTCGACGCCGAGGGCGCGGAGGCGTACGCGCGTGGCTTTCTCGTCCCGGGTTCCACCCTCCCGGTCGGTGATCTCGTCGCCGACATCCTCGCCACCGACGGCACCGCCCGCACCAGTCTCTTCGCCAGTCTCGTCGGCGGGCGGTTCACCGATGAGGTCGGGATCGTCGGCGGGCTCGACCGGCCGCTCGCGGTGCTTCAGGGGGAGGGCGAGCAGTTCGTCAGTCTGGAGTATCTGCGCGGGCTGACCATGCCGACGCTGTGGCGCGGGGAGGTCCAGCTGATCCCCGGCAGCGGGCACGCCCCGCAGGTCGAGGCGCCCGAGGTGGTCGCGGAACTGGTGGGGCGGTTCGTGCGGGAGGTAGGGGAGGTAGGGGAGGTAGGGGAGGTGGGGGAGTGACGGCGAGGGGGCGGGGGCGGTCGGGCGGTGATCGGGCCCGGCGGCACGGAACGGTAACGAAGCCTGAATCAGCCGTAGTTGGCCGGATGCGCGCGCCGTAGCATCCTCTGTCCCCGGGTCTTTTGCCGTGAGTGTCCGGGTGGGGGAGGGGGGAACGGTGAAGTTCCCGTGTGCGGCCCGTGGGGGGTCGCGTTCTGAGCAAGTGCGTGTGGTAGCGGTCGGCTTCGGAGTCTGGCTCGGAGTGTTGCTGCCGGTGGTGCTGAGCGGGTGTTCGGGGGGTGGGGGTGAGGAGGGGAGCGGGGCCGGGTCGCCGTCCGTCGTGGCGAGTGTGAGTCCGTCCGCCACCCCCGAACTCTTGACGCCCCCCGCCTCGGAACCCGCCTTCGAGAGTCCGGAGAGCGATCTGGCGGAGACCACCGAGCCGCCCGTCGAGGAAGAGGTCGTCCCGGACGAGCCCGAGGGCGCCGAAGGGCTGTGGGGAGCCGAGTACTCCGGCACCGCCGAGGTGTCCGTCGACGTGTACGACTACTGCGCCGCCGACGGATCCCGGCAGCTCGCGGACTCGCAGTCGTACTCCATGAACGCCACGCTCAGTCTCGGGGCGCCGCGTTCCGGTGGGGGTGCCAGTGAGGACAATCCGTTCACCCTGGTGATGGCCGTCGGGCAGCCCGACGAAGCCGGGGCCCTGTCCCTGTGGTCGTCGTCCGTCAGTGCCGTGTCGGGGCAGGATCTCGCCGGTAACCCACGGGACCCGGACCTGCTGATCACCTACTGGCAACTGGAGTGGGACGACGGTGAGGTGACCGGCCGGCTCATCGACGACCACGTGGAGCAGGCCATCGCGCTCAACCTCCTCAACTGGCCCAGCCAGACCGTCCCCTGCCGCGACGACCTCGGCCAGTTGCCCATCGGCTATCCGCACGCCCTCGCCGAGGGCACCACCCTCGGCGGCGACCTCGACACCGATGGCGCCTCCCTCACCGCCCAGGGCGCCACCGGCGACGGACAGTTCGAGTTCGGCTTCGACTTCAGCGGGTCCGCCTCATGAGCGAGGCGGAGGGGATCGAGGGGATGGAGGGGACGGGGCCGCAGGATGTTCTTGGGGTCTGGGGGGTACGGGTCGCCCAGTGGGCCGCACCGGCCGAGGCCGTGCTCGCCGCCCAGCTCACCCGGGCCTACGCCCAGGGCGGCACCACCCGCCGCGACCTCTTCCGTACGACGGTGTACGTCCCCGGCGGCACCGGCGGCGGGCTCGCCGGTGCCGCCGGAACTCCTCGACGCACTCGCCCACGCCGCCGACGCGCTCCGCGCGGTGCTCGCCAGCCCGGAGCTGGCCAACACCGTCGCCACCACCGCGCTGCTGCTGAGTCTGCGGGGCGGGCCGGACCCGCCGCCCGGCGAGGGCGCCGCCGGGGAGCCGCCGAGTCCCGAGGTGCTGCGGGCCGCCCTGCGGATGCGGGACCGGCTCCTCGCCCGCGGGGTCGCCCCCGATGTCGCCGATGAACTCGTCGCCGGGCTCACCAGTGAACTGCTCGGCTCCGGGGACCCCGCCGGTGCCATCGCCTTCCTCGACGCGCTGGTCGCGCGGGAGGGGGCGGCGGGGAGCGTGCGGGGGGCGGCGGGTGGCCGCCGGTCGCGGTGGTTCCGGTGGTTCCGGTGGTGGCGCGGCGGCGGTCGTGGGGGCGGTGGAGGTCGTGGGGGTGACGGTGCTGGCGGGGGTGGCGGGGGGTGAACGCCGGGGGTGCCGGGCGGCTCTGGGGGCCTCCGCCCTGGCTGTGGCTGACCCTGGGGCTGGCCTTGCTCCAGACCTGGGGGATGGTCGACTGGGTGCTCTGGTACCGCCAGGAGGACTTCCCCGAGACCTTCGGCCTGCTGACGGTCCTGGCCATGAGCCTCGTCCTGGCGGCACCCTCGCTGGTGCTGCTGGCGGGGGCGCTCGCCCTTCTCGCGCCGGGCGCGCGGGCGCGGCGGGTGGAGCGGCGGTACGGGCTGCTGGCGCCGGAGCGGGTCGCCGACCTCACAACGGACCCCGGCCCCGGCCCCGGCACCGGCCCCGGCCCGGGCCCCGGCACCGGCCCCGGCCTCAGTCCCGGCCTCAACCCTCGCCCCAGTCCCGACCCCGGCCACACATCAGCCCCCGACCTCAGCCCCCACCCTCACCCCCACCCCGCCGACCTCCCCCACCACCCCCTCACCGAGATGCGCGCCTTCCTCGCCGCCCACGCCCCCCGCGCCGAACTGCGGATCTCCCTGCTGCGTGGGATGCCCGCCCGCGTCTACCCGGGCGGGCCCCGCACCTCCCGGGTCGCGGTGTTCCGGCCGCTGGTGGAGCTGTGGGTGCGGGACCGGGCGGCGGCCGAGGCGATCCTGCTGCATGAGGTGGGGCACCTCGGCCATGGGGAGCAGCATGTCGCCGGGCTGGGCAGTCCGCTGATCGGGCTGGTGAAGGCGTGGCCGTATCTGTTCGCGGGGTTCGGGCTGCTGCCCGCCGCGCTGCTGGTGGCGTCCGGGACGCTTCCGGCGGGGCCGCTCACCGCGCAGGTCGTGCTGATGCTGCTGGCCGTACCGCAACTGCTGCTGACCCTGGTGGGCGCGCTGTGGGCGGCGGAGCTGACCGCCGACCGGTACGCGGTCCGCGCCCTCGGCGAGGACATCTGGCTGCGCGCGCTCAAGGCCCTGGACGAGCCGCCCCGTTCCCGGTCCGCCCATCTCTACCACCCACCGCCGCGCCTGCGCCGCTGGTTCACCGCGCACTCCCGGCGGACCGGCGCCCAGGTGCTGCTGATGCTGCTGTGGCCCGTCGCCGTACTGGTCGAGAGCCTGCTGGATCTGCTCGGCGCGGTCGTCGGGTACCGGCTGCTCGGCGAGACCCCCGCCGAGGCCACCCGCACCGCGCTGGCCCTCCTCCACGACACCCTCGTCACCGGGCCCACCTGGTGGGGGATGCTCGTACTGATCGCACTGTGGCCGCTTTTCGCCGGGCGCTGGTCCCGGCTCATGGGCCGGGGCGGGCCGACGGCGACCGGTACGTTCCCGCCCCGGGTGTACGCCACCGCCCTGCTGCTGCCCGCGCTGCTCCTGCTCCTGGGGCTGCTGACCGTCCGCCCCACCCCGCCCCCGCTGCCGACGACCGCCACCGGACCCACCGCCTCCGCCTCCGCCTCCGTCCCTGCCCCGGCGGGCGGTGGAACCCTCCCGTCCCCCTGCCCCACCCCCTCCCGCCCCGCGCCCCCCGAACCCCCCGAGGGCCTCCCCGCCTTCCCCACCCCACCCGGCGCCGACCCCGGCCAGGCCGCCCCGGGCACCACCCGCACCTTCCGCCCCCTCCGCGCCACCGCCGTCCAGCCCCTCGCCGGGACCCGCGCGCAGGCCGCCCGGGACACCGCCGACCGGCTGCTGCGGCTGCGCTGGACCCTCACCCCGGACGGCACCCTCACCACCACCGACCCCGACCTGCCCGCCCTGCGCACGACAGCCGCGTACGGCGAGGTCCGGCTGCTGCGCGGGGAGCGCACCCGCACCACCGAGGTCAGTGCCACCACCAGTTGGATGGAGGCCCGGCTGACCCTGCCGGGCGAGGAGGGCGGTACCGCCCGGCTCGATCTGGTCCGTGCCGCCATCGGGGTCACCCATGCCGTCGTGGCCTGCCAGGTGTTCGACTCGACGGTCACCACGGCCGCCCGGCTCACCCTGGAACTGGAGGAGCGGTGACGCGCCGGGGGCGGGCGCAGGGGCGGAAATCGGTTGCGGTGGGGTGGGGGCGCCCGGTCTCGTGGGGGGATGGGGCAGGCGACGGAACACCGGACGCGGTCGGCGACCTCCTGGCGCGGGATCGCCGTCCTCCTCGCCCTGATGCTCGCCGCGTTCACCTTCAACACCGCCGAGAACCTCCCCGTCGGGCTGCTGGAGCTGATCGCCGGGAGCCTTGAGGTGCCGGTCGCGGCCGTCGGGCTGCTGGTCACCGGGTACGGGCTCACCGTGGCCGTCGCCTCGGTGCCGCTCGCGCACGCCGTCCGGGCGGTGCCCCGGCGCCAGGTGCTGACCGGGGTGCTCGCCGCGCCGGTCGTCGCCAGCCTCGCCGCCGCGTTCGCCCCCTCGTACGGGGTGCTGCTCGCGGCGCGGCTGGTGACCGCGCTGGGGCAGGCGCTGTTCTGGGCGGTGATGGGGCCGGTCTCGGTGGGGCTGTTCCCGGCGCGGGTGCGGGGCCGGGTGATCGGGGCGCTGTCGGTCGCCGGGTCGCCGGCCCTGGTGCTGGGCGTGCCCGCCGGGACCTGGCTGGGCCGGGCGGGCGGCTGGCCGGTGCCGGTCGCGCTGCTCGCTCTCCTCGGACTGGCCTCGCTGGTCACCGTCGCCGCGCTGCTGCCCACCTCCCGCCCGGACGAGGAGCCCGCCGCCTTCGCCCCGCGGCCCGACCGGCGCCGGTTCGCCGTCGTGCTGATCGCGGGCGCGCTGTCCGCCACCGGCGCCTTCGCCGGGTTCACCTATCTGGTGGCCTTCCTCGGCGAGGTCGGCCGGTTCTCGCCGGGTGCGGTCAACGCGCTGCTGGTGGTGTTCGGGGTGGCCTGTCTGGCCGGGGTGACCCTGACCGGCGTCCTCCTCGACCGCCGTCCGGGGGCCGCCCTCACCGGCGCCGTGGCCGTCCAGGCGGCCGGGATGCTCGGGCTGTACGCGACCGGCGGGCACCAGCCGGGCGCGGTGCTGTTCCTCGTCCCTGTGGGCGGCGCGCTCGGCCCCGTCTTCATGACCACCCAGAACGCCATGCTGCACTGCGCCCCCGGCCGCACCGATCTCGCCCTGGCCGCCAACTCCGGCGCCTACAACGCGGGCATCGCGGCGGGGGCGGCGCTCGGCGGACTCGTCCTCACCGTCGCCGATGTCCGCACCGCGTTCCTGGCGGGCGGGCTGCTGACGGCGGCGGGGTGCGCGGTGCTGCTGGGGGGAGGGCGGCGGGATCCCACAGGGTGAGACACGGGGATCCCACACCCCCTGGAATCACCCGGTCACCACATCACCGGCAACGCGTACAACCCCTTCAGCATCGCCTCCGCCTTCCACTTCAGCTCCTCCTCCGGGACCGCCGGTTTCAGGCCCGGGAGCCGGTCCAGCAGGGTGCGGACGGCGATCTGGAGTTCCAGACGGGCCAGCCGGGAGCCGACGCAGAAGTGGGCGCCGTGGCCGAAACTGAGGTGCGGTGCCTCGGGCTTGCGGTCCAGGACCAGCGCGTCGGGGTCCCGGTAGACCTCGGGGTCCCGGTTGGCCGCGTTCATATCGACCAGGACCGCGTCCCCGGCCCGTACCAGCACCCCGCCCAGCTCCACATCCTGCGTGGCGTACCGGCAGAAGTTGAGCCCGTTGGGCATGGGCACGTACCGCAGCAGCTCCTCCAGCGCGGCCGGGAGCCGCTCCGGGTCCTCGCGCAGCCGGGACATCCACTCGGGGCGGCGCAGCAGCAGGTAGGAGAAGTTGGAGATCTGGTTGTACGTGGTCACGAAACCGGCCGTCAGCAGCTCGGCCGCCAGCTCGAACATCTCCTCGTAGGTGAGGCGCTCCTCCTCGTCCTGGGCCCGGACCAGGGCGCTGAGGAGGTCCTCGCCGGGCTCGCGGCGGCGCAGTTCGAGCAGTTCGCCGAGGAAGGCGACGAACGCCTCCGACTCGGCGACGAACGACTCCAGCGACACACTGTGCGCCAGCATCAGATCCAGCCACTCCTGGATCTTGCGGTGGTCGCTCTCGGGGACGCCCAGCAGATCGCAGATCAGGGTGATGGAGAGGGGGAAGGCGTAGTCCTGGACGAGGTCGCCGGGCGGGCCCTTCTCCTCCATGCGGTCCACCAGTTCGGTGGCGATCTCCTGGACGCGGTCGGTGAGCTGGTTGATCCGGCGGGGGCTGAAGTGCCGGGAGATCACCTGGCGCAGCCGGGTGTGCTCGGGCGCGTCGGTGGACATCAGACCGACCCCGCTGGTGGACAGCGGGCGCATCCGGGGCTGGTCGCGGTGCACCCCGGCGGCCAGGCTGAACCGGGCGTCCGCCAGCACGAACCGGGCGTCCGCGTACCGGGTCACCAGCCAGGCGTCCTCGCCGTACGGCAGCCGTACGCGCGGCAGCGGACCGGCCCGCAGTTCGGGGTAGCGCGGGGAGAGGTCCAGACACTCAGCGGAGGTGAACGGGTAGCGCAGGGGGCACGACTGCTGCTCGGTCATCGGGGGTCTCCTTGTCGTTCTGGTCGTCGTCCTGCCCGGCCCGGACCGGGTGTTCGTCGCGCGGGGCGACGGGGATCACCACATGGGTCGGCGGGGGGGCCGAGGTGTCGATGTCGGCGGTGAACGGCCTGCCGTCGTCGCGGCAGACGAACTGCATGACGTGCCGGCCCGCGGCGGCGGCGCGGATCAGTCCGCCGGTGGTGGCCCATACGCCGGAGAAGTAGAAGTTGGCCAGGTCCGGCAGGGCGGGGCCCCACTTCTTGACCAGCTCCTCCAGGGTCTCGCCGCTCTCCACGAACGGCTGCCAGCCGAGCACGGTCCCGTCGTAGTTGCCGGTGTAGCGGACCTGGGTGAGCGGGGTGGACACATCCCGGACCGCGACCGCGTCCCTGAGGCCGGGGAAGCGCCGCTCCAGCAGCTCCAGCAGGGCGTCCCGCACCTGGTGCTTGCCCTCGTAGTAGGCCCGGCCGCGGCGCACCGGCAGGGTGTGCAGCTCGGTGCCGCCCCGGCTGCGGGTGCGCTGCTCGGGGCCGTCGCTCAGCTCCCGCCAGGGCTCGACGTCGGAGAAGTAGGTGACGTAGAGGACGGTGGTCCGCTCCGGGGACAGCTCGGGGTAGTGGACGCTGCGGAACTGGACGTTGACGCTGGGGTGGCGGATGCCGGTGAGCCGGGCCGCCTCCTCCTCGGTGAGCAGATGGGTGGTGCAGGGGTCGCCCTCGGGGAAGGGGCGGCGCAGCCCGAGGAAGAGGGCCACATAGCCGGGGAAGACCATGCCGGGCCGGTCGATGACCTCGTTGTAGAGGCGCCGGTACTCGTCGGGCAGATAGCGGCCCTTCAGCAGGCGCATGGTGGTGGCGTGGCCGTCGGCCGCCGAGACCACGATGTCCGCGCGGAACTCCCGGCCGTCGCTCAGCCGCACCCCGACCGCCCGGTCGTCCTCGACGAGGATCTCCTCGACCTTCGCGTTGTAGGTGACCTCCCCGCCGAGCCGCCGGTAGCGCTCCTCGATGGAGGTGGACAGGCCCAGCGAGCCGCCCTCGGGCACCCCGGCCGACAGATTGGCGTGCGAGGCCATCTGGAAGTAGAACGGCAGCACCGGGAACGCGGAATGCTTCTCGTACAGGACGAAATTGAATGCCTCGCGCAGCAGCGGGTCCTTGAACTTCGCCGAGTACTCGGTCATCAGGACGCTGATCGATTTCCGGATGACATTGAAGTAGGGGACGAAGGACGCCAGCATCCGCCAGCGTTCCGCCCGGCCCATCAGCCCGACCGGTTTCAGGAACGGGTACGCGGCGAGGCAGGCGCGGAATTTTCTGAGGCCGTTGCAGAAGCCCCGGATGCGGCGGCCGTCCGCCGGGGAGATCTCTCGCAGATGGGCCTCCAGCCGGTCCGGGTCGGAGTAGAAATAGACGCTGCGTCCGTCCCGGCCCCGCACCACGTTGAAGACGTCGAAATGGCGGATCTCCTTGCCCTGGAGGGCGCCCAGCTCCAGCCAGATCTGATGCATCTCGTTGCCTGGCCCGCTGCCCAGCAGCCAGCTGATACAGCAGTCGAAGGTGAAATCGCCCCGGTCCCAGGCCGTGCAGCAGCCGCCGGGGATCTCGTGCATCTCGAAGATCCGGGACTCATAGCCGTTCATCTGCGCGTAGCAGCCGGTGGACAGTCCGCCCAGCCCCGCCCCGATGATGATCATCGTCCGGCGGGGTGACCCGTCCGGTGCTGTCGCGCGTACGTCGTTCCTGGTCACGCCCACTCCCGCCGTCACCTCATGCTCTGGTCGAGCTGGGGCAGCCGGCCCAGCTTCCCCGTGTGCCATGCCTCGCCGCCCGTGCTCTCCCACGCCCGGAACGGCAGTCCCCACTCGTCGCACAGGTACTGGGCGACGAACCGCCCGCCGGCCGCGACCCGCACCAGCCCGCCGCCGGTGAACCACTGCCCGGCCAGCGACAGCCCGGCCAGCCCCGGCAGCCGCAGCCGGTCCTTGTCGATCAGCCCCTGCACCAGGTCCTCGGCGTCCGTGAAGGACTTCCAGCCGAGAATGGAACCGCCCAGATTCCCGGTGTAGCGCTCGGTGGTGACCGGGGTGGCCACATCGGTCACCTCGATCCGCGCCGCGATACCCGGATACCGGCGCTCCAGGAATTCCCGGACGAATTCCCCGACCGTCTCCTTGCGCGCCCGATAGGCCCGGCGATCGGTGCTCCGCAGGGTTTTCCAGGAGGTGTAGTCACTGAAGTACGTGCAATGGATCACCGATTTCCCGGGCGGCGCGAGGCCGTCGGAGAACCGGGAGCGCAACTGCACCACCAGACTGTTCTGGAGCACCCCCGGCAGCCGGGCGCTGTCGGCGTCGGAGAGCAGATAGGTCGCGCTGTGCGGGGCGTCCGCCGGGACGTCCCCGTCGAAGCCGACGAACACCGACACCACCCCCGGGTACACCGACTCCGGGGTGTCCGGCAGCGTGTCGAACAGCCGCCGCACCCGGGAGCTGGAGTACCGGCCGTCCAGCAGCCGGTCCAGGGTGGTGGCGCCGTCGCAGGCCGCCACCACATGGTCGGCGTAGTGCCGTTCACCGCCGCGCAGCTCCACCCCCACCGCGCGCCCGTCCTCCACGAGGATCCGCTCCACCCTGGACCGGTAGTCGATCCGGCCGCCCAGCGAGGTGTAGCGCTCCTCGATGGACCGGGCGAGCCCCAGCGAACCCCCCTGCGGGAAGCCCGTGTTGGACCGGTGCGCGCCCGCCATGTTGAACAGGTACGGCATCAGCGGGAAGACCTCGTGGTCCTGGAAGAAGATGTACGGCAGCGCCCGCCGCAGCAGCGGATCCTCGAAGCGGGCCGCGAACGCCTCCATCGAGGTGCCCGCGGTGCGCCGCAGCAGATTCAGCTTGGGCAGGATCTTGCGGGCCGCCCGCGCCTTCTCCCGCAGCGTCATCAGCGGGGCCGGTTTCAGGAACGAGAACAGATCCAGGTCGCCGAAGCCGCGCAGATCCCGGCAGAACGTCCGGATCAGTCGGGCGTCGCCGGGGGACAGGCCCAGCAGATGGGCCTCCAGCCGGTCGGGGTCGTTGTAGAACGCCACCGAGCGGCCGTCGGCGTCGACCACCGTGTTGAAGATGTCGAAGTTGCGGATCGTCTTGCCGTCCAGCGCGCCCAGTTCGCGCCACACCTGGTGGGCGTCGTTGCCGGGGGCGGTGCCGATCAGCCACTCGATGCAGTAGTCGAAGACATAGCCGTCCCGGCCCCAGGCCGTGCAGCAGCCGCCGGGCAGCACATGCTTCTCGAAGACCCGGGTCTCCATCCCGCTCATCTGGCCGTAGCACCCGGCGGACAGCCCGCCGACGCCCGCGCCCACGATGATCACCCGGGGCGGCTGCTCCGCCGTCCGCGTCCGCGCCTCCCAGGGCGCCCTTCGGCTACGGCGCATGGGGGGTCGCCTCCTTCGCCGCTTTGGCCGCCGTCTGCTCCCCGGCCGCGGTCAGCTCCGGGCGGGCGGTGGGTGTGGGCGCCGGTGTCGGTGTCGGTGTCGCTGTCGGGGCCGGTGTCGTGGTGCGCTCGATGCGGGGTGCCTGTGGCTGCTCCAGCACCGAGGTACGGGGCAGCGGGCCCGGCAGGGCGGTCCGGCCGCGCCGGGCGGGCCGCCGCACCGGCCCGGCGGGTTCGGCGGGCTCGTACGGTGGCTCCGGTGCCGGTTCGACCACCACCGCGCCGGTCAGCACCTCCCGGACCAGGCCCGCGTTGTGCTCCACGCACCCCGGGTCCAGCATGTCGGCGTGGGCGCCGGTGCCGCGCAGCACCTCGGTGCGGACCGTGGACGTGCCGTGCCAGGTGCCGCGCTCCCCGGCCGCGTAGAACGCGGTCTTCAGCGCGTCGGAGATCACCGTGACCCGCGCCCCGACCGTGCCGGTGTTGGGGGTGCGCCCGCTGAACCCGATGTAGTCGCGGGCCTGTTCCAGGGTCTCGCGGGCCACCGCGTCCGAGCCGGTGTGCTTGCGCAGATGCTCGCTCAGCTCCTGCTCGAAGGCCGCGAGATGCTCCGGCCCCGGGGTGAACCCGGCGTCGATCCGGTACGAGTCGAGAATCACCACGTCGCAGACCTCGCGCCCGCGCCGCTCCAGCTCCTTGGCCACCTCGAAGGCCAGATTGCCGCCCAGCGAGTAGCCCAGCAGCGCGCACCGGCCGATCGGGCGCAGCGCCTCGACCAGATCGGCGTACCGCGCCACCTTGCCGTCCCCGGCGAGATAGTTGAACGCGATCACCTCGTACTCGGGGAGCTGCTCCGCGAGCCGCCGGTACACCAGGCCGTGGCCCCCGGCGGGCGGGAAGCAGAACACCGGCTCCCTTGCGCCCCGGTGGTCCCGGTGGAAGGTCAGATAGGGCTGGGAGCCCGGCAGCCGCCCGGTGACGATGTCCTCGACCGTACGGGCCATGCCGTGCAGGGTCGTCACCTGGAACAGCCGGCTGACCGGGACATCCACCCCGAACGCGCCGCGCAGCCCGTGGATCAGCTCGATCAGCTTGATGGAACTGCCGCCCGCCTCGAAGAAGTCGTCCTGGAGCCCCGGCGACTCCAGGGACAGCAGCGTCCGCCACAGCTCGGCGGTACGGGTCTCGTACAGGGTGACCGGCGGCTCGTGCGCCTCCTCGCCGGTGACGAACCGGGGCTCGGGCAGCGCCGCCACATCCACCTTGCCGTTGGCGGTGAGCGGCAGCGCGGGCAACTCGGTGAAGGAGGACGGGATCAGATAGGTCGGCAGCCGCTCACCGAGGTCCCGGCGCAGCTCCCGCCAGTCCAGCCGGTGACCGGGCGCGGCGACCCCGTACGCGCACAGGGTGTTCTCGCCGAGGGCGTCCGGCCGGACCACCACCACCGCCCGCTCCAGCTCGGGCCTGCGGGCGAGCTGGGACTCGATCTCGCCCGGCTCCACCCGGTGCCCGGCGACCTTGACCTGGGAGTCGGCCCGGCCCAGCAGATGGATGGTGCCGCCGGTGTCCCAGCGGGCCAGGTCCCCGGTCCGGTACAGCCGCACCGGGCGCCCGTCCAGCTCACGGACGGTGAAGCGGTCGGCGGTCTGCGCGGCGTCGCCGAGATAGCCGAGGGCGACCCCGGCCCCGCCGATCCACAGCTCGCCCGCGACACCGGGCGGCACCGGCTCGCCGTGCCGGTCCAGGACGTACACCTCGGCGCCCGGGAAGGGGCGTCCGATCGGCACCATCCGGCCGGGTTCCAGGCCGTCGGCGGGGCCCTCGAACCAGGTGGTGTCGATGGTCGCCTCGGTCAGGCCGTAGGAATTGACCACCCGGGTGTCCGGGCCGCACAGGGCGCGCAGCCGCTCGTACTCGGCGACCGTCCAGGTGTCCGAGCCGACCGCCAGCAGCCGCAGGAAGTCCAGCCCGAGGCCCTCGCGCTCGCAGTGCGCCAGCAGCGCCCGCACCACGGCCGGGACGAACTCCGCGCCGTCCACACCCTCCGCGCGCATCGCCGCGTACAGCCGGCCGGTGTGGAACAGCAGCTCCCGGCCGACCGGCACCAGGGTCCCGCCCGAGCACAGGGCGCGCACCAGATCACCGGTGAAGACATCGAACGCCGGGCCCGCCATCTGGAGATGGACCCGCACCTCGTCCCCGAGCCGGTACGCCTCGTGCCAGGCGGCGTAGGCGGCGGCCAGATTGCGGTGGCTGACCCGGACCGCCTTGGGCGTCCCGGTGGAGCCGGAGGTGTGGATGACATAGGCGGGGCTGTCGAGGGAGACGGTCGGCTCCACCGCGCCGTCGTCCGGCCCGTCCGCCGGGGCGCACAGCTCTGTGTACGGCCGTCCGGCCAGCCGCTCGCCGCCCGCCGCGTCGACCACCACGAGCGCCGCCCCGGTCTGCTCCACCAGGGACGCCAGCCGGTCGGCCGGGTTGCCCGGGTCGAGCGGCAGATACGCGCCGCCCGCCCGCCACACCGCCAGCAGCGTCACGATCAGCTCCGGCGACTTCGCCATGCAGACCGCGACCACCGCGCCCTCGCCCACCCCCAGCGCGCGCAGCCGCCCGGCCGCACGGCGGCTGCGGATGTCGAGATCGCCGTAGGTCAGCCGGGCGCCGCCGTCCTCGGCGGGCATCCGGACCGCGAGGGACTCCGGGTGTTCGGCGGCGACCCGCCCGATCAGCTCGTGCACCGGCACCCCGGGACCGGCGGCCCGGCGCCCGGCGCCGCTCCACTCCCCGAGGATCCGCCGCCGCTCGGGCGCGGCGAGAAGCTGGAGCCGATCCGCCGGGTGCGCGCCCGGCGCGCGGGTGAGGGCGTCCAGGACCTGGACGTAGTGCGTGGACAGCCGGCGCATGGTCTCCGGCTCGAACAGGTCGGTGTTGTACTTGAAGACGCAGTGGAAGCGCCGGTCCGCCTCGTCCTCGTACACCGACAGCGTCAGATCGAACTGGCCCTCCTCCTCCGGGAGTTCGATGTACTCCAGGCGGTAGCCGTACTTCTGGGTGGCCACCTTGTGGGTGAGCAGGATGAACATCGCCTGGAACACCGCCGAGCGGCTCGGGTCGTGCTGGAGCCCCAGCTCCTCCACCAGCAGCACGAACGGATACTCCTGGTTGTCGAGCCCGCCGAGCACCACCTCCCGCACCCGCGCCAGCAGCTGCTCGACGGTCGGCCCGTCGCCCAGGTGCACATGGAGCGGCAGCGGATTGACGAAGTAGCCGTACACGGAGGAGAACTCCTCCTGGGTGCGGCCGGTGACCGGGCTGCCGACGATGATGTCGTCCTGCCCGGAGTAGCGGTGCAGCAGCACGTAGTAGGCGCTGATCAGCACCATGAACACCGTCACCTGGTGCTCGCGGGCCAGCTCATGGACCCGGGCGCTCAGCTCCTCGTCCAGCACGAAGAACTCCGACGCCCCGTTGTGGGTCTGCACCGGGGGGCGGGGCTTGTCGGTGGGCAGGTCCAGGACCGGCACCTCGGCCGGGAGGTGCGCCTTCCAGTAGTCCAGCATCCGGCGCGCCTCCGGGCCCGCCAGGAAGCGGTTCTGCCAGTTGAGGAAGTCCAGATAGCGGGCGGCCGGCGGGGGCAGCTCCAGGGACCGGCCCCGGCGCAGCGCCTCGTAGACCGCGAGGAGTTCCTCGATGAAGGTGAACGTCGAGATGGCGTCCGAGACGATGTGGTGGACGGCCTTCATCAGCACCCACCGGTCATCGGCCCGGCGCAGCAGCCGCAGCCGCACCAGCGGATCCCGCTCCAGGTCGTACGGCTCGCGGTACTCGCGCACGATCAGCGCGTGGATGTCGTCCCAGGCCATGCCCTCCACATCGAACAGCGCGGTGTCCGCGCGGGCGGCGGCCTCGGCGGCGGGCGCCACCCGCTGCACCGGCCGCCCCTCCTCGGGGACGAAGGTGGCCCGCAGGCTCGGATGCCGGGCGACGAGGGTGCGGAACGCCTCGAACATCAGCTCCGGGTCCAGCGCCACCCGCACCTCGACCGCGCCGCCGATGTTGTAGGCGAACCCGTCGGGGTTGAGCTGCTTCAGGAACCACAGGGCCTTCTGGTTCTGGGTCAGCGGATGCCGCGCCTCGTCCTCGAACAGCTCGACCTCGGCGCCGATCCCCTCCTGCGCGCCCTCGGCGACCAGCTCCGCGAGCCCCTCGTGCAGCCGCCCGACCAGCTCCGCGACCGGCGCCGCCCCCAGCAGGGTGACGACCGGCAGCGCGAGCCCCAGTTCGGCGTGGATCCGGGAGCGCAGCTCCATCGCCAGCAGCGAGTCCAGCCCCAGCGCGCCCAGCGCCGCCGACGGCTCCACCCGCTCGGCGGGCACCCGCAGCACGCCCGCGACGACGGCCGTGAACCGCTCGGCGACCAGCGCCCGCCGCTCCGGCTCCCCGGCTCCCCGGAACGCGTCCAGGAACCCGCCGTGCTCACCCCCGGCCCCGGCGCCCGCCCCGCCCCCGGCGGCGGCCAGCTCCCCGACCAGCGGCGGCTCCACCGGATACCAGGCCAGGAACACCGGCCAGTCCACCACCGTCGCCACCAGCAACTGTGCCCGGTCCTGCCCGATCACCCGCTCCAGGACGGCCATTCCCGCGTCCGGCGACAGCGAACTCATGCCGCGGTTCACCCGGTAGTGCTCGACCAGCCCGAGTTCCTCGACCATGCCGGTCGCCCAGGGCCCCCAGTCGAGGCTGAGGCCGGGCAGCCCGCGCGAGCGCCGGTGCTGGGCCAGCGCGTCCAGGAAGGCGTTGCCCGCCGCGTAGTTGGTCTGCCCGGCGGTGGTCAGCAGCGAGGCGATGGACGAGAACAGCACGAAGTGGTCCAGCGGTTCGTCCGCGAACTGCCGGTGCAGGGCGTACGCGCCGGCCACCTTCGGGTCGTGCACGGCGGCGAACGTCTCCCGGTCCATCTCCGGCAGCAGGGTGTCCCGCACCTGCCCCGCCAGATGGAACACCCCGCGCACCGGCGGCGACTCCAGCCGCCGGTACTCCGCCAGCCACCCGGCGAGCGCCGCCTCGTCCGCCACATCCAGCGGCGCGAGCACCGGCTGCGCCCCGAGCGCCTCCAGCTCCCGTACGAAGGCCACGGCCCGGCCGGTCGCCGAGTCGGGGTCGGTGTCCCGCCACGCGGACCGCTCCGGCAGCCGGGTCCGGCCGACCAGGATCAGCCGCCGCGCCCCCCAGCCCACCAGCGCCCGGCACAGCAGCCGCCCCAGCGCGCCGAACGCGCCGGTCACCAGATACGCCCCGTCGGCCCGCAGCCGCAGCGGCAGCGGCCGGGTCAGCCCCTCGACGGGCGCGAGTCGGCTGGTGAACCGCCGCTCGCCGCGCACCGCGATCTCGTCCTCGCCGTCGGTGCCGGTCAGCTCCCGCAGCAGCGCCGCCGCCTCCGCGCGCGGGTCCCCGGCCACCGGGTCGAGGTCGATCAGGCGCCCGCGCCGGGCGGTGAGCTCCTGCTGCCACAGCACCCGGCCGACGCCCCACGCCGGGGCGCCCACCGGCTCCACCGGATCGCCGGGCCGCACCGCCTGGGTGCCCCGGGTGACGATGTGCAGCCGGCCCCCGGTCAGGGCCTGGGCGAGCGCGACCAGCGAGTAGCCGGTGGCGCCGGACGCCTCCCGCAGCTCCTCGGCGCCGCCCGCCGCGTCCAGCGCGGGCAGATCCAGCGACCACAGATGCACGACCTCGTCGTACGGGCCCGCCCCGGCCGCCGCCAGCTCCGCGAACAGCCGCCGCAGATCCTCCGCCGACCCCGGCCGCACCGTCGACTCCCGCCCGTCCCCGGCCAGGTGATAGGCCGCACCGGGGCGGACCAGGTGGCAGTGGCCGCCTCGGTCGGCGATCTCCGCGGCCAGCGCGTCGGCCACGCCGTGCGCGTCGGCCAGCAGCAGACAGCGCGGGGCGCCCCGCGCCGCCTCCGGCTCCCGGGGCCGCTCCACCCAGCCGACGTCCGCCAGCCAGGAGTCGACGGTGCTCACGCTCACCGCCGCCGACGCCCGCTCCACATCGGCCGCCCGGAAGCCGCTCACCCGGCCCAGCGGGGCGCCCTCCTCGTCGTGGACAGCGATGTCACCGGTGAGTTCGCCGCCGTCCTCGCGGGTCACGACCGCGTGCGCCCAGATCACGCGGTCGCCGACCGCCGCCATCCGCACCTCGGCGATCGACAGCGGCAGCCGGATCCCGCCCGAACCGCCCGAGCCCGCCAGCAACTGCGGGGTCAGCAACGTCTGGAAGCAGGAGTCCAGCAGCACCGGATGCATATGGTGCCCGGCCGCGTCGGCCCCGATCGGCGCGGTGGGCCGGATCCGGGCCAGCGCCTCACCGGGCCCGATCCACACCTCCTCGATGCCCTGGAACGCCGGACCGTAGTGGTAGCCCAGCTCCGCCAGCGCCGCATAGCACTCGGCGCCCGTCAGCCGCCGCACACCGCGCGCCCGCACGGCCTCGGTGTCCAGCGCCCGCGCGCCCGCCGCGCGCTGCCCGGTCCGCACCACCCCGCGCGCGTGCACCGACGGCTCCCGGCCCTCCTCGCCGGACCCGCTCGCCACCGTGAACCCGGCGTCCTGCGGCGAGAACGACAGCTGCACACCGGCGCTCGCCGCCCCCTGCGACGGCAGGAACAGCGCCTTGCGCAGCTCCACGTCGGCGATCACCGCCTCACCGCCGCCGGTCAGCGCCCGCACCGCCTGCGTCGCCATCTCCACATAACCGGCCGCCGGGAACAGCGCGTTGCCCTGGATCCGGTGATCGTCCAGATACGGCAGCGCCTCGACATCGAGCCGCGCCTCCCAGACCGGCTCGGCCGTCGCCATCCGCCGCCCCAGCAGCGGATGCGTCCGCCTGCCGAGCCGGATCTGCTCGACGGCCTTCGGCTCGGTCCAGTGCCGGTCGCGCCGCCACGGGTAGCGCGGCAGCGGGACGACCCGCCCGCGCGGGTGCAGCGCCGCCCAGTCGATGTCCACCCCCAGGGTGTGCAGCGCGGCCAGCCCCAGGGCGAACCGCTCCCGCTCGCCCTCCTGCCGCCGGATCGACGGCACACTGCGCCCCTCGGCCCCGGCCGCCGTCAGGCACTCGGCGATGGAGTGCCCCAGCACCGGGTGCGGCCCGATCTCCAGGAACAGCCCGAACCCGTCCCCGACCAGCCGGTCCACCGCGTCCCGGAACCGCACGCTGTCACGCACATTGCGCCACCAGTAGTCCGCGTCCAGCTCGGGCCCCTCGGCCCGCCCCTGCGCCGCCGCGGCCAGCCCTCCGGTCAGATACAGCGGCACCCGCGCCCGCCCCGGCTCAAGCCCGGCCAGCGACGCCAGCAACTCCTCCTTGATCGGGTCCATCCGAGGGCTGTGGTACGGCACCCGCACGGCGAGGAACTTGGCGAACACATCCCTCAGCCGCAGCGCCTCCGCCAGCTCCCCGAGTGCCGCCTCGTCCCCGGCCAGGGTGATCGCGGTCGGGCTGTTCACGGCCGCCACCGACACCCGGTCCGCGTACGGCGCGACGAGCCGCTGCGCCTCCTCCTCCGACAGGCTCACCGCCAGCATCGCCCCGGTGCCCACCAGCTTCTGCTGGAGCCGGCTGCGGTGCACGACGACCGTGCACGCCTCCCGCAGGGTGTAGACCCCGGCCTCGTGGAACGCGGCCACCTCACCGGTGCTGTGCCCGACGATCGCGTCCGGCCGCACGCCCCGGCTGCGCCACAGCGCGGCGAGGCCCACCTGGACGGCGAAGTTGGCGGGCTGGGCGAGCCAGGTCTCCGCCATCCGCGAGTCGGCCTCGTCGGCGGCCAGCTCCTCCACCAGCGACCAGCCGGTCAGCTCCCGGATCTCCCGGTCGCACTCCTCGACCGCCGCCCGGTAGACCGGCTCGGTCGCGAACAGCTCCCGGCCCATCGCCCACCACTGCGGCCCCATCCCGGTGAACACCCACACCAGCCGCGGATCGGCCCGCCGCTGCCCGGTCACCAGCCCCGGGTGCGCCTCCCCGCGCGCGGCGGCTCCCAGCGCCTCCGCCAGCACCTCCGGCGTGTCGTGCACCACGGCGAGGCGCGCGTCCAGATGCTCCCGGCGCCGGGCGAGCGTGAACGCCACATCGGTCAGCGCCGCGCCCCCCGCCAACTCGTCCCGGATCCCGGCGGCGGCCTCGGCGAGCAGCTCCGGATCACGGGTGGTGAGGGGGAGCAGCGAGAAGGTGGGGGTGCTGGGGGTGCCAGGGGTTCCGGGGGTGCTGGGGGTGTCGGGGGTTCCGGGGGTCTCGGAGACTCCGGTCGCCTTGGTGGCGCCGGGGGGTTCGGTGTTTCCGGCGGTCTCGGCGGTCTCGGCGGTCTCGGTGGTCTCGGCGGTCTCGGTGGTCTCGGCGGTCTCGGTGGTCCCGGGGGGCCCAGCGGTCCCGGCGGTCCCAGCGGTCTCGGGGGTCTCGGCGGTCCTGGGGGTGCCGAGGGCCTCGGCGGCCCTGCGGGTCTCGGCGGTCCTGGCGGTCCCGAGGGTCTCGGCGGCCCCGGGGATTCCGGGTGCCTCGGCGGTCCCAGGGGTCTCGGCGGCCCCGCGGGCTCCGACCGTCCCGGCGGCCCCGGTGACCCCGCCGATTCCAGAGGCCCCACCGATTCCAGAGGCCCCAGCAGCCCCGACGGCCCAGGCAGTCCCGGACGCTTCCGCGACCCCGGGCGTCCCGTCGGGCTCCGGTCGCTCCCCTCGCTCCGGTGCCGCCTCCAGCAGCACATGCGCGTTCGTCCCGCCGAACCCGAAGGAGTTCACCCCGGCCCGCGCGGGCCCCTCGTGCTCGGGCCACTCGACCGCCCGGGTCGGGATGCGGAACGGCAGGGCGTCCGCGTCGATCGCCGGGTTGAGCTGCTCCAGATTGATGTGCGGCGGGATGGTCCGGTGCTCAAGGGCCAGCGCGGTCTTGATCAGCCCGGCGATCCCGGCCGCCGACTCGGTGTGCCCGATGTTGGTCTTGACCGACCCCACATAGCACTCGGCGCCCGGCTCCCGCCCGATGGCCAGCGCCCGCCCCAGCGCCCCCGCCTCGATGGGATCCCCGACCGGCGTCGACGTCCCGTGCGCCTCCACGTACTGGAGGCTGCCCGGCACCACCCCGGCCTCCGCGCACACCCGCTCGATCAGCGCGACCTGCGCGTCGGCACTGGGCACGGTGATGCCGTTGGTCCGGCCGTCCTGGTTGACGCCGCTGCCGGTGATCACGGCGTGGATCGGGTCGCCGTCGCGCAGGGCGTCGTCCAGCCGCTTCAGGGCGACGATGCCCACGCCCTCGGCGCGCACATAGCCGTCCGCCGACGCGTCGAAGGTGCGGGAGCGGCCCTCGGGGGAGAGGAAACCGCCCTTGGTCTCGGCGATGGTGTACTGCGGCGCCATGTGCAGCAGGGTGCCGCCGGCCAGCGCGAGACCGCTCTCGCCCCGGCTCAGGCTCTGGCAGGCCAGATGCACCGCCACCAGCGAGGAACTGCACGCCGTGTCCAGCGAGACACTGGGGCCGCGGAAGTCGAAGCAGTACGAGATCCGGTTCGACACCATCGTCATCATCGTGCCGGTCGCGGTGTGCGCGGCCAGGGTCTCGAAGCCGAGGTCGGCGAACTGGAGGATCTTGTAGTCCAGGGTGAACGCGCCGACGAACACCCCGACATCGGTGCCCGCCAGCTCACCGGGCCGCTGTCCGCCGTCCTCCAGCGCCTCCCAGGACACCTCCAGCAACTTGCGCTGCTGCGGGTCCATATGGGCGGCCTCGCGCGGGCTGATGCCGAAGAAGGCCGGGTCGAACTCGTCGAACCCGTCGATGTACCCGCCGCGTCCGCCGACCAGCCGTCCCGGGGTGGCCTTGTCCCGGCTGCCCAGGGTCGCCGTGTCGTAGCGGTCCGGGGGCGTCGCCGTGATGCAGTCTCTGCCGTCGACCAGGTTCTGCCAGAAGGCGCGGTGGTCGCTGGCGCCGCCGGGCAGGCGGCAGCCGATTCCGATGATCGCGATCTTGTCGCGGGGGACGGCGGGCGAGGGGTGGGACATGGCCGAGTCCTAGGTCTGTCATGGTGTGAGCGCGTGAGCGGCACGCGCGGACACGGGGGAAAGGGCAGGGCGACGACCCGGCCGGGGGCCGGGCGGATGGTGGCCGTACGGGGGCGCGCGGGCGACAGGCGGTCGCCGCGTCGTGCGGACGGCACGGTGGAGGGGCCTGGTGGTCCGGTTCGGGCCGGGGGCCGGGGCGGGCCGCGTGGTCCGGAGCCGGTCAGCGGGTTCCGGAAGGGCGCGGGGTCAGCGCACCGGGCCCCGCAGGGCCTGGGTGTGGCTGCTGAGCACGGCCTCGGTCCTGGGGAAGGACGTCGGGTCGCTCAGGCCCACCGCACGGGGTCTGCGGTCCGGACACCAGGTGTAGCTGCCGAATATTCGGTCCCACACGGCGAGATCCGAACCGTAGTGACCGGCCTCCGACAGATCGGTGCTGTGGTGCAGCCGGTGCTGCTCCGGACCCGCCAGCCAGTGGTTGAGCCGGCCCAGCCGCACATCGATGTTCGCGTGGATGAAATAGCCCTGGGTGATCACGAAGAGGCCGACCACGAACACCGTGTCCCGGGAGAACCCCAGCAGGCTCAGGGCCAGTTGCACCCCGGTCTGCGCGAACAGCACGTCCAGCACATGGTTGACGCCGTTGTTGGCCACATTGACCTTCTCCGGCACATGGTGGACGCCGTGCAGCCGCCACAGCCAGCGGTTGGTGTGGCCCAGGCGGTGCACCGTGTAGCTGGCCAGCGATCCCACCAGCAGCGCGCAGGGGATCTCGACGGCCGCAGGGAGCGCCGGCTCGGCCGGGGAGAGCACCGAGACCAGGGCGTCCACCAGCAACTGCGCGGTGATGCTGCCGATCGCGGTGAGGACGAAGTAGACCCCGTACCAGCCCCATTCGCGGCGGGTGGGGTTCCAGGAGCGGTCATAGGGGATCAGATGCTCCAGGAGCACCAGATAGCCGATGACGCCGTACTGGAACACCGTGGTCGTCGGGGCGCGGTCGAGATCGAGCGCGAGGGCCGCCGCGGGAGTGACGAAGGTCGCCAGCAGCAGCACGGGATAGGCCATCCGGCGCAGCCATAAGTGCGACCCCACGGACGACCAACCCCCTTCCCCGAACCCCGAGTTCCTCACTTCGAAGGTGCCCGGGACGACAGCCGGTAATCTTTTGACGACTAAGAGTGATTGTATGATCAAGGGGTGGGATGAGGTGGGGTGGTGCTCAGGAGGACAGTGCCTGTTCCTCGTCGAACAGGGCCTCCTGCCCGCCCGTCACCTCCTGGCGCAGCCGCCGCGCCCGCAGTCCGACCACCACGGCCGTCGCCGCCGCCGTCACCCCCAGCGCGGCCGGGACCATCCAGCCGCGGTTCAGGGCGTGGCCGAGGGCGTGGTCCAGGGACAGTCGCCCGGGGCCGGCGACGGCGAGACCGGTCGCGGCCAGGCCGAGGGCGACGGGGTACTCGAAGCCGCCCTCCTGGGCGAAGAAGCCGTGGGGGGCGTGCACGGCCGCCGCGCCCGTCATCGCCCCGGCCGCCGCCGCGCCCGCGGCCGGGGTCGCCAGGCCGAGCGCCAGCAGGGTGCCGCCGCCCGCCTCCGCCAGACCCGCGGCGACGGCGCTGGCACGGCCGGGACGGTAGCCGACGGACTCCATGTACAGGCCGGTGCCCTCGATGCCGTGGCCGCCGAACCAGCCGAGCAGTTTCTGGGCGCCATGGGCGGCCAGCACCCCGCCGGTGGACAGCCGGAGCAGGAGCAGGCCCAGATCACGTCGGTCGGCACAGGTCACGGTGGCTCCCGGGGCGGGTCGGTGGGTCGGTGGGTCGGGGGGTTGGCGAGCGAGTCGGCGTCGGCGGGGCGGTCGCGTCCAGGGGGGCTCATCCAGCAGGGCCTGTCCAGCAGGGCGCGTCCAGCAGTGCGCGTCCAAGCAGGGCGCGTCCGAGGAGGGCGCCTCCAAGGACGGCGCTTCCGATCACCGTGGCATCGCGGCGGGGGCGCCGCCGCGTCCTGGAGGGCCGATCGGGTGGCGGGCGCACAGGGGAGGGGGGTAAGGGCCGGGTGGCGGGGCCCCGCGCGCGGTGTGAGGCTGGCCGGTATGACGATTCAGACCGCCAAGCTCAGCGATCCGGCCGTCCGCGCGTTCGTCACCGCCGTGAACGCCCATGACCGGGACGCCTTCATGGCGCTGCTCACCCCCGGCGCGACCATGTCGGACGACGGTTCCGACCGGGACCTCGACGACTGGATCGACCGGGAGATCTTCTCCTCCCACGGCCATCTGGACGTCGAATCGGACAGCGGGCGCTCCCTGGTGGCCCGCTACCGCAACGACACCTGGGGCGAGATGCGCACCCGGTGGAGCTTCGTGGTGGCACCGGACGGCCGCCACATCTCCCGCTTCGAGACGGGGCAGGCGTAACCGGCGATCAGGCTTCCGGAATTGGCGCGGCCGTCCCGCGGGCCGGTGCGTCCCTCGCGGTCCCTCGCGAGGTCCACCCCCTTCCGGGCCGCGGGACGGCCGCCTCCCCCCTCGGAGTGGGCCGCGGAAAGCGCCCCCTGGGAGCGGGCCTCGGAAGCCCCGACCCCCAAGTGTGAAGCTCTGGTGGAGGGAAGTTGAGCACAGGTGCGTCAGGGGCCGCAATGCCGCGGACCGGATAACTCCACTTGTACGGCGGGTGAAGCGGGCCCCGGGCGGGCGCTCAGCCGCGCCCGATGAACGGCATCCCCGTCGCCAGCACCGTCACGAACTGCATGTTCGCCTCCAGCGGCAGTTCCGCCATGTGCCGTACGGTCCGGGCCACATCGGCCGCGTCCATCACCGGTTCCGGCGCCACCGAGCCGTCGGCCTGGAGCACCCCCGACTGCATCCGGGCGGTCATGTCGGTGGCCGCGTTGCCGATGTCGATCTGCGAGACGGCGATCCCGTACGGACGGCCGTCCAGGGACAGGGCCTTGGTGAGGCCGGTGAGGGCGTGCTTGGTGGCGGTGTAGGCGGCCGAGCGGGGGCGCGGGGTGTGGGCGCTGATCGAGCCGTTGTTGATGATCCGGCCGCCCCGGGGATCCTGCTCCTTCATCTGCCGGTAGGCGGCCTGGGCGCACAGGAACGCCCCGTTGAGGTTGGTGTCCACCACATGCCGCCAGGCGTCGTAGGACAGTTCCTCGACCGGCACCCCGCCCGGACCGAAGGTGCCGGCGTTGTTGAACAGCAGGTCCAGGCGGCCATGGCGGCCGAGGACCGCCGCGAACAGTGCGGTCACGTCCTCCTGCCGGGCCACATCCGTGCGGACGACGAGCGGGTCCGCGCCCGGCACCAGCGCCGCCGTCTCCTCCAGGGTCCCGGGCCGCCGCCCGGCCAGCGCCACCGACCAGCCGGAGCGCAGCAGTTCGACGGCGACCGCGCGACCGATCCCGGAGCCCGCGCCGGTCACGATCGCGACCCGTGACCCGCCCGAGCGCTCCGCCTGCGCCTCTACCTGCTCCCGCACCTGCTCCTGCTCCTGCTCCGGGTGGTCCTCGGTGTTCTTGGCATCCATGGAGCCGCAGGCTACGGGATCGATGACGGCCCGGAGCCCCGCGTGCGGAATTTATAGTCCGCCATGCGGAAATCGAGGGTCGGGTGGTGGTCCGGTCGCGGTCAGACCGTCTCGCCCGGGTAGCGGACGCCGATCCGGTCGCGGATCGTGTCCAGCGTCCGCATCACCGCGAGGGTGCCGTCCAGCGGGACGAGCGGGGACTCCTTCTCACCGGCCCGCAGGGCGCGCATCACCTCGCGGGCCTCGTGCCGCAAGGTGGAGCGCGGGCCGTCCGCCGGGTCGAGGACGAACTCCTCCGGGTCGCGGCCCGCGCGGTGCAGCACGAACCGCTCCGGGTGGAAGAACCCGTCCGGTACGTCGATCCGGCCCGCCGACCCCGTCACCGACGCCGTGGTGCCCGTCGCGCCGACCAGCGAGCAGTGCAGCGCGGCCAGCGCCCCGCCCGCCCAGGTCAGCACCGCGCCCGTCTGGAGGTCCACGCCCTCCTCGGAGCGGACCGCGCTCGCCGTGACCCCGTCCGGCTCGCCGAGCAGCAACTGCGCGAACGACACCGGGTACACCCCGAGATCCAGCAGCGCGCCCCCGCCCTGCGCCGGGTCGCGCAGCCGGTGCGACGGCGGGAACGGGCCGGCCAGCCCGAAATCGGCGTGCACCGTGCGCACCGCGCCGATCGCCCCGTCGTCCACCAGCGCCTTCAGCCGCCGCACCAGCGGATGGCAGTACATCCACATCGCCTCCATCAGGAAGCGGTCGTGCTCCCGCGCCAGCGCCGCCAGTTCGCCGGCCTCGCGCGCGTTCAGCGTGAACGCCTTCTCGCACAGCACGTTCCGCCCCGCCGCCAGACACATCCCGGCCGCCGCCCGGTGCGCCGAGTGCGGGGTGGCCACGTACACCACGTCCACGTCCTCGTCGGCGGCGAGCGCGGCCCAGTCGCCGTACGCCCGCGCGATCCCGAAGCGTTCCGCGAACGCCCGCGCGGAGTCCTCGGAGCGGGAAGCGACCGCCACCACCTCCGCCTCCGGCAGATCGATCAGGTCCGCGGTGAACGCGGCGGCGATCCCCCCGGTCGCCAGAATCCCCCACCGCACGCCGCCGCCCTCGTCAGCCGTCATCGCCGCTCGCTCCTCACCCCGGCCGTTCCCGGTGGAACCCCGGTCGCCCCGGACACTCCGTTCGAGCTGAGAGCATAGGTTCGGAACCGCACACCTAGGGAGGGGACCCGACATGCCCGACAGCCGGGCACACATACCGGATCTGACCAAGGCGACCGCGCCCGACCCGCGGTCGCCCGTCCGTGCCGCCCGCCGGACCGGGCTGCTGGTCACCCTGATCCTCGGTGGACTCACCGCCACGCCCCCGCTGGCCATGGACATGTACCTCCCGGCCCTCCCGGAGGTCACCGACTCCCTGCACGCGCCCGCCGCGACCGTCCAGCTCACCCTCACCGCCTGCCTCGCCGGTATGGCCCTCGGCCAGCTGATCGTCGGCCCGATGAGCGACCGCTGGGGCCGCCGCCGCCCCCTCCTCATCGGCCTCGCGGTGTACGTCGTGGCCACCGCGCTGTGCGCGGTCGCGCCCAATATCGAGACGCTGGTGGCGTTCCGGCTGGCCCAGGGCCTCGCCGGGGCCTCCGGGATCGTCATCGCGCGGGCCGTCGTCCGCGATCTGTACGACGGGGTCGCCATGGCCCGGTTCTTCTCCACGCTGATGCTGATCTCCGGGGTCGCCCCCATCATCGCGCCGCTGATCGGCGCGCAGATCCTGCGGGGGACGGACTGGCGGGGCGTCTTCGTCGCCCTGGCCGTCGTCGGGGTGCTGCTCGCGCTCGTCGTCTGGGCCCGGCTGCCCGAGACCCTGCCGCCCGCCGAGCGCCACGCGGGCGGGATCGGTGAGGCGCTGCGCGCGATGCGCGGCCTCCTCGGCGATCTGCCCTTCACCGGCTACATGCTCACCGGCGGCTTCGCCTTCGCCTCCCTCTTCGCCTACATCGCCGCCTCCCCGTTCGTCGTCCAGGAGATCTACGGCGCCTCCCCGCAGACCTACAGCCTGCTCTTCGGCCTCAACTCCATCGGGCTGGTGATCTGCGGGCAGATCAACGGGCGGGTGCTGGTCGGGCGGGTGCCGCTGGAGCGGGTGACGGCCGTCGGCCTGGCGGTCATCATCGCCGCGTCGGCCGCGCTGCTGCTGATGACCACGGGGGTGTTCGGCGAGGTCGGGCTCGTGCCGGTGGCCGCCGGGCTGTTCGTGCTGATGTCCGCCATGGGCATCGCCCTGCCCAACACCCAGACCCTCGCCCTGCTCCGGGTCAAGCACGCGGCCGGTTCCGCCTCCGCGCTGCTCGGTACGTCGTCCTTCCTGATCGGCGCCATCGCCTCGCCGCTGGTCGGGGTCGCCGGGGAGCACACCGCCGTCCCGATGGCCGTCGTCCAGTTGGCGGCGGCGCTGGTGGCCGCGGCCTGCTTCGCGGGTATGTGCCGTCCGTGGAGCGCGCGGAACGGGGGAGCGGGGGAGCGGACCGGGGCGGCGGGGGAGGGGCGCTGAGCGCGCCGCGCCTGCGCGACGGCAGCCCCGAGCGGGCCGGGCTCGACCCCGCCGAGATCGCCCTGCTGGTGCGGGAGGTGCGCGACCTCACCCGGGGCGAGCACCCCTGGGCGCCCGGCGCGGTCGTCGTCGCCGGGCGCGGCCCGGTCGTCGCGGTCCGGGAGGCCGCCGGACTGGCCGTCCGGTACGCGGCCTACGACCCCGAGACCCGGCGGGGCGTCGAACTCCCGCCCGACCGCCAGATCCCGATGACCCTCGCCACCCCCTTCGACGTGGCCTCCCTCACCAAGCTCTGCACGGCGGTCGCCGCGGTCCAGCAGATCGAGCGCCGCACCCTCGGGATCGACGCCCGGGTGGGCGCGTATCTGCCCGAGTACCGCGCCCTCGCCCGGCACGGGGTGACCGTCCGCCACCTCCTCACCCACACCTCCGGGCTCCGCCCCGACGCCCCGCTGTACGACTGCGCGGACGCGGCGGAGCGGCGGGCCCTGCTGCGGGCGCAGGCGCCGGTCGGGCCGGTGGGGGAGTACCGGTACTCCGATCTGAACATGCTGGTTCTCCAGCAGATCCTGGAACGGGTCTCCGGGCGCGGGCTCGACATCCTCGTCCGGGACGGGATCACCCGGCCGCTCGGGATGACCGGCACGGGGTTCGGGCCGTGCGCGGGGGCTGCCGCCACGGAGGACCAGCGGCGGCCGTGGGCCAAGGCGGACCGGGGGATGCTGCGGGGGGTCGTCCACGACGAGAACGCGTGGGCGCTCGGCGGGGTCGCGGGGCACGCGGGGCTGTTCTCCACTGGGCGGGATCTGGCGGTGCTGTGCCGGACGCTGCTGGCGGGCGGCGCGTATGGGCCCGCCCGGATTCTGGGGCCGGGATTCGTGGAGCTGCTGTTCACCCCGCCGGGGCTGGGCTTCGCCCTCGACCAGGCGTGGTTCATGGGGGAGCTGGCGGGGCGGGGGGCCGCGGGGCACACCGGGTTCACGGGGACGTCGGTGGTGCTGGACGCGGCGACGGACACGTTTTTGGTGTTGCTGGCGAATACGGTGCATCCGGTGCGGAAGGGGTTGGACAGTCGGCCGCGCGCTGCCGCGGGGACGCGGTTGGCTCGGGCGGTTCGGGGTGGGTGAGGGGTTGTTTTCGGGGTGCGGGTGGGTGGGGGGTGGTTGCGCAGTTCCCCGCGCCCCTGAGGGGGGTGGGTGGTGGGGGTTGTTTTTGGGGTGCGGGTGCGTGGGGGCTTGTCGCGCAGTTCCCCGCGCCCCTGAGGGGGGGTGGGTGGTGAGGGTTGTCTTCGGGGTGCGGGTGGGGTGTGGCTGGGTGCGCAGTTCCTCCCCCAGAGGGGGTACCCCCAGCGCCCCTTTGCCGGGGGTGTTCGGGGGTGGTGTTGTGGGCTGAGAGAATCTTGGGGTGAACGTTGGTGGGTCTGTGGGTGAGTCGCTTCGTGGGGTGCTGGCCGGGATGCTGGACGGGGTGCCGTCGCGGGAGGCCGGGCGGGCGGTGGAGCGGCTGATCGGTGTGTACCGGGGGCGGACGCCCACCGATGCGCCGGTGTTGCGGGATCGGGCCGATGTGGTCGCCTATGCCGCTTATCGGATGCCCGCCACCTTCGCGGCCGTCAGTGCGGCGCTCGGGGAGTTCGCCGATGCCGTGCCGGAGTGGACGCCCGGGTCGCATCTCGACATCGGTGGGGGGACCGGCGCCGCCACCTGGGCGGTCAGCGCGACCTGGGACGGCACCCGGCCGGTCACCGTGCTCGACTGGGCCGAACCCGCCCTCGCCCTCGGCCGGGAACTCGCCGCCGCCCGCCCGGAGCTGCGCGCCGCCCGCTGGGAGCGCGCCCGGATCGGTGCCGGGCTCGGTGTCGAACCCGCCGATCTCGTCACCGTCTCCTATGTGCTCGGGGAGCTGACCGAGGAGGCCCGTGCCGCCGTCGTCGACGCCGCCGCCTCCGCCGGGCAGGCCGTCGTCGTGGTCGAGCCCGGTACCCCCGACGGTTACGAGCGGATCCTCGCCGCCCGGGAGCGGCTGATCGGCGCCGGGTTCCGGATCGCCGCGCCCTGTCCGCACAGCGCCGGATGCCCGATCGTGCCCGGCACCGACTGGTGCCACTTCGCGGCCCGGGTCAGCCGCTCCTCCCTGCACCGCCAGATCAAGGGCGGCTCGCTGGCGTACGAGGACGAGAAGTTCTCGTACGTCGCCGCCACCCGGTTCCCGAACGGGCCCGCGCCCGCGCGGGTCGTGCGCAAGCCGCAGCTCCGCAAGGGGCAGGTGCTGCTCGATCTGTGCGAGCGGGAGGAGCGGCTCGGGCGGATCACCGTGACCAAGCGCCACGGTGATCTCTACAAGGCCGCCCGGGACGCCGACTGGGGCGATCCCTGGCCACCGCCCCACGCGTCCTAGGAGTTGTCTTCAATTGTCACGCCCACATCAGGAGCGATGCGAGGGTGACGGCTGCCTGGTAGGACTCGGCGGTCTTGTCGTAGCGGGTT
>NZ_JBEXLA010000022.1:118440-161728 GCF_040609715.1 Streptomyces sp. NPDC004610 | reverse complement strand
GCAACCCGCTACGACAAGACCGCCGAGTCCTACCAGGCAGCCGTCACCCTCGCATCGCTCCTGATGTGGGCGTGACAATTGAAGACAACTCCTAGCGGACATCGGCGTTGGGGTCGGTGAGGGCCTTGGCCAGGGTGGGGACGTCCAGTTCGGGCGCGGCGGCCGACAGCGCGGTGGCGGCACCCGCCCGCACCTGTCAGGCCGGGTCGGACTGTGCGGTGGCGGCGTCGGCGGCCAGGGCGTCCGGGCAGTGGGTGGCGGCCAGGGAGGCGCTGCCAGCGCCGCCGCTCGCCCTACCCGCGCCCCTCGCCCCGTCCACGCCCCCTTCGCACCGCCCGTGCCCCACCACTCACACACTCGGAACCTCAGCCCAGCGCGTTCAGCCCCGGCAGGAACGTGATGATCAGCGGCAGTAGCGGTACCAGCGCGGCGGCCGTCGTGGTCAGGGCCCGGCGGCGGCGGTTCAGCCGGGGCTTGGGTTCCAGCAGCCGGTCGACGCGCTCGCCCAGCAGTCGGTGGCTGGAGGAGCAGGACAGCACACCCCGGTGCTGGTTCAGCTCGATCAGCGCGAGGGCGGTGGTCAGATGGCCGCAGCGGCGCGAGGCGGTGTCATCGGCGGCCAGCTCGACCAGCCGCCGGGTCTGGTCGCAGAAGTGGGCGAACAGCGGCACCCGGGGGAAACCCGTGGCCAGCGCGGTGGACAGATGCAGCAGCCAGTCGTGATGGGCGCGGGCGTGACCGCGCTCATGGGTGAGGACGGCGTCCAGCTGGTGGTCGGTGAGCTTGTGCAGGGCGCCGGTGGTCACCACCAGCTGGGGCGGATGGCCCGGCAGCCACCAGGCGTCCGGGTACTCGTCCTCCAGCACCAGCAGCGGGCCCCGGGAGCGGGGCAGCCCGGCCGGCAGCTCGGGGGCGCGTTCGCGCAGATGGGCGCGGGTGGTGCCGCGCCGCCGCCGTACCTCGAACAGCTCCCGGGCGAGCATCGCCGTGGTCCAGGCCGCGCCGCAGGCCAGCAGCACGGTGAGGACCACGGCCCAGACCGGCGCGGCCGACAGATCGTAGGCGGCGGTCACGGCCGGGGGCGCCGGGGCGAAGACATGGTCGCGGACGGTCTGGAAGACGGCCGCCGCGCCCAGCGTCAGCGCGGTCAGACAGCTCAGCAGGACCGTGGCGACCAGGCACTGCCACACCCACAGCCCGACCACCGGTTCCCGCTCGGGCCACTCGGCCCGGGTCAGCGCACGGGGTGCCGGCACGGCGGCCATCAGGCCGACGACGGTCAGCAGGAGCAGGGTGACGGTCATCCCAGGGTCTCCGGATCCTGGTCGGGACGGGCGGCGGCTCGGGCGGAACAGAGGGAACGGACGGGAGGGCGGGGAGGGCGGAGCGGACACGATGCGGGCGGAGCGGGCGGAGCGGGCGGAGCGGGACGGCGCAGACGATGCGGAGCACCTCGGTACCTCACACAGGTCACTCACATACGCGCCGCCGCCCAGTATGACGGCCCCCGGCCCCTGGAGTCAGCCGTCGGGAACAGGGAAACCCACCACCTCCCCATCACCTCCCCGTGACCACCGCCCCCGCGACCACCGTTCCCTCGACCTCGCCCAGCCCCACCCGCAGCCCGTCCGGCCCCGGCGCCCAGCCCGTGAGCGTCACCACGTCCCCGTCCTCCAGGAAGGTCCGCCCACCGCCGGGCAGGTCGAGCAGCCGGTCGCGGCCGTTCCAGGTCAGCTCCAGCAGGGAGCCGCGTTCGCGCTCGCCGGGTCCGCTGACCGTGCCGGAGGCGTAGAGGTCGCCGGTGCGCAGCGAGGCCCCGTTCACCGTGAGGTGGGCGAGTTGCTGGGCGGCGGTCCAGTACATGGTGGCGAACGGCGGCTCGGAGACGGTGTGGCCGTTGATGGCGATGGACAGCCGCAGGTCGTACCCGGCGGGCTCCTCCGCGCGGTCGTCGAGATACGGCAGCGGCGGATGGGTCCGCTCGGGCGGGGCGATCCGGGCGGGTTCCAGCGCGTCCAGCGGGGTGATCCAGGCGGAGACCGAGGTGGCGAAGGACTTGCCGAGGAACGGCCCGAGGGGCACGTACTCCCAGGACTGGATGTCCCGGGCCGACCAGTCGTTGAGCAGGCACAGCCCGAAGACGTGGTCGCGGAAGGCGCTCTGCGGCACCGGGCTGCCCAGGGCGCTCGGCACGCCCACCACGAAACCGACCTCGGCCTCGATGTCCAGGCGGGTGGAGGGGCCGAAGACCGGCGCCGGGTCGGCGGGGGACTTGCGCTGCCCGGACGGCCGTACGACGTCGGTGCCCGAGACCACGACCGTGCCCGCGCGGCCGTGGTAGCCGATGGGGAGGTGCTTCCAGTTCGGGGGGAGGGAGTCGGGGGCGTCGGGGCGGAAGATCCGGCCGACGTTGCGGGCGTGGTTCTCGGAGGAATAGAAGTCGACGTAGTCGGCGACCTCGAAGGGCAGGTGCAGACGGACCGAGGACAGCGGGCGCAGCAGCGGGGCGATCACCTCGCGGTGGGCGGGCACGGTCACCCAGGCGGTCAGCGCCCGCCGTACGTCCGACCAGGCGGTACGGCCGGCCGCGAGCAGCGGGCCGAGGGTGGGGCGGGCGAGGAGCGCGGCGTAGGGGGAGCCCAGGGCGTGGGCGGCGGCACCGGCGTCCAGGACCTGGTCACCCAGCCGGACCCCGACGCTCCGCCGACCGCCATCGGCGCCAGTCCCGACGCCCCGCCCACCGGCACCCGCGCCCCCGTTCATCCCACCCGCCCCGCCGACGTCGCCGTCCGCCCCGACCGCTGCCGCTTCCCCCGCCCCTGCCACTGAGAAGACTCCGTACGGAAGATTGTGCGGGCCGAAGGGGTGGCCCTCAGGGATGTCGAAGGGATCACCCCCGGACGCGCGGGAGGGGTGGGGATCACGGTCGGGGACGCCGATGGGCGGCATACGGTCTGCCTCGCTCTCCTCTGCCGGAACGGATGCTGGACCGGACCAGACCCGGACCCTGGCAGGGCACGGCCGAGCCGGGCCATCGGCCACGTTACGTCTCCCTACCCCCGCCCCTCCCGGTCTAGAACGCCTAAAGAGTCCGGCAATTTCATGAAAACCGCCATTTGGAGCGGGCGATTCCGGCTTGGCGTCCTTCGCGCGGCACACGGCATGGCCGGCCCGCTTACCGCCGTACCGGCCTGCTACGACGACATCGCCGCGTTCGCCGAGCACGCCGACTTCCCGGTGGTGGCGAAGAACCGCGAGGCGCGGAGCATCCCCCCGAAGCAACACGCGAAGCACCCCCGAAGCAACACCCGAAGCAACCCCCTCTGAGTGAAAAGCGGACCCGTTTTCAGCAGTCGTCCCGGCCGCCTCCCGAGTGAAGGGCCGCATGGTACAGGGGAGTTGACAGGGGTGGACGGGTCGTGCGGGAACCCGTCCGACGTCCGGTTCGGGCCGGGTCGGGGCCGCGCGATGTCCGTATTCTCTGATCATGGCCGCACCCACCGCATATGCCGCACGCACCGCGCGCATGACGTTCGCCCTTGTCGCCACCGACCTCGACGGCACTCTGCTGCGTGGCGACGACACCTTCTCCGACCGCTCCTTGGCCGCGCTGGCGCGGACCGCCGAGGCCGGTGCCCGGCACCTGGTGGTGACCGGTCGCCCGGCCCCCCGGGTACGCCCGCTCCTGGAACGCCTGGGCAGCACCGGCCTCGCGGTGTGCGGCCAGGGCGCGCAGCTGTACGACGCGGGCGCGGACCGGCTGCTCTGGTCGGTCACCCTGGACCGGGAGCTGGCGGAGACCGCGATCGGCAAGATCGAGGCCGAGGTCGGGGAGGTGTACGCGGCGGTCGACCAGGACGGGGTGGACGGGCTCACCCTGATCGAGCCGGGCTATCTGATGCCGCATCCGACCCTGCCCGCCGTGCGGGTCGGGCGCCGGGACGAACTGTGGGCGGAGCCGATCAGCAAGGTGCTGCTGCGCCACCCGGACCTCACCGACGACGAGTTGGCGTCGGTGGCCCGCGCGGTGGTCGGTTCCCTGGCGACGGTCACCATGTCGGGTCCGGGGACCGTCGAACTCCAGCCATGCGGGGTGACCAAGGCGACCGGGCTGGCGCTCGCGGCCGAGCGGCTGGGGGTGCGGGCGGAACACACCATCGCGTTCGGGGACATGCCCAACGACATCCCGATGTTCGACTGGGCGGGCCACGGCGTGGCGATGGCCAACGCCCATCCCGAACTCAAGGCGGTGGCCGACGAGGTCACCACATCGAACGAGGACGACGGCATCGCCGTCGTCCTCGAACGGGTCTTTCCCCGGCGTCTGCCCCAACAGTCACCCGGGAATTCATGAATTCCGCCTTTGCGGGCCCCAACCCGCAAAGGCGGGGTGGATCAGTACGCGCCGAAGACGTTGTCGATCGACCCGTACCGGTCCGCCGCGTAGTTGCACGCGGCGACGATGTTCGCGATCGGGTCGTACGGGTCGTAGATCGTCCCGGAGACGTGGTACGCGGCGAAGGTCGGGTCGATCACCTGGAGCAGGCCCTTGGACGGGGTGCCGGCGGCGGCGTTGGAGTCCCAGTTGTTGACGGCGGCCGGGTTGCCGGACGACTCGCGCAGCACATTGCGGTGGATGCCGTCGTAGCTGCCGGGGATGCCGTTCTGCCGCATGACGTCGAGGGCCTGGCGGATCCAGCCGTCGAGGGTGTTCGGGTAGGCCGAGGTGGCCGCCGAGACGACGGTCGGGGTGGCGGCGGTGGCGGTGGTGGCGCCGATGATCGGCAGGGCGAGCACGGCGGCGCCGGTACCGGCGACGGCCAGTCGGCGGGCGATGCGGCGGACCCGCGTGGAGCGGTGCGCGGACCCGGCGGGATCAGAGATCGCGGGAGCGGACAGGGGAAGGGACATGGGAACGGTTCCTCTCCTACGCCTGCGAGGTGAGCTGTCGGGTTCGGGCGGGGAGGTGCCCGGCCGGCCCTTGCGGGCACGGCTTCACCCCGAGCCGCGCCGGGATGTCGTGCAGCACGTACTGCGCTGCGTACGACGTCCGGCCCGGCGACTTACCTGGGTCCCCCGCTCCTGCCGTGGATCTAGTGAGGTGGATGCGGGCGGTGGCAGGACTAGGCGTCCGCCCGACTGGCCGGGAACGTATGCGAGACCGGATGTCCGAAACAAGTGGTGGAATCACAGATCGCCGCTTGTGATCTTTCTTCCGTCATTTGCCGCACATGATCCTTTGCGGCTGGAAAGGTTCAACTCGTGCGGCGGGGAAGGTGAATCGGGGCGTGGTGGTGGAAAGGCTCCGGACCGGAGGGAGGGGGGTGCGAGTGAGCCAAGTCACGCCCGTGCGCAAGAGTGGCAAATCGGGCAATGCTCCCAAGTCCCTATTAACCAGCGGTGCGTGGAATCCGCCGCTCCCAGGTGCGATGGAAGACCACCTCACGGCCGAGGGTGCAAATCACCTCATTAACGGTCAAAAACTCCGTCGCCGTGCAGCTGATCTCCGACCGGGCCCGGACCCTGGTGTCCCAGGCCGCGTCCGGCCGGTGCAGCCGGATCGTCCGGTCCGACCGGGTCCGCGCCGAGAGCGCGTCCCCGTCCCGGATCGTGTACGACTCCAGCGCCTCCTCCGTGACCTCCAGACCGTCCGGATGCACCTCGGTGCCGCCCGGCCCCGGAGCGACCTCCAGCCGCCACTCGCCCCGGGCCACGTCCCGCACCACCAGCCGCCCTGGACGCGGCTCGTCCAGCGTGACGGCGGAGACCACCCCGAGCGGCCCCGCCTGCTCCGCCTCCCCCTCGGGCCCACCGCCGGTCCCCGGCCCCACCCCGGCCCTCGGCCCCACTCCGGCCCCCGGCCCCACCCCGGTCCCCGGCCCCATCCCAGCCCCCGGCCCCCGCACCGGCAGCTCCAGCGCGCTGCCCGCCGGGTCCAGGACGAACCCGGCCTCGGAGCCGGGCTGCGGCCACACCCACGGCCAGTACGCGGACGAGACGGCCAGCCGCACCCGGTGACCCGGCGCGAACACATGCCCCGCGGCCCCCAGCTCGAAGGCCACCTCCCGCGTCGCACCCGGCGGCCACGGCACCGCCCGGTCCCGCCCCTCCCGCGCCGAGAGGTTCAGCACCCCCCGGGTCACCAGCACCGAGGAACCGTCCGGGGCGACGTCGCACAGCCGCGCGATCACCTGCCCGCGCTCCGTCCCGCAGCGCAGCCGCAGCCGTACGCGGGGCCGCCCCAGGACCGGGATCCCGGTGCCGCCGGCCGGGAACTCGAAGCACACCGACCGCCCGTCCTCCGCCCGCTGGTCCGGCGGCAGATCGGCATCGCCCCCGCGCGGCAGGAACGCGCCCGCGTCGACCCCGGTGTGCATCGGGGACCGTACGGGTACGGGGGCGCCCTGGAGGGCGTACACGACCGGGGTGATGTGCGGGGAGGGCCAGGCGGGCTCGGCGGTCCAGTGGCCGGGCAGGGCGGCGGGGGAGGGGGCCGGGGGGTGCGCGGCGGTGAGGTACGCGCGCAGCGGCGGATCGGCGGCGACGCCGGTGTCCCGGCCCTTGAGCCAGTGGTCCCACCAGCGCAGGGTCTCCTGGAGGAAGCCGATCGCCGGGCCGGGCGGGCGGCCCCGGTCGGGGTACTCGTGCGGCCAGGGGCCGAGCAGCCCGCGCACCCGGGCCGCCGGGAGGTGCTCCACCAGCCGCAGCACGGTGTCGCGGTACGGGTCGCGCAGACCGCCGACGGCGAGCACCGCCGCCCGGATCGCGCCATAGTCCTCGCGCACCGCGCCGACCGCCCTCCAGTACGCGTCGCGCAGCTGATGGCCCAGCCAGGTGTGCAGCGGCGGCTCCAGGGCATCCAGCCGGTACTGCCACAGGTCCCGCCAGCCGTCCCCCAGGTGACGGGGGTCCGGCGGGCGGGCGGCGAGCGCGAGGGAGCGTGCCGCCCAGCCGGGCAGATCCGCCGCCTGGACGGAACCTCCCGTGTACTGCCCGTCGTTGTCGTAGGGGTCGTCGGTGGCGCAGACGCTGACGACCGCCCTGAGCGGTCCGGGCGCCAGGGCCGCCGTCCGCAGTGCGAGGGAGCCGCCCCAGGAGATGCCGATCATGCCGACCCCGCCGTCGCACCACGGCCGCGCCGCCAGCCACTCCACCACCTCGGCGGCGTCCGCCGCGTCCGCCCCGGGCCCGTCCCCGGGGACACCCCCGCTGTTGCCGTGCCCGCGCGCGTCGACCCGCACGCTCGCATAGCCGTGGCCCGCGTACCAGGGGTGGCGCTGGGCGTCCCGCGCGGCGGTCGCGTCGGTCAGCCGGAAGGGAAGGTGTTCGAGCAGCGCCGGTACGGGTGTGTCGGTGACCGGCCGCCATACGCGCGCGTAGAGCAGTGTCCCGTCGCTCAGCGGGATCCGGAGGTCGTCGTGGGTCGTCTCATAGGGGAAGGAGGTACGGACGCGCACCGAACCGGAGACCGGACCGGACGCCGGGCCGGACGCCGGACCGGGCGTCGAACGGGGCGTCGGGTCAGGCATGGAGCCGGACATCGGACCGGGCGTCGGACCGGACATCGGATCGGGCGTCGGATCGACCATCGGGCTGCCCCCGGGTGGACGGCATCGCAGGAAGGAGACGCCCCGCGAGGTGGCTGAAAATGATGCGGTCGGCTCTCGGTATCGAGGACCAATCCGCGACACTTCTCCCTATTGCTCTGCAATTCAATAAATATCCGCTCGTATCAGGTGATCAAAAACATACCGGGCCTGATCCGATACCGCCCGTGCTGCGCGGTGGGCGGCATGGGTGATCGAAACATGACCGGATACGCTGACGTGAGTGATGGCAGCGACCAATCGACATACCGGGTAATCGCCAGTAGACACCAGCAGACAGGAGACCCCTCGTGACCGTCGTCGGGCCGTTCGGGCTGAGCGTGCGGGACCAGGTTCTGGAAGCAGATGTCCAGGCCGGATTGGTGGCTGTCGAGGAAGGGCTGCTAGAGGCCACCAAGAGCGAGGTGCCGTTCATCACGGAGGCCGCGCAGCACCTGGTGCGGGCCGGTGGCAAAAGATTCCGGCCACTGCTGGTGATGCTCTCCGCCCAGTTCGGCGACCCCTACGCGCCCGGGATCGTCCCCTCCGCCGTCGTCGTCGAACTGACCCATCTGGCCACGCTCTACCACGACGATGTGATGGACGAGGCCGCCGTCCGGCGCGGGGTGCCCAGCGCCAACACCCGCTGGGGCAACTCGGTCGCCGTCCTCACGGGTGACTTTCTCTTCGCGCGCGCGTCGCACATCCTCGCCGACCTCGGGCCGGAGGCCGTCCGGGTGCAGGCCGAGGCGTTCGAGCGGCTCGTCACCGGCCAGATCCTGGAGACCGCCGGACCCGCCGACGACCGCGACCCGGTCGACCACTACCTCGATGTGCTCGGCGGCAAGACCGGCTCCCTGGTCGCCGTCTCCTGCCGGTTCGGCGCGATGATGTCCGGCGCCGCCGACCCGGTCGTCGATGTCCTCACCCAGTACGGCGAGCGGCTCGGGGTCGCCTTCCAGCTCGCCGACGACGTCCTCGACATCGCCTCCGACACCCATGAGTCGGGCAAGACCCCGGGCACCGATCTGCGCGAGGGCATCCCCACCATGCCGGTGCTGCGGCTGCGCGAACGCGCCCGGCGGCTGGGCCTCGCCGAGGACCTCGCCCTGTGTGAACTGCTGGACTCCGACCTCACCGACGACGCCCGCCACACCGAGGCGCTCACCGCGCTGCGCGCCCACCCGGCCCTGGAGCAGGCCCGGCGGGACACCGTCCGCTACGCCGAGGAGGCGCGGGCCGCGCTGGCACCGCTGCGGGAGTGCGACGCGCGGGCGGCGCTGGAGGAGCTGTGCGACGCGGTGGTGCACCGCGCCGGTTAGGCACCGCCCGCCATCCGTGCCCGACCCTTACGGGTGGGAGTAGTTGCGGGCGCCCGGTGTCATACCGGGGCAGTACGCGGAGTTGGCTCTGGGGACTGACGCTTCGTCGCCGGTGATTTGGTCAGATGGTGAGTACGGGAAACACACCACTCCTCACCGGTTCGGGTGAGAATGGCGGCTCAGGGTGGACGAGTGTACGGACGCGACAAGACGGAGAGCCGCCGCCGACACGGAGGTAGGGCACACATGGCACCGTACGAATCCGACGACAGCACGACTGGCGCGGGCACCGACGACCGGCGCGCGGGGCGGCGCAAGAAGGCCGCGCGGTACATCGTCCCGGTCGCGGTGACGGGGGTGGCGGCGGCGACCATCGGACTGGTTCCCGCCATCGCCGACTCCGGCAGCCCCGACCTCCCCGAGATCAGCGCGGAGCAGCTCATCCAGCGCATAGCCGAGTCGGACACCGAGCAGCTGTCCGGCACGGTGAAGATCACCACCGATCTGGGCCTGCCCAACCTGGGCGGGCTGGAGAGCGGTCTGCTCTCCGGCGCCACCGGCTCCGGCGGTGACGGCTCGGGTTCCTCGGCCGACCCGCAGTCCAAGCTCACCGCGCTGGCCGCCGGCACCCACACCCTGCGGGTCGCGGTGGACGGCCCCGACCGGCAGAAGCTGTCCCTGCTGGAGAACGCGGCGGAGTACAGCGTCATCCACAACGGGGACGACGTCTGGGGCTACGACAGCGCGTCCAACGAGGTCTACCACTCGGCCGCCGCCGAGGACGCCGAGTCGGGGGCGGACGTCCCGGCCACGCCGAAGGACTTCGCCGAGCAGACCCTGAAGGCGGTCGACGACACCACCTCGGTCACCGTCGACGGCACCGCCCAGGTCGCCGGGCGCGACGCCTACAAGCTGGTCGTCAAGCCCCGGCAGTCCGGCTCGACGGTCGGCCAGATCACCATCGCGGTGGACTCGAAGACGTACACCCCGCTCAAGTTCACGCTCACCCCGGCCGCCGGTGGGGCGGCCGTGGTCGACGCCGGGTTCACCCAGGTCGACTTCGCCCGGCCGGCCGCCTCGACCTTCGACTTCACCCCGCCCGAGGGCGCGAAGGTCACCGAGAAGTCCGACCTGCCGGCGTCGTCCGGATCCGAGCAGCCGAAGTCCGAGGAGGACCTCGGCAAGGGCCTCGACGGGCTGAATGTGCTCGGCGAGGGCTGGAACGCCATCGCGGTCCTGGACGGCGGCGGCCAGGGCGTCCCGTCCGGCGCCGAGGCCGGCGGCCAGTTCGGCGGCTTCCTGGACTCCCTCGGCGACCAGGTCAGCGGCAAGTTCGGGGAGGGCACGGTCTTCAAGACCCGCCTGATCAACGCCCTGATCACCGACGACGGCACGGTCTATGTGGGCGCGGTCACCCAGGACGCGCTGGTGAAGGCGGCCGATTCCGGGCAGTAAGCAGCGGCGGCGGTCGGTCGGAAACCGACGGTCGGTCGAGCATGGTCGGTCGGTCGAGGACAGTCCGTCGAGCGAAGACGATCGGGGGAGTCCGGATGGAGGAAGCGTCCGCCAGGGAACCGCGGCGGGAGCGCGGGGGAGAGGACGACGACGACCGGGGCGCCGAGGGTGCTGGGGGTGACCCTGGCGGCGACAGCGCCCAGGGCGCTGCGAGCGCCCAGAGCACTGAGGGCACCCAGGGCACTGAGGGCGTCGAGGGCATCATCCACACCCGCGCGCTCACCAAGCGCTACCGCGGCGGGCAGCTCGCCGTGGACGCCCTCGATCTGACCGTCCCGGCGGGCAGCGTCTTCGGCTTCCTCGGCCCCAACGGCTCCGGCAAGACCACCACCATCCGCATGCTGATGGGCCTGATCGAGCCCACCTCGGGCACGGCGCGGATCCTGGGGCAGCCCATGCCCCGGGCCACCCGCGCCGTGCTCCCGCACGTCGGCGCCCTGATCGAGGGCCCCGCCCTCTACGGCTTCCTCTCCGGCCGCGACAATCTGCTCCGCTACGACGCCGCCGACCCCGCCGCCGACCCCCGCACCCGGCGGGCCCGGGTCGGCGCGGCGCTGGAGCGGGTCGGGCTCGCGGCGGCGGCCGGAAAGAAGGCCAAGGCGTACTCGCTCGGGATGAAACAGCGGCTCGGGCTGGCCGCCGCCCTGCTCCAGCCCCGCCGACTGCTGGTGCTGGACGAGCCGACCAACGGGCTCGACCCCCAGGGGATGCGGGAGATCCGCGCCCTGATCCGCGAGCTGGCCTCCGACGGCACCACGGTCTTCCTCTCCTCCCATCTGCTGGACGAGATCGAGCAGGTGTGCACCCATGCCGCGGTCATGGCCCAGGGACGGCTGATCACCCAGGGGCCGGTCGCCGATCTGTCCGCCGGGGCGCGCGGCCGGCTGGTCGTCCTCACCCCGGACGCGGGGGACGCGGCCCGGGTGCTCAAGGAGCGAGGGGTAGGGGATGTGGTCCTGGAGGACGACAGGGTCTCCGGGGAACCCCCTGAGGGGGAACTCGCCGATCTCAACGCCGCGTTGGTCGCGGCCGGGGTGCGGGTGCGCGGCTTCGCCGTGGAGCGGGCCTCGCTGGAGGACGCGTTCGTGGCGCTGACGGGGGAGGGCTTCGATGTCGCGGGCTGAGACGGCCGCCGGGACTGAGGCTGACGCCGGGACTGAGGCTGACGCCGGGACCGGGACCGACGCCGGGAACAGGGTCGACGCCGGGACCGATGGCGGCACCGTCGCCATGCGCGAGCCCGGCCCGCTGTGGACGTTCGGGCTGCTGCGCAGCGAGCTGGTCATCACCTTCCGCCGCTGGCGCACGATCGCGCTGCTCGGCGTCCTGGCCGCCGTACCGATCCTGGTCGGGATCGCGGTGAGGATCGAGACCAGTGACGGGTCCTCGCTCGGCGGTGGGGGAGGCGGCGGTGAGGGACCCGCCTTCATCTCGCAGATCACCAACAACGGGCTCTTCCTGGTCTTCACCGCCCTAGCCGCCACCCTGCCGTTCTTTCTCCCGATGGCCGTGGGGGTGGTGGCGGGCGACGCCATCGCGGGCGAGGCGAACGCCGGGACCCTGCGCTATCTGCTGGTCGCCCCGGCCGGCCGCACGAGACTCCTGCTCACCAAGTACGCCACGGTGATCGCCTTCTGTCTCGCCGCGACCCTGACGGTGGCGGTGTCCGCGCTGACGGTGGGGGCGCTGCTGTTCCCGATGGGGGAGCTGACGACGATCTCCGGGACCCGGATCGGCTTCGCCGAGGGGCTCGGGCGGGCGCTGCTGATCGCCCTGGTGGTCGCCGCGTCACTGGTGGGCGTGGCGGCGCTCGGGCTGTTCGTGTCCACGCTCACCGGGAGCGGGATCGCGGCGATGGCGACGACCGTCGGGCTGCTGATCACCGTGCAGATCCTCGACCAGATCCCGCAGCTCGACGCCCTCCAGCCGTACTTCTTCTCGCACTACTGGCTGTCCTTCGCCGACCTCATGCGGGAGCCGGTGTACTGGGACGAGCTGCTGAGAAACCTCGGTTTGCAGGCGCTGTACGCGGTGGTGTTCGGATCGGCGGCGTGGGCCCGGTTCGCGGCGAAGGACGTGACGTCCTGAGCGCCGGGGCTCGTGTGCTCCGGCCGGGCGCAGCCATCTCCTAGGGGACTCCCGCCCCCTACGCCACCTCGTAGGGGAAGCGGGCGAGCGGTGCCTCCTGGGTGAAGAAGGTCTTCGCCCGCGCCAGGGCCCCGGCGTCGGCGCGGACATCGCCCGGCTTGCTGCCGTTGCCCAGCAGGACCCCGCCGAACCGCATCCGCATATACGCCGCCGAGTGGTGCAGAGCGCCGATCAGCGGGTCGGCCACCTCGGACTCCTCGTGGGCCAGCACGGTCACGCCCCACAGGGTGCGGTCCGCCATCGTGTCGTGGAAGTCCGTACCGGGGGTGCGCAGCCAGCCCGACCAGTGGTCGAGGTAGCGCTTCATCGGGGCGGACAGGGTGTACCAGTACAGCGGCGAGGCGATCACGACATCCGTCGCCGCGAGCGTGGCGTCCAGCAGGGTGGCGAGCGGGCCCTCGGTGGGGCGGACATGGTCGCTGTCGTGCCGCAGATCCTCGAACTCCGGCACATCGAGGTCGGCGAGATCGATCCAGCGCTGCTCGACATCGGCGGGCAGTTGCGCGGCGGCTTCGCGGGCGAGCAGCTCGGTGTTGCCGTCGGCACGGCTGCTGCCGAGGACGAAGAGGAAGCGGCGGGTGGTCATGACGGTCTCCCGGATCGGCGAGGGGTCCTGCGAGAAGCCTCCGGCGAGGGCCCCTGCGGGTGTCCCTGCGAGGGCCCCTGCCGGTGTCCCTGCGGGTGTCCCGTGCGGGCGGCCCCCGCGGGTGTCCCGTGCAGATTTCCCACGCAGGTGTCGGCAACGAACGGCCGTGATGGGAGAGGGCGCATCTACGGTCACACTTCGCAGCCCCTAACCCGCGCACGGCAATTAAGCGCATCTGCATTATGTGCACACGCATGCAGTGTCTGTCCACACCATGGGAGGCATCGCCGCCACGCTGTGGGAGGCATCGCTGCCACACCGTGGGAGTCACCGCCGGTGTCACCGCCGAGGTCATGGCCGAGGCCGTTGCCCAGCCCATTCCCCCGCCCATTCCCCCGCCACCGCCAGCAGCAGGTCCTCCCGCCCGTGCGGCGCCACGAGTTGGAGCCCGGCCGGGCAGCCGTCGCTGTCGAATCCGGCCGGGAGGCTGATCGCCGGATGGCCGCTGAGGTTGAACGCCCAGGTCAGCTCGGTGGAGTAGCGCTCACCCGGACCGTCGTGACCGTGCGGGGCGAGGGGGACGGTCGGCGTGAGGAGCAGCCCCGTACGGGTGAAGAGCGAGGCAAGGCGCCGGTCGTTGTCGGCGCGGAGGCGATGCGCCGGGGCGGGGTCGGCGCCCGGGGTGCGCAGGGCCAGCCAGGCCGGGGCCGGGTCGATGAGGCGCAGGGCGCCGGGCGGGTCGGTCGGCCGCAGGACGCCTTGGTCGGCCAGCTGTAGAACGCCCCGGTCGGCGAGGCGCTGGGCGGCGGCGCGGGCGAGGGCCAGGGGTTCGGGGTCGGGAGAGGCGAAGCCGAGGTCGGGGGACCAGAGGGCGGGGACACCCGGCGCCAGGTCTCGGGACCAGAGGGCATGGACACCCGGCGCCAGGTCTCGGGACCAGAGGGCATGGACGCCCGACGCCAGGTCTGGGGACCAGGCGGCCGGGACATCCGACGCCAGGCCCCGGGACCAGAGGGCCGGGACATCCGACGGAGGCCGGGGCGCCGACGGATCCGCCTCCGGGGCGTCCGACGACACCACCGACCAGTACAGCGCCGCGTCCCTCGCGCAGCGGGTCAGGACGCCCGGGGCGGTGAGGCCGGTGGGGTCGGTGACCGGGAGCCGCCCGTTGGTGGTCTTCAGGCCCAGCACCCCGCACCAGGCCGCCGGGATCCGGACCGACCCCGCCCCGTCGGCGCCGGTCGCCAGGGGCACCAGCCCCGCCGCCACCGCCGCCGCGGCCCCCGCCGACGAGCCGCCCGGCGTCCGGTCCGCCCGCCAGGGGTTGACCGTACGGCCGTACCGTCCGAGCCCCCAGGTCTGCCACGCGGTGCCCGGCCCGGGGACGGAGGTGGCGCCCACCGGTACCGCCCCGGCGTCGGCCAGTGCCCGCGCGTCCGCCGCGCGCAGCCCGCCGCGCCGCCCCTTCACCGCGAACGGCACCCCGGCCAGCGGCCCGGCCGACCCGGCGTCGGCCGCCACGTCGACCGCCGCCGCCCGCCGCAGCGCCTCGTCCGCCCACACCTCGGTGAACGCGCTCAGCCCCGGGTCGGTCCGCTCGATCCGGTCCAGGGCCGCCGTCACGGCGTCCACCGCGCGGGTGACACCGGAACGGACGGCCGCGGCGATCTCATGGGCGCAGTCGATGGCGCAGATCACGGGCTCCATGCGGCCCCTTCCTACCCGCGCCGCCGCTCCGGGACCAGTTCTTGGGACGAGGCTGTGACGCCCCGGTGACTCCTGCGGTCCGGCCGGGCGGGACACTCGACACAGGTGTGCGCGGAAGGCTCGCGGACACATCCGAGTGAGGGAAGCGATGTCTCGACTCAGCCGCGAGAAGAAGCGGGAAACCCAGCGCGCCGCCGACGAACCGGCCACCGCCTCCGCGGCGACCCCGATCGAGGTACGGGTACCCGGCCCCGGCGGCGACGGCGCAGCCTCCGTCGGCGGAGTGCGGATCACCGTGGTGCCCGGTCAGCCGCTCCAGCGGACCGTGCTCGACCATCTCCACCGCGCCGCGCGGACCGCCGGGCGCCCCGTCCTCGCGACGGTCCACGACGAGCGGACCGGCTACGTCATCCCGCTCCGGGTCGACCCCGACGGCACCAGCCATCTCGCCGGCGAGCCGACCGCCCTGACGCCGACCCCGTCGAAGCCGCCGGAGCCCGTGCCGCCCTTCCCCCCGCCGACACCGCTCGGCGAGAACACCCCGACCTTCCCGCTGCGCGCCGCGCCCGGCACCGCCGTAGCGCCGACCGGCGCGTTCGGACCCCCGCCGGTCATGGCACCGAGCACGGGTGACCCGGGCGACCCGCGGTCCCACCCCGCGCCCCCCTCCGTGCCGTCCGTACCACCGCCCGCGCCCCCCGCCGCTCCTCCGCGCGCCCCCAGCCCCTTCCTCACCCCGCGCGAGCTGGCGCTGGACCCCGATCCGGTGCCCACGCCGACGCCGCCGCGCGGGTTCGACGCCGTCGCCGAGGCGGTGCTGGACGACCGGCCGCCCGCCGCCACCCCGCTGGCCGGGCCGATGACCTTGATCGGGGACGCGGTCAAGGAGGGCCGTACCCAGGACGCGGCGACGCAGGCCGAGCGGGCGCTGACGGAGGCGTCCGCCACCCTCGGCGCCGACCATCCCGAGGTCCGCAGGCTCGCCGAACTCGCCGCCTATGTCGCCTATCTGGCCGGGGAGCCCGAGCGGGCGTTCCGGCTCTCCCTGGAGCTCGCGCGCGGTTACGCCGCCGCCGGGGAGGCGGAGTCCGCGTACGGGAACGTCCAGAGCGCGGCCACGGCGTGGCGGGCGGTGCGAAACGCCGGGCGCGGGCTGGAGCTGGGGCGGGAACTGATCGCCGTATGGGCGGAGCTGGCGGCCGAGCCCGGAGGGCCGGCCGCCATGGACGGGGAGGAACTGGACGGGGCGCGGGCGCGGATGGACCGGCTGACCGCCCGTGCGGCGGCGGCAACCGCAGCGAGCCGGTGACGCCCGGCCCGCTTTCAGCGGGCGAGCCGCTGACGCCCCGCCCCCTTCCCGTGGTCCCCGGTCAGTCCGAGAGGTCCCAGACGGCGTGGGCTATCGCGTCGGAGTTCCGGTTCAGGGCGGTGTCGTTGACGCTGGCCGTCGTGTCGCACGACGAGTGGTAGCAGCTGTCGAAGGCACGGCCCGCCGTACCGCCCCACTTGGTTGCCTGGGCGGCGGTCTTGACCCGGCTGGCGCCGGTGAAGAGACCGCCGACCGGTATGCCCGCGTTCTTGAACGAGGCGTGGTCGGAGCGGCCGTCGCCCTCGGTCTCGATCTCGGTCGGGACGCCGAGACCGGCGAAGTAGGTCTTGAAGCTCTGCTCGATGGCGGGGTCGTCGTCATAGACGAAGTAGCCGGCGTTGGTCGAGGAGATCATGTCGAAGTTCAGATAGCCGTCGATCCGGGCGCGGTCGGCGGCCGGGAGGCTGCTGACGTAGTGACGCGAGCCGACCAGCCCGAGTTCCTCCGCGCCCCACCAGGCGAACCGCAGATGCTTCACCGGCTGGTACCCGGCCCGGGAAACAGCGAGGGCGGTCTCCAGGACGGCGGCCGAACCGGAGGCGTTGTCGTTGATGCCGGGCCCGGAGGTCACGCTGTCCAGATGGGCGCCGGACATCACCACCTGCTCCGGGTCGCCGCCGGGCCAGTCCGCGATCAGGTTGTAGCCGGTCCGGCCGGACGAGGTGAACTGCTGGATCGTGGTGGTGAATCCGGCCGCGTCCAGCTTCGCCTTCACATAGTCCAGCGAGGCCCGGTAGCCGGTCCGGCCGTGCGCTCTGTTGCCGCCGTTGGCGGTGGCTATGGACTGGAACTCGGTGAGATGCGCCTTGACGTTCGCGAGGGGGATGTCGGGTGCGGCGAGCACCGACGGCCCGGAGGCGGGAGCGGCACCGGCGAGGGATCCACCGGTGAGCACGGTCGCGACCGCGACGACGGCAGCCGTGGCCGCCCGCCCGGAAACGGAGAGCTTCATGTGGGGGCTCCGAATTCCGTGGGGAACCCTGTGGGGTGACCACAGGGATTCCACAGTGAATGGGGTGCCTGGATGGTGAAGCTGAGGCAGATTCTCCGTCAAGGGACGTATTCGGCCATGCGTTTGAAGGGGACGGTTCCCCCTCTGATCCGCTAGGCCACGCAGAACTCGTTCCCCTCCGGGTCTCCCAACACTCCGTTCTAGCGGTTCTGGAGTGTGGTCATGGTGGCATCGGTCCTGGTCAACGGCACGGGGAACCCCTCGCCCTCCACAGGGTCCATGGAAACGACCCGCACCCCCGTCACGGGGACAGTCTTCGAAACGACCCTCCGGGGCGTGCGCTGCATCCGCCTGTCCGTCCTCACGGACGAGACGACCAGCCCCGAGCGGCAGCGCGAGGCAGACGACATCGCCGCAGCAGCACTCGGCATCAGCTTCGGCGAGGGTGACCGGCTCCGGGAAGCGGTCGACCTTGACGTGTCGGCCAGCAAGACCAGCCCGTTTGAACGCCCCGAGCTGGGCAAGTGGCTCGCTCGCCCCGATGACTTCGACGCGTTGGTGTTCTGGCGATTCGACCGCGCCATTCGGTCCATGGGCCACATGCACGAACTTGCGAAATGGGCCCGTGAACATCGGAAAATGCTGGTGTTCGCCGAAGGTGTGGGAGGGGGCCGGATGGAATTCGACTTCCGCAACCCGGTGAGCGTCACAAGCGAACTCATGATGATGCTGTTCGCGTTCGCCGCACAGGTGGAAGCACAGAGCATCAGCGACCGGGTTACCGGCGCCATGGCTGCAATCCGGAAAATGGCTCTCCGGTGGCGCGGTTCCCGACCGTCGTACGGCTACATGCCCGCCCCGATGCCCGAGGAACACGGCGGAGTCGGCTGGACCCTCGTCCAGGACTCGGACGCCGTGAAAGTCATCCTGCGAATCGTCAAGGAACTGTTCGACGGCAAGACAGCCGCAGCAGTAGCCGTAGGTCTGAACGAGGACCGGATTCCGAGCCCTCGCGACCACTGGGCAATCAAGAAAGGCCGTACCACGGGCGGCAAGCCGGGCGGAAAAATCGGACTCAGCAAGGACGCGTTCAACTGGAACCCCGCAGTCATCACCCGGATGCTCAAGAATCCGGCACTGCTCGGCTGGAAAATGCACAAGGGCAAGCCGGTACGCGACGACCAGGGCAACCCGGTCATGGCTACAGAGTTCCCGGTCTTCACCCGTGAGGAATTCGACAGCATCGGCGCACTGCTCGACTCGCGCAGCATCGACAACGCGGACCGCAAAGACACGGACGCACTGCTGCTGCGGGTCATCCACTGCGCAAGCTGTGGGGGCCGTATGTACCTCAACAAGCAAGAGAGCAAGAAAAACCAGCACCCCACGTACAAGTGCAACGCGCACGCCAGGGGCGACAGGTGCGACAAACCGGCGAGCATCCGGGGCGACTGGACGGACGACCACGTGACAGCAGAGTTCCTGCGGCTGGTCGGGCCGATCGAGACGAAAACCGTGATCGAGATCCCCGGATACGACCCCGAGCCCGAGCTACTCGCAACCCTCGCAGAGTTCACAGAGCACCAGGAACAGAAGGGCCGCCAGAAGTCAAAGCACGCTGCCGCCGAATGGCAGCGACGCGCGGACGCACTCGACAACCGGATAGCCGAGCTGGAGAACCGCGAAAAGATCGAACCCCGCCGGGAAGCCACCCCGACCGGCCGCACGTTCGCGGACGAGTGGACGGAGAAAGACACTGCGGGACGACGGGCCATGCTCGTTGAAGCGGGGGTGCGGCTGGAGGTACGGCGGGGCACTCCGGGCGGGTGGCGGAAGCTGGACACTCGGCGCGTCGACTTCACCATGTTCGGTGAGCTGAACGCGGTGGTGGATGAACTTGTCTCCCTCGCCGACGTAGCCGCAGCGGAGACGGACCCGGCAAAGGATGCTCCGACCGCCCCGCGCCACCGGCTCCGCGTAGCAGAGACCGATGCCCCCGCAGTGACGGAGCCCGAGCACACTCCCGAGCGCGAAACAGCGCTTGTGTGAGCCCGTAGAGCCCCGGTGGTCCCTCTCGTCCACCGGGGCAGTCTCATGCCCCCACACGGGCGTACAGGGCTTTCGCGGGTGGTCCCTGGGGGAAGCCGCCCCCCCGGTGCAGCCTCTCAGCGGGCAAGAGGGATGACGGGGTGGTGAAAATACCCTCTTTTTTTGAACGCGTAGAAAAAATATAGAGAAACAAGGAACGGGGTCTATCCCGCCACCCCACCACCGCCGTTGCCTCTCGGGAAACCTTCGCCCTCCACTACTGGGGAGAGCGGGACAGGCAACCAACCCGGAAGGGTCCGGGAAACCTTCGCCCTCCACTACTGGAGAGAGAACGGAGGTGGCCCCGTGCCCAGACGCCCCCGTACCCCCTGCCCCGTCCCTGGGTGCCCTGAGCTGACCGCAGGGGGCCGCTGTGCCGCTCATGAGCGTGAGGCGAACCAGGACCGTGCCTCACGTGGTGGTGCGGTCTATACGACCCGATGGCAGCGCATCCGGCGCGCGTACCTGTATGCCCATCCGTGGTGCGTGCTGTGCTCCGCCCTGGCGACGGTGGCCGACCACTTCCCGGAGAGCCGGCGAGAGCTGGTGGCGAGGGGCGAGGCGAACCCGGACGCATGGTCACGGCTCCGTCCGCTGTGCACGACGTGCCACAACCGCTCGACTGCGCAACGGCAACCGGGCGGGTTCGCTGCTGAACGTCGCTCGCAGCGTGAGGCGAATGAGCGTCCGCCGTTCTGACCTCACCAGGGGGGTGCCCCCTCCCCGTGCCCGAGTTGAGCGGCAGGGAGGCGTTTCTTTCACCTGGCTAAATAGACCATTCTTGCGGGGTGTCCAATTGCCCGAACGGGCCATTCTCAGCGACCGAATATCCAGCAGAATGCGGGTCAGTCCCGCGTTGATGGTGACCACGGAGCGGGGCACCGTGAAGAACGGGGCCGCAACGATTGCGGGCCAGTACCGGACGCAGCTTTCCCGGTGAATCAGGGAGTTGGGCCTGTCCCCGAGTTCGCGCAGCGCGATCACGTCCCCGGAATTCGATGAAGACGATGACGGAATTTTCGACTGACCAGACTGTCAGTAATCCGTCAACAAACAAGGAGAACACATCGTGGCACTGACCCTTGCCGAATCCGCGAAGCTGACTACCGAAGAACTTCGCAGGGCGGTAATTGAGATGTTTGTTCAAGAGTCGCCCATTCTTGACCGCCTTCCGCTGCTCAGCTTTGAGGGCTCGGCCTACGCGTACAACGAGGAATCTACCCTTCCCGGCGTGTCGTTCCGTTCGGTGAATGAGGCATACCCGGAAAGCACTGGATCGGTGAACCGGAAGATCGAAACACTGGCGATTCTCGGAGGAGACGCAGACGTAGACCGCTTCATTGCGCGGACACGAGGGAACGTAGTTGACCAGCGCGCCGTGCAGACAGTAATGAAGGTCAAGGCTGCATCAATTCACTTCTCAGATCAGTTCTTCAACGGGGACACGGTAGTAGATCCCAAGGGTTTCGACGGTTTGCGTAAGCGGCTGATCGGGCGTCAGGTGATCGACACCAACGGCGTCGGGCCGGTCGCTAACGGGCATGATTTCTTTGATGCACTTGACCGGCTGGCAGCTTCTGTGCGCGGCATCAACGGCTCCAACGGCGCGCTCTACATGAATGGTCAGCTTATCGCGCAGATCCGGTCGGGGTTCCGCCGATTGGGAGGCAGTGAACTACTGCTCAGCGACATCATGGGGAAGAGCACCACGACATGGAATGGAATTCCACTGCTCGATGCCGGTCAGCGGCTGGACGGCACGGATGTCCTTCCCCTCACCGTGGGTGCCGACGGCAAGGAGACCGGAGACATTTACGCGGTGCGCTTCGGATCCACTGAGGCCAATTCGGCGGTTACCGGCATCACGAACGGCGGGGTTCAGGTTACGGACCTCGGCGAGGCGCACGACAAGCCGGTTTATCGGACCCGCATCGAGTTCTACTGCGGGATTGCCGTATTCGGCGGAAAGGCTGCCGCTCGACTCAGAGGTGTTTTGAACGGCTGATTATCTGCCACAACCCCCGCACTCGTTTCCCTTCAGGGTTGCGAGTGCGGGGGTTATTTTTTCGTCCGTCAATTTGATCGGCGGAGTAATCTTTCTGGAGTTACAAGACGTGCCCGCTCGTAGAGTTCGCGGGCTGCGTTATTCTTGAGATGCGGGCCGATTCGGCTGTGCATCCTGGAAATGCTTTGATCACATTGCCCGGATTGGACCATTGGAAAGATTTCCAGAACCTTTCCCCATGTTTCGCACGCGGATTCCAGATGGCCAATCTCTAGCTGCCGCTCGGCCAACATGGACAGGTATCTAACCCTATTCCTTCGAAGTGTCGATCGTCGCAATTTATCGGACTCTTCGAGTGCGGAAATTGAGCCTTGCGTATCACCCAATTCATACCGTACTTGACCTATGTGGTAAGTCAATGAGGAGGGGTTGTATGAGCCGAATGTTTTTGACTGTGATTCCGCTTTCTCCATGGCGACTTCAGCTTCGCGAAGATATGAAATAGCAGACCTCTTCTCGCCGAATTGTGCTGCCGCGTGTGCTTGCTGTCCGGCAAGAAAGGCTCGCATGCGGGGTCCGGCGTTTGGTGAAGCAGTAGCAGCAGCATTGGCGAGGCGTTGGGCTTCTGCGCTATGTCCAAGATCTACGGCTTGCACACTCATTCCTCGGAGAGTAGTGCAATAGGTGAGGTGATCCTCTGCGGCGCCCGCCAATTCCAAAGCTTTGAGATAATAGCTTTGGGCCATTCTGTGAACGCCCTCATCGACAGCCATATATCCGGTGAGATAGCAAAGATCGGACGCTGCGGCCATCATGGCTTTCCGGACCGGCTCGGGGGCATCGATGCGCAGAAAGGGAACCACCGTATTAACGAGATATGCGGCAGCCATCGGACGGGCCGTTCGACCGCCGAATTCATCGTCCATGTCTGAGATACGCTCGGTCATTGCTACGACGGTTTGGACGTCGGTCATCCCTATACGCTGTGCTTCACCTTTCTGGACAGCCTCCATCCTGCCAACGACATCCGGCCAGTTTGGGATGGTCAGGGCAACAGAGAAAAGGGTTGCCCCGACAACACGTCGGCGTGAGGGGTCCATGTCCTCTGTCCCGAGGTTGATCAACCCTTCCACGGTAGTCGGGTGGGTGTTCGACTCTTCCGGGGGCGCTGGAAATCCTGCCTCAGAGTGCGTAATGGGTCGGCCCAGTCTCCGGGCGAACGCTTCCAGGATCAGGGGTCGGACCGCTTCCTTCGGCAGATGGCCGCTCAGCCACTGGTGCACGGAGGGCTGTTGGTACTTGAGGGGGGTTCCGTACTCGGTCCCGATGCGGTTGACCGCCTGGGCGAGCTGTCGCATGGTCCACCCGCTCTCGCGGAGCAACCGCTCAAGCGCCGTGTTCGGCTGCCGTGTCCTCACTGGCCCCAACTCCCGTGTTCAGACCGCTTATCGCTCTTATCTCCTGCCGTCTTCCCCACGGTACCGCCGTGCGTGACCGCGCGGTTGCCTAGTGCAAGCAAGAAGCGCCACGGCGAGGGACTCGGACATGGATCACGAGACGGCACCCGAGAGCGATGACGTACACGAGTTGGCTGCCTTGGTACGGGCGGGTGGGTTCTGGAGTCTCGCCCCGGAGTGGGTACCACGGACCGGCTACGCGGCCCCGACCCCGCTGGTGCTCAGAGATGTTGAGGCTGGCCTACGGAGGTTGATCGATGACTGACCCGCCCAAGCCCATGGCACTGCACGTGCCCCTTCTACAGCCTGTCCCGGTCGAGGGGTGCGCCGTGTGCGGTGCTGCGGCAACCGCCCGGGACTCCGCCCGGAAGCTGGGCAGCGTCATCAGCGAACGGGCAGCGGACGAGACGATCCGGGAGCACCCGCACCGACGCGTCACGGACCAGACCACCACCGCCGAGGGGGACAGTCAGACCCTTGCCCGGTTGCGGGAGCGGGTCCGTGAGGACAACCGGAAGCGCCGTGAGGGTGGCCGGTTGCCGTGACAAGCCGTAACCCCGGTCCGGTCCCCGCCCGGGTGAGCCGGCCGCACCCGTTCTTCCGCACCCCGCACGAAATCGTCATCGGCATGGTCGTCTTCGATCGCGACTACGACATGCCCGGCAGGGTGCGGAACCTTGACGGTCGTTGGGTCGAGTTGCAGCGTCCCACGGGTTTCATCTGGCGCGTGGACTTCGCCCGGTTGAGACGGGGCACGGCACGTGAGGGCCGCCAACTGGTCGCCCTGGCCAAGCTTCAGCGCGCACGCGAGCGGGGGCGGTGGTCATGAGGCGGTGGTGGGATTTCGCCGCAGCGGTCACCGGGCCGCTTCTGATTGCCACGCTGAGTGGTTCCTGCGGATTCGCGCTCTGCATGGTGTTCCGCACCTAGATTCCCGTTCCTGCCGGACGTACCGAACCAGGCTCCCCCAGCGCCTATCGGAATCCCGGCAGGAACGGGGCACCACTCCGCTTTCGTCGGGGACTTCCCGGGAGTGCCGGTAACCATCACGGCCGGTGTTCAAGCGAGAGCGGGTGCCCGGCCCCGTAGTGACGGAACGGGGTCGGGCGCATCCGAGCCCCGCCCGACTGTCAAAGAGGGACAGCGGCAGTCGGGCGGCCTCAAGTTCCACACTTCCCAGACCGATCGCTGAGAGGATGCCCCCCAACAGGTGTCAATGGGACACCCGTTGGACCGCAAAGGAGCACACGGCATGTCGGCAACCTTGGTGACACAGGCTTTGATTCTGGCGGGCGGTCAAGCAACCCGTATGCGGCCGTACACCGACGACGCGCCCAAAGCCATGGTCCCCGTAGCCGGTGCCCCCATCGTCGGCTACCAACTGACTTGGCTCGCAGAACACGGCGTGAAATCCGTAGTGATCAGCGGCGGATACAAGCACGAGATGATTTCGGATTACGCAGGCGACGGCTCACGCTTCGGCATCGAGACCCGCTACGCCATCGAGAATGAACCGTTGGGCCGTGGCGGGGGACTGAAATTCGCCGCGCGTCAGCTCGCGAACCCCGAAGCACCGTTCTTCGTACTCAACGGCGACGTAATCAGCACGTTCTCATTGGTGGACCTTTCCGCCTATCACGAGAAGTACAACGGAGCCGTGACGGTCGCACTCTCCCCGTACCGATCCAACTGGGGCGTAGCCGATCTCGGCGACCAGAACCGTATTCGGGGCTTCGTTCAGTCGCCCGAACTCCCGTACTGGATCAACGCCGGAATCTACATCTTCAACCCCGAAGTAGTCGCCATGCTCCCTGACAAAGGCGACCACGAAGACAGCACATTTCCCCGACTCGCCACAGAAAACCGCCTTATCGGCTATCGACTGTCCGGCTACTGGCGCGGCATCGACACTGTGAAAGACGTGATCGAAGCATCCAAGGAGGTTCGGAAAGCGGGGGGCGTTCTCGCTCCGGAGTTCCTGACAACAGACCCCACCATCTGAACCGTGGGCCATCGTTAGCCCACGGAGTCGAAAGGAAAGAACCCGTGATTGACGCGAACGAGGTAGTCGGAAGCCACAACGTTCTGTTCGTCACGTTCGACTCACTACGCTACGACGTAGCGCGGGCAACAACGCACGGTGGCCGAACTCCAAATCTGGAAAATGTGCTCGCCGGCGGACTGTGGGAAGAGCGCCGTACGCAAGGGTCCTTCACGTTGCCCGCACATATGGCGTTCTTCTCCGGATTTCTGCCGGTCCCATCCGGCCCGGTACGACCCGGCAGGTTATTCGCGTGCTACGCGGTACGCGGAACCACCATCAAAAAGCGCACGTTCGTATTTGACGCCCCCAACATCGTGAGCGGACTTTCCGGTATCGGATACCGAACCGTATGCATTGGCGGAGTCGGATTCTTCTCGAACCAGACCAAGTTAGGCCGCGTCTTGCCGGGACTCTTCCAGGAGAGCTATTGGAGCCCGGACACAGGGACTGACTGCCCGGACTCCACACGGCATCAAGTAGACATTGCTCTAAACGTTCTGGCAGAGCAGATGCCAGGGAAGCCACTTTTCCTTTTTCTCAACATCTCGGCCACTCACACCCCGCATCACATGTATCTACCGGGGGAGAGTGCGGATTCCTGGGAAAGTCAATGCGCGGCTCTCGCATACGTCGACACCGAGCTAGGCAGAATGTTCGCCGCCATGCCGAACGTAGGCCCGTGGCTAATTCTACTATGTGCGGACCACGGTGAAGCCTTCGGGGAAGACGGGCATCACGGCCATGGAATTGCCCACCCATCAGTGTGGAGTGTCCCATACTCAGAATCGGTCATGCCTGCCGCAAGGCAGTCGCCCTGACGGACTTCCCGCCGCATTCCGGTTGATGCTAGCTTTCTCAGACAACAAAAGAACGGCCCCGGCAGAGTGCTGGTAACACTCCGACTACCCGGGGCCGCCTGACGACACCACTGCTAGGAGCTGTCGCCGTGCGCAACTCTATCTTGCGCGCCATTGTGGCGTGCCTTCGCACCCTGCTTGCCCTATGCCTCCCCGGAACAGGGCGGCATAGGTTCGTCGTGAAGCCGGTGAGCCGTCCTACGGCCCGCATTGAGACTCCGCCCGACCCCGCCCCGGTGTCCGCATGGTCCGCCCCGTGGGCCGGACCGTCAGCGCGGGAAGTTCGAGCCGTCTTCAAAGACGAACGGGCGCAAGGGTTGGCCGACCTACAGCGTGAGCGGTACTACGCCGCAGGATTCGCCGCACTCGGTGTCGACTACGACCACCCGACCATGCCACTCAGCAGCATCGTCACCCGGCAGGCAGCGGCATGACCGACCCCAAGCTCATTGCGGCACTGCTGCGCAACGAACCCCCGGAGCCGTCCGGGGCGCTGTGCTGCCGCTGCAAGCGATGGACATACGCACCCGTCCCCGTCCGGCACATCGAGCGTCAGAGCGGCCCCGGGGTGACCCTGTACGCGTGCCCGAACCATGCTGTGGCTCTCGGGGCACGGGCAACCCCGGAAGATGACCTAGACGCCCCGTAGCACCACCCCCAGACAGCGGAAACGCCCCGTTCGGCCAAGTGCCGTGCGGGGCTCTGTTGTTGGCGCTGACGTGCGCGTATCCTCAGAACTGGTAGTTGAAGGTGTTGGGCTCCCTCATGATCACCCACGTCCCCTCGGCCTCCCGCACCTCCCGCAGCACCCCCGCCCCCAGCCCCGTCAGCCGTTCCACCTCGGCGATCCGCCGGTCCGGGCCGGGATGCAGATCGAGATGGATCCGGTTCTTGCCGCTCTTCTCCTCGGGTACGCGCTGGAAGAGGATCCGCCGCCCGAGCCCGGTCCCCGACTCCTGGTCGTACGGATCGTCCGGATGCCGTACGGCGACCAGGTCCCGGAAGGCGAGCCGGGCGTGGAACTCGATGGTGGCCTCGCGGGGCAGCGCGCCCAGCTCCAGCAGGCGCTGGATGAGCGCGTCGTTGTCCTCGACGGTGTAGTGCAGGGCGGCGCCCCAGAAGTCGGCCTGGGACTGGGGGTCGGCGCAGTCGACGACGAGTTTCCAGTGGATCGGCAGGGGGGTCTGCGGTGCGTCGGTCATGTAACCATCTATAGTGGTTACGTGAGCCATGGGGCAAGGGAAACGCCGGGACGGACGGGGAAGGCAGGAGGAGCGGAGGGGGTCGACCCCCCTGCGGGGCTCATCCTGCACACCCGTGAGGGCACGCCGTACCGCTTCGACCCGGGGGCGCTCTGTCTGGAGCTGCTGACGACCGGCGGCCCCGGTGTCTTCGTCCGCTACGAGGTGCTGCACGCCCCCGCCGACCTGGCGGCCTGGGCGGCCCGCAGCCGGCTTCCGGAAGGGCTGGAACTCGCCGTCACCGACGCCGAGTTGACCACCGTACGAGAGGTGCGCGACGCGCTCTTCCGGCTCGCCGCCGATCGGGCGCACGGCAGGCCGGCGGATCCCGCGCGGCTCGCCGTGCTCAACGCGGCGGCGGCCGAACCGCCGCTCGTCCCGCTGCTCACCGCCGACGGCCGCCGGACCTGGGCGCGGGGCGGCGCCGCGACCGGCACCCAACTGCTGTCCACGGTGGCCCGGGACGCCATCGACCTGTTCAGCGGGCCCTACGCGGACCGGGTCCGCGAATGCGGCTCCGGCACCTGCTCGCTGCTCTTCGTCGACACCTCACGGCCGGGGCGGCGGCGCTGGTGCTCGATGGAGCACTGCGGGAACCTGGCGAAGGTACGGGCCCACCGGGCGCGGCGGGCCGAGAGCGGGCCGTGAACCGGGAGTAGGGGTCAGCGGGGGGAGGCGGCGGCCATCGGGGCGGGGCGGGTGGGCGCTGGTGCACCGGCCGCGGGTGCTACGGGTGCTACGGGTGCTGCGGGGGCTACGGGTGCCGCCTCCGCCGCCTCCCGCGCGTCGTACGACGCCCGTGCCGTCGCCACCTCCTGCCGGTGCTCCTCGGTCCAGGTCACCAGGGACTGGATCGTGGCGTGCAGGGTCTTGCCGAGCGAGGTCAGCTCGTAGTCGACGCGCGGCGGCACCACCGGATGCACCGTCCGCTTGACCAGGCCGTCGCGCTCCAGCTGGCGCAGGGTGACGGTCAGCATCCGCTGGCTGACCCCGTCGATCTCCCGGCGCAGCTCGGTGAAGCGCAGTCGGCGGTCGTCCAGCAGGGCGATCACCAGGAGCGACCACTTGTCGGCGATGCGGTCCAGGATCTGGCGCACCTCGCAGTCCTCGCGGGTGTCCCACTGGAACGGGTCCCTGTCCCCGTAGTCCACGGTGCTGTCGCAGTAACCGGGTGACTTAGAAGTGCCTTCTTCCATGTTTCCCGATGGTGCCGCACTCTTGCCATGGTTACAAGAGGGAACTGACCCTCACTCTCGTAACCGCCCTATTCGTTTTTATTCCTCATCAAGGAGTCCCCATGGGCACCCGTGCCTGGGCCCTGCTGCTCGTGCTCTGCGGAACGATTTTTCTGGAGGGCATCGATGTCGCCATGCTGGGGATCGCGATCCCCTCCATCCGGGCCGATCTGGACCTGACCACCGGCGCCGCCGCCTGGGTGATGAGCGCCTATGTGCTCGGTTACGCCGGTTTCACCCTGCTCGGCGGCCGGGCCGCCGATCTGCTGGGGCGGCGCCGGATGTTCCTGGGTGGACTGATCGTCTTCCTGGTCTTCTCCGGTCTCGGCGGTGTCGGCACCGAGGGCTGGATGCTGATCGTGTCCCGGTTCGTGACCGGGATGGCCGCCGCCTTCATGACCCCCGCCGCGCTCTCGCTCATCACCACGTCCTACCGCGAGGGCCCGGAGCGCAACAAGGCGCTGCTGATCTTCGCGGGCACCGGCGCCGGTGGCTTCTCGCTCGGTCTGGTGATCGGCGGACTGCTCACCCAGATCGGCTGGCGCTGGGTCTTCTTCGCGCCGGTGATCCTGGCGGCGGTGATCCTGGTGGCCGCGCTGCGGCTGGTGCCGGGTGACAGCGCGACGACGATCGAAGCCCGCCGGGGAGGCTTCGACCTGGTCGGCGCGGTCACCGCCGCCGGTGCCATGCTGCTGGCCGCCTACACCGTCGTACGGCTGGAGCACGGGCTGGACGGCTGGCCGCTCACCCTCGCCGCCGGGCTCGGGGCGGTGGCGTTCGGGGCGGTGTTCACCGGGGTGGAGCGGCGGACCGCGACACCGCTGGTCCGGCTCGGCATCCTGCGCAACGCGGCGATGGTCCGCGCGGATCTGGGGGCGCTGCTGTTCCTCGGAGCGTTCTTCGGTTTCCAGTTCGTGGCGACGCTCTACCTTCAGGAACTGCGCGGCTGGTCCTCGCTCCAGACCGCCGTCGCCCTGGTCGCCATGGGCGTCGACGCGGTCCTCGCCCCGACCCTCACCCCGCGCCTGGTGAACCGTTACGGCACCACCAAGGTCATCCTCAGCGGCTTCCTGCTGGCCGCCGTCGCCTACGCGCTGTTCCTGCCGGTGGGCATGGACTGGACGTACGCGGCCATGTTCCCGACGTTCATCCTCGCCGGGGTCGCCTTCGCGCTGGCCTACGGGCCGCTGACCATCGCGGCGACGGACGGGGTCGCCGAGCAGGAACAGGGCCTCGCGGGCGGGCTGCTCACCACGGCGACCCAGTTCGGCTCGGCGGTCGGGATCTCGGCGGTGACCGCGGTCTACGGCTTGGCGTCGGCCGGGGTGGACGCCGGACCGGCGGAGCGGCTGTCGGCGTTCCGGACGGCGCTCTCGGTGCCGGTGGTGATGGTGGTGCTCGGCGCGCTGGTCGCCGCCCTGAGCGTGCGCGCCGCCCGCCGCGAGGTGCGCAGCGCGTCCCAGGTCAGCATGGTCAGCGCCAGCCAGACCAGCGCGAACCCGGCCCAGCGTTCGGAGGGCATGGCCTCCCGGAAGTAGAGGACGCCCAGCAGGAACTGGAAGACCGGGGCCAGATACTGGAGCAGGCCCAGGGTCGACAGGGGCACGCGGATCGCCGCCGCGCCGAAGCAGATCAGCGGCAGCGCGGTCACCACACCGGTCGCCGCGAGCAGCGCCGCGTGCCCCGCGCCCTCGGCGCCGAACGTCGACTCGCCCCGGCCGCCCAGCCAGAGCAGAAAGGCCAGCGCGGGCAGGAACTGGACGGCGGTCTCGGCGGCCAGCGACTCCAGGCCGCCGAGATTGACCTTCTTCTTCGCCAGCCCATAGATGGCGAAGGAGAAGGCGAGGATCAGCGAGACCCAGGGCGGCTGTCCGTAGCCGACGGCGAGCACGACGACCGCGGCGAAGCCGACGCCGACCGCCGCCCACTGCACCGGGCGCAGCCGCTCCTTGAGCAGCAGCACCCCGATCGCGATGGTGACCAGCGGGTTGATGAAGTAGCCGAGGGACGCCTCCACCACCTGGTCGTTGTTGACGGCCCAGATGTAGAGGCCCCAGTTGACGCTGATGGTGGCCGCGGCGATGGTGACCAGCCCGAGCTTGCGGGGCTGGCGCACCAGTTCGACGGCCCATGCCCAGCGCCGTACGACCAGCAGCACCACCGCGACCACGGCCAGCGACCACACCATCCGGTGCGCCAGGATCTCCAGCGCGCCGGAGGGCTCCAGCAGCGGCCAGAAGAGGGGGACCAGCCCCCACATCCCATACGCGGCGAAACCGTTCAGCAGTCCTATACGCCGTTCGCTCTTCGCCTGTCCCGCGTCCGGCGCGCTCATCGGCTGTCCTGCGTTCGGCGCGCTCTTCGGCTGCCCTATGTGCCGACTGTGCTGGCTGTGCTGACTGTGCCCATCGCCGCTCGACTTCCCCGTCACGGGCCGCCTCCTTCGCCTCACCCCGGCGGCCGGCCCGCAGTGCCCGGCCCGCTCTGTCGGCCCGGCGGCGCCGGGTCCCGGACGACGGTAGCGCCGGGCCGGTCCCGCTGTCATGTCTGTACCGGAATACGGTCATGACAGCTGGGAGGGGGCGTCGAGGTGGGGAGCGGTCAGTCCTTGAGCGCGGCGGCGACCCCCTCCGCCACCGCCTCCGCGAGCGGTGTCGTCGGGCGGCCCGCCAGCCGGGACAGCTCCGTGCCCCCGCCCGCCAGCTCGCCCTTCCCGATGGACACATCCACCCCGGCCAGGATCGCCGCGAACGCCTCCGGCAGCCCGGCCCCGGTCAGGATGCCGGTCAGGGCCTCGGGGGTGACGTCGGTGTAGGTGATCTCCCGCCCGGTCGCCCGGCTCAGCTCGGCCGCGTACTCGGCCATGCTCCACGCGCTGTCCCCGAAGAGTTCGTACGCCTTGCCCTCGTGCCCCTCGCCGGTCAGGACGGCGACCGCGGCGGCGGCGTAGTCGGCGCGGGCGGCGGAGGCGATCCGGCCGTCACCGGCCGCGGCGACCACGGTGTTGTGCGCCAGCACCGGGGCGAGGTTCTCGGTGTAGACCTCGTGGTACCAGCCGTTGCGCAGAAAGACATGGGGCAGGCCCGAGTCCAGGATGACCCGCTCGGTGCCGCGGTGGTCGTCGGCGAGGGCGGCGGTCAGGCTCGCGGGGGCGCTGGTGTACGCCAGCAGCGCGACCCCGGCCTCCCGGGCGGCGTCCACGACGACCCTGTGCTGGGCGACCCGGCCCTTGTCGAACTCGTTGCCCGAGATCAGCAGCACCTTGTCGCCGGGCGCGAACAGGCCCTCGAAGGTCTCGGGGAGGTTGTAGTCGGCGACGGCGAGGCGTACGCCGCGAGGTCGGCGGCCCTGGCAGGAGAGGGAGAGGGCGCGGCGGTGACGAGGCGATCTGCCCGTACCGGCTGGTCCTGGAGCATGTCACCAGCCGCTGGGGCGTCCTGGCGCTGATCGCCCCGCTCGACCGGCCGCACCGCTTCAGCGAGCTGCGCCGGGCGATCGACGGGGTCCGGCGGGTCAGCGAGAAGATGCTGGCCCAGACCCTTCAGACCCTGGAGCGGGACGGCTTCGTCCACCGCGACGCCCAGCCGGTGATCCCGCCCCGCGTCGACTACTCCCTCACCCCGCTGGGCCGCGAGGCCGCCGAACAGGTCCGGTCCCTGGCGCTGTGGACGGAACGCCGGATGGCGGCGGTGGAGGAGGCGCGGGAGCGGTACGACGGGGCGCGGGAGGCCGCCGGATAGGCGGGCGCCGTGCCTGTCAGAGGCACGGGGCCGGGTGCGGCGGGTGGGTGCAAAAGGGCGGGCCCGGGTGCGCCGTGCGGCACGGCACCCGGGCCCGCCCCTGTCATCGGCGGGGGCGTCGGATCACCCCACGACCGTCCAGGTGTCCCCGCCCGCCAGCAGTGAGGCGAGGTCGCCCTTGCCGTTCTGCTCGACGGCGGTGTCGAGCTGGTCGGCCATCTGGTCGTCGTAGACCGCCCGGTCCACGGAGCGCAGTACGCCGATGGGGGTGTGGTGCAGGGTGTCCGGGTCGGCGAGCCGGGACAGCGCGAACGCCGTGGTCGGTGACGCGGCATGCGCGTCATGGACCAGGATGTCCCCCTCGTTCTCCGGGGTGACATCGACGACCCGCAGATCACCGGTGAGCGGATCGCGGACGACGCCCCGCCCGCCGTCGGCGCCGAAGCGGATCGGCCGGCCGTGCTCCAGCCGGATCACCGCCTCCTCGGCCCGCTGCTTGTCCTTGAGGGCGTCGAAGGCGCCGTCGTTGAAGATGTTGCAGTTCTGGTAGATCTCGATGAGGGCCGTGCCCGGGTGGGCGGCGGCCTCGCGGAGCACCTGGGTGAGGTGCTTGCGGTCGGAGTCGATGGTGCGGGCGACGAAGGACGCCTCGGCGCCGATCGCCAGCGACACCGGGTTGAAGGGCGCGTCCAGCGAGCCCATCGGCGTCGACTTGGTGATCTTCCCGACCTCGGAGGTGGGGGAGTACTGGCCCTTGGTCAGCCCGTAGATCCGGTTGTTGAAGAGCAGGATCTTGAGGTTGACGTTGCGCCGCAGGGCGTGGATGAGGTGGTTGCCGCCGATGGAGAGGGCGTCGCCGTCGCCGGTGACGACCCAGACGGACAGATCGCGGCGCGAGGTGGCGAGCCCGGTGGCGATGGCGGGGGCGCGGCCGTGGATCGAGTGCATCCCGTAGGTGTTCATGTAGTACGGGAAGCGGGAGGAGCAGCCGATGCCGGAGACGAAGACGATGTTCTCCTTGGCGAGGCCCAGTTCGGGCATGAAGCCCTGCACCGCGGCGAGGATCGCGTAGTCACCGCAGCCGGGGCACCAGCGCACTTCCTGATCGGACTTGAAGTCCTTCATGGACTGCCGGGCCTCGGCCTTGGGGATGAGCGAGAGTGCCTCGATCGTGCCCGTGCCTTCCGTGGTCGTCTCAGCCATCGATGGCCTCCTTGAGCGCCGTGGCGAGCTGTTCGGCCTTGAACGGCATGCCGTTCACCTGGTTGTAGCTGTGCGCGTCGACCAGGTACTTCGCCCGGATCAGGGTGGCGAGCTGGCCGAGGTTCATCTCGGGGACGACGACCTTGTCGTAGCTCTGGAGAACCTCGCCCAGATTTCTCGGGAAGGGGTTGAGATGGCGCAGATGGGCCTGCGCGATCGGCAGCCCCGCGGTGCGCAGCCGGCGGACGGCTGCGGTGATCGGCCCGTAGGTCGAGCCCCAGCCCAGGACCAGGGTGCGGGCGCCGTCCGGGTCGTCGGCCGTCACGTCCGGGACCTCGATCCCGTCGATCTTCGCCTGCCGGGTGCGGACCATGAAGTCGTGGTTGGCCGGGTCGTAGGAGATGTTGCCCGTGCCGTCCTGCTTCTCGATGCCGCCGATGCGGTGCTCCAGACCGGGCGTGCCGGGGACGGCCCAGGGGCGGGCCAGCGTCTGCGGGTCGCGCTTGTACGGCCAGAAGACCTCGGTGCCGTCGTCCAGGGCGTGGTTGGGGCCCTGGGCGAACTGCACCGCCAGATCCGGCAGTTCCTCCAGCTCGGGGATGCGCCAGGGCTCGGAGCCATTGGCGAGATAGCCGTCGCTGAGCAGCAGCACCGGGGTGCGGTAGGCCAGCGCGATCCGGGCCGCCTCGATGGCGGCGTCGAAGCAGTCGGCCGGGGTGCGCGGGGCGACGATCGGCACCGGCGCCTCACCGTTGCGCCCGTACATCGCCTGGAGCAGGTCGGCCTGCTCGGTCTTGGTCGGCAGCCCGGTGGAGGGGCCGCCGCGCTGGATGTCCACGATCAGCAGCGGCAGCTCCATCGAGACCGCCAGCCCGATGGTCTCCGACTTCAGGGCGACCCCGGGACCGCTGGTGGTGGTGACAGCGAGAGAGCCGCCGAAGGCGGCTCCCAGGGCGGCTCCGACACCGGCGATCTCATCCTCCGCCTGGAAGGTGCGCACCCCGAAGTTCTTGTGCCGGCTCAGCTCGTGCAGCACGTCCGAGGCCGGGGTGATCGGGTACGAGCCCAGATAGAGCGGCAGATCGGCCTGGCGGGACGCGGCGATGAGACCGTAGGCCAGGGCGAGATTGCCGGAGATGTTGCGGTAGGTGCCGGTGGGGAAGGCGGTGGAGGCGGGCGCGACCTCGTAGGAGACCGCGAAGTCCTCCGTCGTCTCGCCGAAGTTCCAGCCCGCGCGAAACGCCGCGATGTTCGCCGCCGCGATCTGTGGCTTCTTGGCGAACTTCGAGGTCAGGAACTGCTCCGTGCCCTCCGTCGGCCGGTGGTACATCCACGACAGCAGACCCAGCGCGAACATGTTCTTGCTGCGCTCGGCCTCCTTGCGGGACAGCTCGAAGTCCTTGAGGGCCTCCACGGTCAGCGTGGTCAGCGGCACCGGGTGCAGGTGGTAGCCGTCCAGCGAGCCGTCCTCCAGCGGATTGCCGGTGTAGCCGACCTTCTGCATGGCCCGCTTGGTGAACTCGTCCGTGTTGACGATGATCTCCGCACCGCGCGGCAGATCCCCCACGTTCGCCTTCAGCGCCGCCGGATTCATGGCGACCAGCACATTGGGGGCGTCACCGGGGGTGAGGATGTCGTGGTCGGCGAAGTGGAGCTGGAAGGACGAGACACCCGGCAGGGTCCCGGCCGGCGCCCGGATCTCGGCCGGAAAGTTCGGCAGGGTGGACAGGTCGTTGCCGAAGGACGCGGTCTCCGAAGTGAACCGGTCCCCGGTGAGCTGCATGCCGTCACCGGAGTCCCCCGCGAATCTGATGATCACCCGGTCCAGCCGGCGGACGTCCTTCCCTCCCGCCGGTTTGCGCTGCTCCCCCACGACGGTTCCGTCGGCCTGTTCCTTCTCGCTACTGACCTGGCTGGTCACTGAACTGGACCTCCTTCGAGGCGGCTGTCGGGGCACGGCCCTCCCGCAGGCCCACCCAGGATCAACCCTACGTCCGCCGGGGTCACCCGCTCGGGGCCATTCGCATGATGAACACCCCTTTGAGCACCCTTTTGAGACGACACCCCGCCGGACGAGCGCTCACCTGACACGCCGACACGCTGTTTGTCTTACGCATTGTCTTACGAATTGTCTTACGCATTCGTCTCACGAATTGAGATACGTCAGCACGGCCAGCACCCGCCGATGGTCCCCCTCGCTCGGTGACAGGCCCAGCTTCAGAAAGATATTGCTGACGTGCTTCTCCACGGCCCCGTCACTCACCACCAACTGCTTCGCGACGGCCGAGTTCGTCCGTCCCTCCGCCATCAGCCCCAGCACCTCCCGCTCCCGCGGCGTCAGCCCCGCGAGCACATCCTGCTTGCGGGACCGCCCGAGCAACTGCGCGACCACCTCCGGGTCCAGCGCCGTCCCGCCCTGCGCGACCCGCACCACCGCGTCCACGAACTCCCGGACCTCGGCGACCCGGTCCTTCAGCAGATACCCGACCCCGCGGCTCGACCCGGCCAGCAACTCCGTCGCGTACCGCTCCTCCACGTACTGCGACAGCACCAGCACCCCCAGCCCCGGATACGACTTCCGCAACCGCACGGCCGCCCGTACGCCCTCGTCGGTGTGCGTCGGCGGCATCCGCACGTCCGCCACCACGACGTCCGGCAGCCCGCCCTCCGCGTCCAGATCGGTCACGGTCTTGATCAACGCCTCCGCGTCCCCGACCCCGGCGACCACATCGTGCCCCCGGTCGGTCAGCAGCCGGGTCAGTCCCTCCCGCAGCAGCACCGAATCCTCGGCGATGACCACCCGCACCCTGTCCTCCACGTTCTTCGGCCCCCCAGCCCGCCCCGCCGTTCCCCAGCGACCGGCTTCGTCTCACTCCATGAACGGGTCCAGCATTCCAGTATTCGGACCCGAATGCGTATGGGGGTCGGTCAGGTAATCGGGGGGAATGCGGGGGAGTGGGGGGAGCGCGGGGAAGCGGGGGGAGTGGGGTGGGGCGGCGTGGGGCGGGGGGATGTGGTCGTCACCCTCGGTCGAGCCGAGGCCGTCTGGGCGGCGCCTCTCACCTCCGCCAGGGCAGTTCCGCCGTGACCCGGGTGGGGCCGCCCTCGGGGGAGTCGACGACCAGGATGCCGTCCACCGCGTCGAGCCGCCCCGCGAGACCGGCGAGGCCGGAACCCGCCGCCGAGTCCGCTCCGCCCACCCCGTCGTCCGTGACCTGGAGCATCAGCCGGTTCTCCACCCGCCACACATCCACCCACGCCGACCTGGCCCGGGAGTGCTTGCTGATGTTCTGGAGCAGCTCGGACACCGTGAAGTACGCGATCCCCTCGATGGCCGGCGCCGGTCGCTCCACCAGATCCACGTCCACCCGCACCGGCACCGCGCACCGCGAGGCCACCGACGACAGCGCCGCGTCCAGCCCCCGGTCGGTCAGTACCGCCGGGTGGATGCCCCGGGCCAGATCCCGCAGCTCCTGCAACGCCGTCTTCACCTCGCCGTGCGCCTCGTCCACCATCCGCGCCGCCGCCTGCGGGTCCTCGGACAGCTTCTCCTTCGCCAGCCCCAGATCCATCGCCAGATTCACCAGCCGGGCCTGCGCCCCGTCGTGCAGATCCCGCTCGATGCGCCGCAGATCGGCCGCCGCCGTGTCCACCACGACCCCGCGGTCCGACTCCAGCTCCACCACCCGCGTCGCCAGCCGCGACGGACCCAGCAGACCGTGCACCATCAGCCGGTCCACCGTGGTCAGCGCCCGCACGATCCACGGCGCCGCCAGCACGAACAGCAGCCCCACCGCCCCGGTCACCGCGATCTCGAAGGGGTTGTCCAGGTACACCTGGTGCGTGTCGTCGCCGTAGAGCTGAATGCCGTCCTGCCCGCCGTACACGGGCAGGACCCAGAACCACAGGGGATACGTCACCAGGCTCCAGCCCGTCACCCAGACCGTGAGCGCCACGCTGAACGAGAAGACCGCCCACGGGAGCTGGAGCACCGAGTACAGCAGCGCCCGCCATGACGCCCCGTCCTTCAGCGCGGCCCACATCCACCCCATCGCGCCGCCCTTGCGGGCCCGCAGCGGCTCCGGCGCGGCCACCTCCAGCCGGAGCAGCCCCCGTGCCCGGACCCGCTCCAGCGCGCCCAGGCCCCGGCTGCCGGCCAGCGTCCCCGCCAGCACCGGTATGCCGAGGAACGTCACCAGCAGGCCCACCCCCAGCGCGAACATCGTCACCGCGTAGGTGAACAGCGCGATGCTGATCGGCAGGCTCAGCAGCACATAGAGGAACTCCCGCCAGGCCCGCCCCCCGAACGGCGCACTCAGCCCGACCGGCACCCGCCCGCCCCGGCGTCCGTACCCGGCCCCGTACTCGTGCCCGTACTCCGTTGTGGTCATCGGTGTCGTCCCGTCCCGTTCCTTCGCTACCGATCTGGGTCTGCTCGCGTATCCGTTCCCGCGCTGTCCAGCCTCCTCCGCGCGCCGCCGCCGAACCATGGAGCGGGTCGCAGTCTTGAGAGGGGGGTTTTCCCTACCTTGGCCTCTGGGGTGCTGGGGGCATGGTGGGTACGCACATGCCGGTGGGTGGGCATGGTGGGTACGCACATGCCGACGGGGCGGTACGCCCGCCCCGCCCCCCGATTCCCCCCGCCTGCCTTCAGTCCCTCAGCCCCGCCGCTCCCGCCACGGCAGTTCCGCCGTGATCGTCGTGGGCCCGCCCTGCGGGGAGTCGATGATGAACAGGCCGTCCACCGCGCCCAGCCGCTCCGCCAGGCCCCGCATCCCCGTACCGCCGTCCAGGCTCGCCCCGCCCCGGCCGTCGTCCGTGACCTGGATGAGCAGACGTTCCTCGGAACGCCACACCTCCACCGCCGCCGACCTCGCCGCGCTGTGCTTGCTGACGTTCTGGAGCAGCTCGGAGACCGTGAAGTAGGCGATGCCCTCGATGGCCTCGGCCGGTCGCTCCGTCAGATCGACCGTCACCTTCACCGGCACCGTGCACCGCGAGGCGACCGAGGACAGCGCCGCGTCCAGCCCCCGGTCGGTCAGTACCGCCGGGTGGATGCCCCGGGCCAGATCCCGCAGCTCCTGGAGGGCGAGCTTCACCTCGCCGTGCGCCTCGGAGACCATCTCCGCCGCCGTGTCCGGGTCCTCCAGCAGCTTCTCCTTGGCGAGCCCCAGTCCCATCGCCAGATTGACCAGCCGGGCCTGCGCCCCGTCGTGCAGATCCCGCTCGATGCGGCGCAGATCGGCCGCCGCCGTGTCCACCACGACCCCGCGGTCCGACTCCAGCTCCGCGATCCGGCGCTCCAACTCGTCCGAGGGCGACAGCAGCCCGCGCACCATCGCCCGGTCCACATTGGCCAGGCCCCGCGCGATGAACGGCAGCACCGGCCACAGCACGAACAGCGACGCCAGGGTGATGACGAAGGTGAGGATGCCCCAGGGCAGCCGGATGATGTCGTAGAGGAAGGTCCGCCAGCCGACCGGGTCCTTGAGCATCATCCACATCTGCGCGAGGAACCCGCCCTCCCGCTGCCCGCGCCAGCGCAGCCGACTGGGCTCCTCCACCTTCACCCCGAGCAGGGCCCTGGCCCGCGCCCGCTCCAGTTTGCCGAGCTGCCGCGCGCCCATCAGCCCCAGCGCGAGCAGCGGGAGGCCGATCACGGTCACGGTCAGCAGGGCGCCGGTGGCCAGCACGGTGATCGTGTAGACGAAGCCGATGAGCGCCATGGGCAGATTGATCAGGAGATGCGCGATCTCCTTCCAGGTGTGCGCGTCGTAGCCCAGGCGGGGCGGGGGCAGCCGCTCGCCGAGATCCTTCCCGCCGTCCGCGCCGCCGCCGTCCGCAATCCGCTCGGGCCGCTCGGGCCGCTCGGGCCGGTCGTCGGCCGCCCGGTCGGCCCGGTCCGCCCGGAAGGCTCGATCGCGCCGGCCGGTGCGGCCGGTGCGGCCGGTCCGGTCGGTCAGATCGCTCCGGTCGGTCCGGTCGGTCCGGTCGTTCCAGCCGGTCGCGGTGCCCGCGGACGGGATTCGTTCGGTCATGACAGCCAGCGTGCCTGCCGGGCGACTCCCGCGCCATGAGGTGGACCGCACGCTTCGACTGAGGAAAACCCCACCCCCGTGTCCCCACCCCCGCGTCCCGACCCCCGACAGGCTGCTTACCGCGCCTTTAGCAGGGCCTAGACTCCCGTGCGTGCAGATCGTCGAACGGTGACGCACACAGTGTTCGTACGGCAGGCACACAGCCGGTCGTACCGGAGGTCGAGCAACAGGCCGGGCAACAGGCCGAGCAACAGGCCGGACCGGGGAACGGTCGAGGCCAGGGAGCGAGGGGCGGACGTGAGGCAACCGACCGTCGAACCGACCGAGGTCGTCGCGGCGGACTACTTCCAGTCCTACTCGGTCGTCGGACTGCTCGCCGCGATCGGCGTGCTCTTCGTCGCCGTCGCCTTCGGCGCCGGACGGCTGCTGCGCCCCGTCGTACCGACCCCCGAGAAGCTGATGACGTACGAGTGCGGCGTCGACCCGGTCGGCGAGGGCTGGGCCCACACCCAGGTCCGCTACTACGTGTACGCCTTCCTCTATGTGATCTTCGCCGTCGACTCGATCTTCCTCTTCCCCTGGGCGACCGTCTTCGCCGATCCCGGCTACGGCGCGACCACGCTGGTCGAGATGTTCATCTTCCTCGGCTTCCTCGCCGTGGGACTGCTCTACGCCTACAAGAAGGGGGTCCTGGAATGGACGTGACCCCGCCGTCCCTGCCGGATCAGATGCCGGTGTCTCTGCCGGAGCCCAAGCGGCTCGGCGCCCTCGCCCGGCTCGCCCCGGAGCCGATGAAGGTCGTCCTCAACTGGGGCCGCCGCTACTCCCTCTGGGTCTTCAACTTCGGCCTCGCCTGCTGCGCCATCGAGTTCATCGCCGCGTCCATGGCCCGGCACGACTTCATCCGGCTCGGCGTCATCCCCTTCGCGCCGGGTCCCCGCCAGGCCGACCTGATGGTCGTCTCCGGCACGGTCACCGACAAGATGGCCCCCGCCATCAAACGCCTGTACGAGCAGATGCCCGAGCCCAAGTACGTCATCTCCTTCGGCGCCTGCTCCAACTGCGGCGGCCCCTACTGGGACTCCTACTCCGTCACCAAGGGCGTCGACCAGATCATCCCCGTCGATGTCTATGTCCCCGGCTGCCCGCCCCGCCCCGAGGCGCTCCTCCAAGGCATCCTCAAGCTCCAGGAGAAGATCGCCCGCGAGTCGCTCGGCGAGCGCTACGCCAACCCCGGAACCGCCCCTTCCGCCGCCCCTTCCGCCGGCCCCTCCGCCGCCGCCCTCCAGAGCGGCCTGGTCGCACCGCCGGCCGGCGAGGGGGAGCCCCGATGACCGCCGTCGGCTGGCTCCCGGCCGACGCCGAGGAACTCTTCGGCCCGGACGCCACGGCCGAGGAGTCCTACGACCTCCTCACCGTCGACGTACCCCCCGCCACCTGGACCGACGCCCTGCGCACCGCCCGCGACCGGCTGGGCTGCCGCTACTTCGACTGGCTCAGCGCCGTCGACGAGCCCGGCACCGGCTTCCGCGTCGTCGCCCATGTCGTCGCCCTGGCCCCCGTACGCCGACTGCTCCTGCGCACCACCGTCCCGCACGACGCGCCCACCCTCCCCACCGCCGTCGGCGTCTACGCGGGCGCCGCCTGGCACGAGCGCGAGACCCATGAGATGTTCGGCGTCGACTTCGCCGACCACCCCGGCCTCGACCACCTCCTCCTCCCCGAGACCTTCGAGGGCCACCCCCTGCGCAAGGACTTCGTCCTCGCCGCCCGCGTCGCCAAGGCATGGCCCGGCGCCAAGGAGCCCGGCGAGTCCGAACACGGCGGCCCCAAACGCCGCCAGATGCTCCCCCCGGGCGTTCCCGACCCCAACGAATGGGGCCCCCTCAAGGGCCAGCTCCCCCCGGCCCCGGCCCGCCCCGCCCGAGCGACGGGCCGCGGCGCGTCCGGTGCCGGTGCCGCCGGCCGCCCGGCCACCGGCGAGCGTCCGGTACGACGCTCCCGTACGGCCTCGGACGGCTCCGCCAGCCAGACCGCCGCCCGGCAGACACCCTCCGCGCCCCCGGCACCACCGGCCGACGAGCCCGCGACCGGCAGCGGCACGGGCACGGGCACCGCTCCCGGGGATCAGGCACAGGGGGCGGCCCCGCCCCCCGCCGGTCCGCGCCGAGCCCGCAGCGCCTCCGAGGGGTCGGCCTCCCAACGGCCCTCCGCCCCGCGCCGCTCGCGCAGCGCCTCCGAGGGCTCGGCGACCCAGCGGGGACCCGGCACGGCGAGTGCCCCCGAGCCCGCCCCGCGCAGCCCCGACGCCCCCTGGCACCACGCCCGCCCGGCCCACGGGGACGGGCCCGAGGACGCCCCCACCTCCGACGGGGACCGGCCCGAAACCCCTGCTCCCGCCACCGAGGCCACCCCCGAGTCACCGGAAGACCCCCCCTCCACGCAACCCCCCGCCGCACCCGAAGACCCGGAAGGAGGCCGCCCGTGAACGACGCCCTGGACGTCGCCCTGCGACTCCTCATCGTCTTCGCCGTGTTCCTCGTCTTCCCCCTGCTCGTCGGCCAGACCGAGCACAAGGTGATGGCCCATATGCAGGGCCGCCTCGGCCCGATGTACGCCGGCGGCTTCCACGGCTGGGCCCAGCTCGTGGCCGACGGCGTGAAGTTCGCGCAGAAGGAGGACGTCGTCCCCAACGGCGCCGACCGCCGTATCTTCCAGCTCGCCCCCGCCGTCGCCCTCCTCCCCTACCTCCTCGTCCTGCTCGCCATCCCCATCGGCCCCGGCGAGGGCGCGGTCGGCGAGGTGATCGACGCGGGTGTCTTCTTCGTGCTCGCCGTGATGGGCGTCGGGGTGCTCGGCTCGCTGATGGCCGGGTGGGCCTCCGCCAACAAGTTCTCCCTCCTCGGCGGCCTGCGCACCGCCGCCCAGCTGCTCGCCTACGAACTCCCCATGCTGCTCGCCGCCGCCTCCGTCGCCATGGCGGCCGGTACGGTCTCGCTGCCCGGCATCCTCGACGCGTTCGAGTGGTGGTGGCTGCCCTGGCAGATCGTCGGCGCGCTGGTCTTCTTCGTGGCGGGCCTCGCCGAGCTGCAACGTCCCCCCTTCGACATGCCGGTCGCCGACTCCGAGATCATCTTCGGCGCCTACACCGAGTACACCGGGCTGCGGTTCGCGCTCTTCCTCCTCGCCGAGTACGCCGGGATCGTCGTCCTGTGCGGACTGACCACCGTCCTCTTCCTGGGCGGCTGGCACGGCCCCTGGGGCGCCGACGGGTTCGGCTGGGTGTGGACCCTGCTGAAGACCGCCGTCCTCGCCTTCATCGTGATCTGGCTGCGCGTCACCTATCCCCGGATGCGGGAGGACCAGCTCCAGCGGTTCTCCTGGACCCTCCTCGTCCCCCTCTCCCTCGCCCAGATCGCCCTCACCGGCGTCGTCAAGGTGGTGATCCAGTAGCCATGGCCGAGTCTCCTCCGCCCACCCGGTCCCGCATCCCCGGCAGCGGCCTCGCCAAGGGCCTGGCCGTCACCCTGCGCACGATGACCAGGAAGAGCGTCACCGAGCAGTACCCGGACGTCCAGCCCGACCTCCCGCCCCGCACCCGGGGCGTGATCGGTCTGTTCGAGGAGAACTGCACGGTCTGCATGCTCTGCGCCCGCGAGTGCCCGGACTGGTGCATCTACATCGACTCCCACAAGGAGACCGTCCCCGCCGCGGCCCCCGGCGGCCGTGAGCGCAGCCGCAACGTCCTGGACCGCTTCGCCATCGACTTCTCCCTGTGCATGTACTGCGGTATCTGCATCGAGGTCTGTCCTTTCGACGCCCTCTTCTGGTCACCGGAGTTCGAGTACGCGGAGACCGACATCCGCGAACTCACCCACGAGCGCGACAAACTCCGCGAGTGGATGTGGACGGTCCCGGCCCCGCCCGCCCTCGACCCCGCCGCCGAGGAGCCCAAGGAAGTCACCGCGGCCCGCAAAACCACCGAGAAACTGACATCGACCTCGACCCCGACATCCCCGGCCCCGGCGCCGACATCTGCCACCCAGGCCCCGGATTCCGCCACCCCGGCCCCGGCCTCCGCTACTCCGGCCCCGGAGTCTCCTGCTCAGGCTGCGGAGTCGTCCGCTCGGGGCACGGGTGCGGCGTCGGCCGCTCAGGCTCCGGCCTCCGCTACTCCGGCCCCGGGCTCTTCTGC
>NZ_JBEXLA010000022.1:0-118343 GCF_040609715.1 Streptomyces sp. NPDC004610 | reverse complement strand
CGCTCAGACCCCGGAGTCGTCCGCTCGGGGCACGGGTGCGGCGTCGGCCGCTCAGGCTCCGGCCTCCGCTACTCCGGCCCCGGGCTCTTCTGCTCAGACCCCGGAGTCGTCCGCTCGGGGCACGGGTGCGGCGTCGGCCGCTCAGGCTCCGGCCTCCGCTACTCCGGCCCCGGGCTCTCCTGCTCAGGCTGCGGATTCGCCCGCCCGAGGCACGGATGCGGCATCCGCCGCCCAGGCTCCGGCACCCGCCACACCCGCCCCGGACTCTCCCGCTCAGCCCCCGGATTCGCCCACCCAGGCCGCAGATTCGGAGTCCGCCACCCAAGCCCCGGCATCCGCCACCCCGGCCCCGGGCTCCCCCACCCCGGCCCCGGATACCCTCGCCCAGGCCCCGAATTCGCCCACCCCGGCACCAGCCCCAGCACCAGCCCCAGCCCCAGCACCAGCCCCAGCCCCGGCACCAGCCCCGGCCCCAGAACCGGAGTCTGCCCCCCAACCCCCGGATCCCCCCGCCGAGCCCGAACGCCCCACCCCGCCCCCGCCGGCCAACCCCGAGGGAGGCGACTCGTGAGCCTCGCCGCAGCCGCCGCCACGGCGACGCACACCGCCCTGACCACCATCGCCGCCGCCTCCACTCCCACCCTCACCCCCACCGCCGAAACCCGCGGCTTTCTCTCCCCGACCGGCGTCGAGATCGCCTTCCTCCTGGTCGGCCTGGTCACCCTCGGCGCCGCGATCATCACCGTCACCACCCGGCAACTCGTCCACGCCGCCCTCTGGCTGGTCGTCGCCCTCGGCGGGCTCGCCATCGAGTACCTCCTCCTCACGGCCGAGTTCATCGCCTGGGTCCAGGTCCTGATCTACGTCGGCTCCGTCGTCGTCCTCCTGCTCTTCGGCCTGATGCTCACCAAGGCCCCCATCGGCCGCAGCCCCGACGCCGACTCCGGCAACCGCTGGGTCGCCCTCGGCGTCGCCGTCGTCGCCGCGGTCTGTCTGGTCTGGGTGGTCGCCGACGCCTTCCGCGCCACCTGGATCGACCTGGAAGGCGCCGCCGCCGGCTCCACCCGCGTCACCGGCGAGAGCCTCTTCCAGAATTGGGTCCTCCCCTTCGAGGCCCTCTCAGTCCTCCTCCTCTCCGCCCTGGTCGGCGCGATCGTCCTGTCCCGCAAGGCCAAGCCCCAGACCCCCACGAACCCCACACCACCCCGGCGGCCGAGCACCGGCACCGCCCCCACGAGCCCAGCCCCCACCAACGGCACCACGAGCCCAACCCCCACCAACGGCACCACGAACCCCACACCCCCCACCGACCCCACAAGCCCCACCACCCCCGCCACCCCCGCCACCCACACATCCCCCGCCACCCCCACACCCCCCACCGCCCCCACCGACACCCCCGCCGGCCAGGAAGGCGCCCGCTGATGCATCTCGCCTATCCCGCCGTGCTGTCGGCCCTCCTGTTCTGCACCGGTCTGTACGGCGTCCTCGCCCGCCGCAACGCGATCCTCGTGCTGATGTCGGTCGAGCTGATGCTCAACGCGGTCAACCTCAACCTCGTCGCCTTCGACGTCTGGCTCAGCAAGGCCGCCGAGGAGACCCTGCACTCCGGCCAGGCCCTGACCCTGTTCGCCATCGCCATCGCCGCCGCCGAGATCGGGATCGGCCTGGCGATCGTCCTCGCCGTCTACCGCAACCGCGGCACCTCGGACATCGACCGGCTCCGCGACACCGCCGAGGGCCCCGGCGACGACCCTGACGACGGCCCCGAGGGCGACGGCCCCCCTGAGAGCGGCGGCCCAGGCGACGGCCACGGTGCCGCCGCCCTCCCCCCGACCGACCGGCCCGCCGGCGCCGCCGAGAAGGCCGAGGCCACCGCGTGACCACCACCACCCTCGCCGCCCTCGTCCCCCTCCTTCCCTTCCTGGGGGCCGCCGCCGGTCTCTCCGTCGGCAGATCGGGCCCCGGCTACGTCCGCCCGCTCGCGGTCCTGCCCACCCTCGCCTCCCTCGTCCTCACCGTGCTGGTCGCCGTGCGCCAGGGCGGCGACGCCCCGATCGCCGCGGCCACCGAACTGACCCCCACCGGCTCCGTCCCCATCGAACTCGCCCTCTACATCGACGGCTTCGCCGCCCTCGTCGCCGTACTGGTCGCGTTCATCGCCTGCTGTGTGCAGATCTACTCGATGGGCTATCTGCGCGACGACCCGCGCTACCCCTCGTACGCCGCCCTGGTCTCGCTGTTCACCTCCGCGATGCTGCTGGTGGTCTACTCCGGGGACCTGATGGTGCTGCTGGTCGGCTGGGAAGTGATGGGCATCTGCTCCTACTTCCTGGTCGGCCACTACTGGGAGACCCCCGAGGCCCGCGCCGCCTCCCTGAAGGCGTTCCTCGTCACCAAGCTCGGCGACGTCCCCTTCCTCATCGGTCTGTTCGCCCTGGCCACCGACGCCGGCTCGTTCGGCATCACCGAGATCCTGCGCACCGTCGCCGACGGCGGCCTGGACCACCCCACCCTGATCGCCCTCCTTCTCCTCGCCGGCGTCGCGGGCAAGTCGGCCCAGTTCCCGCTGCACACCTGGCTCCCGGACGCGATGGCGGGCCCCACACCCGTCTCCGCGCTGATCCACGCCGCGACGATGGTCGCCGCCGGTGTCTACTTCGTCGCCCGGCTCCTGCCCGTCTTCCAGGCGTCCGCCGCCGCCATGGTGGTGCTCGCCGTGATGGCCGCGATCACCATGGCCGGTTCCGGCCTCGCCGCCCTCGCCCAGGACGACATCAAACGCGTCCTCGCCTACTCGACCATCGGCCAGCTCGGCTATATGACCGGCGCCCTCGCCGTCGGCGACCGCGGTGCCGCCGTCTTCCACCTCCTGTCCCACGGCGCCTTCAAGGCGCTGCTGTTCCTCGCCGCCGGGGTGATCATCCACGCCGCCGGCACCAACTCACTGGCCGCCATGTCCCGCATGCGCGATCTGCGCGACCGCGTCCCCGACGCCTACTGGACGATGACCGTGGCCCTGCTCGCGCTCGCCGCGATCCCGCCGTTCAGCGGCTTCTTCTCCAAGGAGTCCGTCCTCGGCGCCGCCGAACACGTCACCACCGGCCACGGCGAGAACGTCCCCGGCGCCGCGGGCTGGATCGTCCTCGTCGCCGGACTCGTCACCGCCGTCCTCACCGCCGCCTACGCGACCCGCCTGTGGCTGCTCGCCTTCCGCGGCCGGGGCGAGGAGGCCCCCGACCACGGCCGCCAGCCGCTCGCCATGACCCTGGTGCTCTGGGTCCTCGCCGCTCCCTCCCTCGCCTTCGGCGGGTTCGCCTACCGCGGACTCCAGGGCTGGTTCGACGGCGGCGACCTCGGACCGACCCTGCTGACCTCGGTCCTGGGCACCGGCGCCGCCCTCACCGGCGGCATCGTCACCTACGCGGCCTGGCGCCACACCCGGGCCCGCGCGCGGAGCGCCCCGCTGGGTGCCGTCGCCGCCCATCCGGAGGCGGACGCCGGGCTGGTGGAGGCCGAGGCCATCGCCACCCACACCCCTGCCTACGGGGACATCGCCGACGCCCCCGACCCGGCCGACCCCGGACGGCTGCTGCTGGGCCCGCTGCACCGGCCCGCCGCCGCGGGCTTCCACCTCGACGCCCTGTACGCGGCGCTGTTCGTCCGCCCGGTCCAGGCGGCGGCCGGACTCGTCCGGTTCCTCGACCGCGAGGTCGTCGACACCTATGTCCAGGGAGCCGGGGCGCTACCGCGCTGGCTGGGGGCCGCCGTGCGCCGCGCCCAGACCGGCAATGTGCAGACCTATGTGAGCGCGCTGCTCGCCGGCACCGTCGTTCTCGCGGTCGCCGCCGTCCTCGTCGCCACGGGAGCGTGAGCAGGCGTGATCGATATCAACGAGTCCGTGATGCAGTTCCTTCTGGCGTTCGTCGTCGTCGGCCCGCTCCTCGGCGCCGCCGCCGCTCTGCTGCCGGCCCCGCCCGGACTGAAGGGAAAGTCGCCCGAGCAGGCCGTGCTCCGCCACGGGGTGACCGTGACCGGCGCCGTCCTCGCCGCCACCGTCGTCCTGGCGCTGGGCTTCGACCACGACCAGCCGTCGAAGATGCAGGCCAACACGGACATCAGCTGGATCCCCGCACTCGATGTGCGGATCCACCTCGGCATCGACGGCATTTCCCTCCCCCTTCTGGTCATGACCGCGCTGCTGACCTTCCTCTGCGCGCTCTACTCCTACTTCAAGATGCCCGCGGGCCCGACCCCGAAGGCGTTCGTCGCCCTGCTGCTCGTCCTGGAGGGCGGCACCCTCGCCACCTTCGCCGTCCTCGATCTGCTGCTGTTCTTCCTCGCCTTCGAGATGGTCCTGATCCCGATGTACTTCCTCATCGCCCGCTGGGGCGGCGAGGGCCGGGCCGCGGCGGCCTGGAAATTCATCCTCTACACCCTGCTCGGCTCCGTGGTCATGCTGCTCGGCCTGCTGCTGATCGGAATCACGGCGGGCACATTCGACATAGTCGCACTCGCCACTGACAACGGCCGGTCGCTGACCACATCCGTGCAGGTCATCGCCGTTTTGGCGATCGGTCTCGGGCTCGCCGTGAAGACCCCGATGTGGCCGCTGCACAGCTGGCTGCCGGACGCCCACACCGCCGCCCCGACCGTCGGCTCGGTCCTGCTGGCCGGCGTCCTCCTCAAGATGGGTACGTACGGGTTCGTCCGGATTCTTCTTCCGGTCGCGCCCGAGGGGATGCGGACCTTCGCGCCCTACCTCGCCGCCTTCGCCGTCGTCGGGATCATCTACGGCTCGCTGGCCTGTCTCGCCCTCGCCAAACAGGGCGCCAAGGGCGATCTGAAGCGCCTGATCGCCTACTCCTCCGTCGGCCACATGGGCTTCGTCCTGCTCGGCATCGCCACGATGACCCCGACCGGCGTGAACGGCGCCCTCTTCGCCAACATCGCCCACGGCCTCATCACCGGCCTGCTGTTCTTCCTGGTCGGAGCCTTGAAGGACCGCACCGGCACCACCGACCTCGACGCCCTCGCCGAGCAGACCGGCGCCGCCCTGTACGGCAGGGCCCCGCGCTTCGGCGGACTGCTCGCCTTCGCCGCCGTCGCCTCGCTCGGCCTGCCCGGTCTCGCCGGGTTCTGGGGCGAGATGCTCGCCCTGTTCGGCGCGTTCGACCCGGCCGAGGGACTCAGCCGCCCCGCCTTCCTCACCTTCATGTCCATCGGCGCCTTCGGCACCCTGCTGACGGCCGCCTACCTGCTGATCGTCGTCCGCCGCATCTGCATGGGCACGGTCCCGCAGGACGCCCCCCGCCTCGCCGACGTACAGACGTACGAGTACGCGGCCTGGGCCCCGCTCGTCGCCCTCACCGTCGTCGCCGGACTCTGGCCGAAAACCCTCCTCGGCCTCACCGACCCGGCCGTGCAGCAGCTCCTCGCAGGAGGCAACCGATGAGCGCCCTCGCCCAGCCTGCCGCCGCCGCGTCCCTGGTCCAGTCCGTCGACTGGCTCGCCATCGCGCCGCCCACCATCGCCGCGGTGGTCGGTCTCGCCGTCCTGGTCGCCGACCTCTTCGTCGGAGAGCACCGCAAAGCGGTCCTCGGCTGGCTCTCCCTCGCGGGCCTCGCCGCCGCCACCCTGATGCTGCTGCCCCTCCTGGACGGCGACCGCAGCACGTTCTGCCTCACCGGCGACCCGGACGTGTGCAGCTACACCGCCGACCGATTCACCCTCGTCGTCCAGCTCCTGGTCCTCGGCGGCGCCCTGCTCACCGCGCTCCTGTCGGTCACCACCCTCAAGGACTCCCGCAAGGCACTGCCCGACGGCGAGTACTGGTTCCTGCTCCTGTGCTCCGCCGCCGGTGCCGCCCTGCTCCCCGCCTCCCGCGACCTGGCCACCCTGATCGTCGCCCTGGAGGTCGCCTCCCTGCCCGCCTTCGCCCTGGTCGGCCTCAAGTACGGCGACCGGAGGTCCTCCGAGGCGGCCCTGAAGTTCTTCCTCTCCTCGGTCACTGCCACCGCGGTCACCCTCCTGGGCGTCAGCTTCCTGTACGCCTCCACGGGCACCCTGTACCTCACCGAGATCGCCACCCGCGTCCAGGACGTCGACGGCCAGCTCGCCACCCTCACCCAGACCGGCGTGGTCCTCACCCTCATCGGCTTCGCCTTCAAGACCGCGGCGGTCCCGTTCCACTTCTGGGTCCCCGACACCTACACAGGGGCCCCGCTCCCCATCGCCGCCTACCTCTCCGTCGTCGGCAAGGCGGTCGGCTTCTCCGGCCTGATCCTCGTCACCGTCATCGCCCTCCCGTCGTACGCCGACCTCTGGGGCCCCGCCCTGGCCGTGCTCGCCGCCCTCACCATGACCGCTGGCAACGTAGGCGCCCTGCGGCAGCGCCCCACGCGCGCGTACAGCGCCGTACGCCTGCTCGCCTGGTCCTCCGTGGGCCAGGCCGGCTACCTCCTCGTCCCGATCGCCGCCGCCGCGTACTCCGACGACCCCCGCCGCTCCATCGGCTCCACCCTCGCCTACGCCCTGATGTACGCCGCCGTGAACCTCGGCGCGTTCGCGGTGGCCGCCCTGGTGGCCCGTACGAAGCCCCGCAACCGGGTCGCCGACTACCGGGGCCTGTACGCCACAAGCCCGCTCACCGCGCTCCTGATGGCGTTCTTCCTGCTCTGCCTCGCCGGACTGCCGCCGGGCATCATCGGCCTCTTCGCCAAGGTCACCGTGTTCGGCGCGGCCGTGGACGCGGGCCTCGGCTGGCTCGCCGTCGTCATGGCCGCCAACGTCGTGATCGCCCTGTACTACTACCTCCAGTGGACGGCGCTGCTCTTCCGCGCCCCCGAGGGCACCCCCGCCGCCCTGCGGGCCCCCGCCCCCGTCACCGCCGCCATCGCCCTCACCGCCGTCATCGGCATCGCCCTGTCGGGAGCCCCCCAGCTCGTCCTGCGCTTCGCGGACACGACCCTCTTCTGACCCTCCCGGCCCCCCTCCAGCCCACTCCCGCCCCTCCCGAGCGGCCTCCGCCCACCGCGCCCCGCCCCCTGACGCGTCCTACGCCCCGTCACCCGGACGGCCCACCCGTGCCCCGGCGAACAAAAGGGAACTAGTGGCCTTCGCCTGGCGTTGACCAGAACGGGAGGGTCCACTGGACCGTGACAGGACGTGACACCACGGCCCCAGTGGCATCGCACACCAGACAGCGCGTACCAGACAGCGCAGACCAGACAGCAAAGGGTTCCCCTGCCGCACCACTTGGAGGGCGTACCGTGCACCGCCGGCACAACGGGCTCAGGACCGCAGTACTCCTCGGGGGACTGTCCGCACTCATCATCGTCATCGGCAGCTTCTTCGGCCGCACGGGCCTGATCGTGGCGGTCCTGATCGCGCTGGGGACGAACGCGTACGCGTACTGGAACAGCGACAAGCTGGCGCTGCGCGCGATGCGGGCCCGTCCGGTGAGCGAGTTCGAGGCCCCCGCCCTGTACCGCATGGTGCGTGAGCTGTCCACGCAGGCCCGCCAGCCCATGCCCCGCCTCTACATCTCGCCGACGGAGGCCCCCAACGCCTTCGCGACCGGCCGCAACCCGCGCAACGCGGCGGTGTGCTGCACGGAAGGCATCCTGCGCCTGCTGGACGAGCGCGAGCTGCGCGGGGTGATCGGCCATGAACTGAGCCATGTCTACAACCGGGACATCCTGATCTCCTCGGTGGCGGGTGCCCTGGCCTCCGTGATCATGTTCCTGGTCAACTTCGCCTGGCTCATCCCCATCGGCCGCTCCGATGACGACGACGGCCCCGGTCTGCTCGGCATGCTGCTGATCATGATCCTGGGCCCGCTCGCGGCCGGCCTCATCCAGCTGGCCATCAGCAGATCCCGGGAGTACGAGGCGGACGCCTCCGGCGCCCAGCTCACGGGCGACCCGCTCGCCCTGGCCAGCGCCCTGCGCAAGCTGGAGACGGGCACCAAGCAGCTTCCGCTGCCCCCCGAGCCCCGGATCGAGACGGCGAGCCACATGATGATCGCGAACCCGTTCCGCCCCGGTCAGGGCCTGTCCAAGATGTTCTCCACCCACCCGCCGATGGCCGAGCGCATCGCCCGACTGGAGCGGATGGCGGGCGGCCGGGAGCAGTGACCCGCGCGCGGGTCACCAGCCGGCGAACCGCCGGTCGGTCGAGACGACCTCCTGCCCCAGCGGCATCAGGGACAGCGGAATCATCTTGAGGTTGGCCCAGCCGAACGGAATCCCGATGATCGACAGGAACAGCGGGATGCTGGTGATGATGTGCCCGATGGCCAGCCACCACCCGGCGAAGATGATCCAGATGACATTGCCGATCAGCGAGCCCACTCCGGCCTCCGGCTTGACCACGGTCGTGCGGCCGAACGGCCAGAGCACATAACCGGCGATCCGCAGCGAGGCGATGCCGAACGGGATGGTGATGATCAGGATGAAACAGATGATCGCCGCCAGCGTGTAGGCCAGTGCGAGCCAGATACCGCTGAAGATCAACCACAGGATGTTGAGGACAAGGTTGATGATTTTCACAGTCACTGCCCCTTCGCGGATTCCGCCCCGGGCCCGGTCCTACCTGCAAGTATCCAGCGTGCCCCGCGGAGGGGAAAACGCAGCGGCCCCACCTGGGCAGCAGTGACGCCCGAGTCGCGATCGACGCCGACGGCAGAACCCGCGCAGCCACCCCCCCCGCCACCCCACCTCCACCGAAGTACGCCCTCCTCTCGCACGACCAGAAGGCCGAGTACGAGGGCGAACCGGGCTACGAGGAGCCCTGGGGCACCCGCATGGACGCCACCGGCCCCCTGGCCGACACGCCCGCCCCCACCCCCGCCCGGGATTCATACGAACGGCTGGGCAGCGCCCCGGACGGCGCCCTGCGCGAAGCGGCGGCCCGCGCGTACCGACGGCTCGGCCCCGCCCGATGCCCTGACCCTGGAGATCCTCGACCGCCACGGAAGAGCCGTGGGGGAGTGGTGGCCGGAGGACATCCGCGTCCTCACCGCCCGCCCCTGCGCCCGCGACCTCTCCCGGACCGACATCACCATCAAGGGCACCCCCGCCGAGGACAACCCCAACGCCTACCCCCAGTGCCCACCCCTCTCCCCGGGCCACCGCACTCCGTCCCCGCCGGTCGAGCTGTACGGCACCTGCCGCGACCTGGCCCGCACCCCCATGCCCCCGACCCCGACGACCCGGAGCAGCCCCCCGGTACACCTGCTGGGCTGTTCCCCACGAGGCGCCCTGCGCTCCGCCCCGCACGGAACGGCGAAGAAGCCGAACGCAAGGGCCGGGCTGGGCCAGGCGAAACTGCTGCGCATCGACACCTCCGGCCACCCGGTGCAGTCGGCGACCGAGGGCCGACCGCTCTCCTGGACGCCATCGACACTCGCCCCCGACCTGGTCGACCTCACTCTCGACCGGGCTCGGACCGTCCCCCCTCGTGGCCGAGCAGGTCTGGCGGCTCTGGGACGACGGCAGGCCCACCGCACCGGGCCGCTGGGCGGAGCGCGCCACCGAAGCCCGCCAATTCTGACTGGGGACGGCACTCGACAACCACGACCACAACCATGCGCGCCGCCACCCATACCGCCGCCCCGCCGACCCCACCTACCACGTCGAGGGCCGCCACATCACGGACGCCCCCGGCTTCGTCTGCGCCCTCAGCGGAGCCGTCAACGGCCCCGGCGACTACTTCGGCTAGTGCTGCGGCGCCCTCATCGACTGCCTCGGAGGAACCCGGGGCACGGCCCCGGGCTTCACCCTCGTCCGGCACCACTCCGCCACCGCCCGCACCTGCCTGGGCGTCACTCCCCACGCCCACCCCCACACCGCAACCTTCGAGGAACTCCTCGCCCTCCTCGCGCACAACGGAGCCGCGGTACACCCCACCTGACTCTCCGCCCCCCCGAGCCACCCCAGCCACACACCTCACCGCCAGGACCGGCTTCCCGGCGAGGAAAGATATCCACAACCTCACGGTTGTCCACAGGGCTCCCCGATTGTCAGTGGCACCCGGCACCATGAAGTCATGACCGCGAACGAGCAGTTGCTGAGCCAGGTGCGGATGAAGGCAGCCAACGACCACCCGTGGGGCCGTACTTCCCTCCCCGCCCCGGTGGACCGGGACACCCTGTCCCGGGCCGAGGCCGCTCTGGGCTTCCGCCTGCCCGAACTGCTCGCGGACCTGTACCTGCGGATAGCCGACGGCGGGTTCGGCCCGGAGTACGGCCTGCTGCCCCTGCTCGACAGCTCCCCGTCCGAGGAGTCGTCGGCGGTCGCCGAGTACCTCGCCCGGCGCGGCTGGAGCAGCGACGACCCCGACTGGCTCTGGCCCGAGGGCGTCCTGCCGATATCCCACTGGGGCTGCGGCATGTTCGCCTGCGTCGACTGTCTGGCCCCGCACGCCCCGGTCCTGCTCTACGAGCCGAACGCCGACGACGCCGAACACGCCTGGTACGTGGACGCCCCGGCCCTGGAGGACTGGCTGCGCGCCTGGATAGCGGGCACGGGCTGGTACGAGGAGACCAACGAGGGCATGGACCTGACCCCCTGGGAGTCCTTCCGCACCCGCACGACCCAGACCCCCACCCCGTAGCCGCCACCGCACCGCCCCACCGAACCACCGACCACCCACCCCACCCCACAGTCCCACCCCCGGCCGCCCTACCGAGGCACGGACCCCCACCGCTTCCGCACGCCGTACGCGACCACACCCACCACCAGCACCCCCGCACCCACCAGCACGGACACCACCGGCAGAGCGAACGCCAGCACCACACACCCGACGAGCCCCACCACCGGCACCAGCCGTGTCCTCGCCGACGGATCCAGCGTCCAGGCCGAGGCGTTGGCGACCGCGTAGTACACCAGCACACCGAAGGAGGAGAAACCGATGGCACCGCGCACATCCACCGTGGCCGCCAGCACCGCGACCACCGCGCCGACCGCCAGTTCCGCCCGGTGCGGCACCTGCAACCGGGGATGGACGGCGGCCAGCGCGCCGGGCAGATACCGGTCCCGGGCCATGGCCAGCGTGGTCCGGGAGACGCCCAGGATCAGCGCGAGCAGCGACCCCAGCGCGGCCACGGCGGCGCCGACCCGCACCACCGGCGCCAGCTCCGGCATCCCGGCCGCCCGTACGGCGTCCGCCAGGGGCGCGCTCGCCCGCCCGAGACCGTCCGGCCCCAGCACGGAGAGCACGGCCACCGCCACACAGGCGTAGACCGCCAGGGTGATGCCGAGGGCCAGGGGAATCGCCCGGGGAATGGTCCGCGCCGGATCACGCACCTCCTCGCCCAGGGTGGCGATCCGCGCGTACCCCGCGAACGCGAAGAACAGCAGCCCCGCCGCCTGGAGCACCCCGCCCACCCCACCCGACGCCCCGAAGCCCAGCCGCCCGGCGTCGGACGCGTCCGATCCCAGAGACACGACCACCACGAGAGCGAGGACAGCCAGCACGACCGCCACGATCACCCGGGTCAGCCATGCGGACTTCCGGACCCCGCCGTAGTTCACCGCGGTCAGCGCCACCACAGCCGCCACCGCCACCGCATGTGCCTGCCCCGGCCACACATACGCGCCCACGGTGAGCGCCATCGCCGCACAGGAGGCCGTCTTGCCGACCACGAACGCCCAGCCGGCGAGATACCCCCAGAAAGGACCGAGCCGTTCGCGACCGTACACATAGGTGCCGCCCGACCGCGGATACCGTGCGGCCAGCCGCGCCGATGAGGCGGCGTTGCAGTACGCGACCAGGGCGGCCAGCGCGAGCCCGAGGAGCAGACCCGACCCGGCCGCGCGGGCTGCGGGCGCCAGCGCGGCGAAGACCCCGGCACCGATCATCGAGCCGAGCCCGATGACAACGGCGTCCCCGACCCCGAGGGTGCGCCGCAACTCAGGACCGGCGGACTGTGTCATGCGCCGCACCCTACTGATCGCTGCAACCACCACACACCGGGCGGACGTCCTTCCCACCAACGCGACACGAACGCCCGACCACCACCCGCCGCACCCCACCACTCCCCCCCACGAACCCACCGACTCACCCACTCAGCCAACTCACCCACTCACGACGGCAAAACCACCACAGCGCGACGCACGGCCGGAGCACACCCGACACGAGACAAGACGAATGTCACAGAGCGGGGACTGCACAGGCGCCGTGCGGAAGGGCAGGTTCACGGCATGGGCATCATCAGCTGGATCATTCTGGGACTGTTGGCCGGAGCCATCGCCAAGTTCCTCCTGCCGGGCCGCGACCCCGGCGGCTTCATCGGCACGACCCTGATCGGAGTCGTGGGCGCGTTCCTCGGCGGCTGGATCTCCGCCCGGTTCCTGGACAACCCGATCTCCAAGGACTTCTACGACGGCGCCACCTGGCTCTCCGCGATAGGCGGCTCGCTGGTCCTGCTGATCATCTACCGCCTGCTGTTCGGCAACTCGCGCAGCTGACGCCAGGGGAAGGGCGGTGGGCGGTGGCAGCGAGGGCCAGACAGCGAGCACAGCTCAGGCCAAGCACACCAGCACACCAAGCACACCGAACACCGAGAACGAAAAAGGGGCAGGCGCCAAAGCACCTGCCCCCTCCCCGCACAACTCGCCACGAGTCCCGCCCCGACCTGCCGCGCCGCGCCCCGCCCCGCCCCGCCCCATCGCGATCGGTGGCCCGCGGACCCGATCCGACCGGACCGACAGCCGACGACCGCGAAGCGATCACCGGCCGCTGACGATCACCGGTAGTTCACGAACTGCAGAGCGAAGTCGAAGTCCTTGCCCTTGAGGAGGGCGATGATGGCCTGGAGGTCGTCGCGGCTCTTGGAGGTGACGCGCAGTTCGTCGCCCTGGACCTGGGCCTTCACACCCTTGGGCCCCTCGTCCCGGATGATCTTCGCGACCTTCTTGGCGTTCTCCTGGGAGATGCCCTCCTCGATCGAGGCGAAGATCTTGTACTCCTTGCCCGAGAGCTGGGGCTCACCCGCGTCGAGGGCCTTCAGGGAGATACCGCGCTTGATCAGCTTGGACTGGAAGACGTCGAGGACAGCCTTCACCCGGTCCTCGGAGTTGGCCTCCATGAGGATCTTCTCGCCGGACCAGGCGATGGAGGCGCCGACGCCCTTGAAGTCGTAGCGCTGCGAGATCTCCTTGGCGGCCTGGTTGAGGGCGTTGTCGACCTCCTGCCGCTCGACCTTCGAGACGATGTCGAAACTGGAGTCGGCCATGTCCTGTGGCTCCTTGTATCAGGGGGCGAACGGGTGCGTCCCGACGTACCGCGAGCGGGCGCCGAGCCCGGCACAAGACCGGGTCCGCATCCGCACAAGCCTAGCCACCCACCTGGCTCAGGGCGCCGATCAATCGGGTGGCGGAGCACCCCTCGGCATCGGGTATTGTTTACGTCGTTGCCAGCGAGGACCGCCGAAAAGCGGTACGAAAGGCAACAAATCCCCGGCGGTGTGCCCGAGCGGCCAAAGGGAGCAGACTGTAAATCTGCCGGCTCAGCCTTCCCAGGTTCGAATCCTGGCGCCGCCACACGGAACAAAGGGTCCGTGACCTGTGCTCAGCACAGGTCACGGACCCTTTGTCATGCCGCCGCCCCCGGGTCACCGCTCATCTCACCGTGCCGCCGACGCACCGTGCCGCACCGTCTCTCTCTCCTCCCCCCCCGCGTGGTCACCTCACCCTGCCACCCCCTCGCGTGTCGCCGGACACGGCGATGTCACGGGCAGGGCGATGTCAGTGGTGGCGGGCAGACTGGGGGTATGTCGTCGCGTCGTAGGAAGTGTCCCGAGTGCCGTCGCGAGATCGCCGTCGTCGCCGGGCGGTACGCGCGGCACGACCCGCCCGGAGCACGGGAGAGCGGACGGCTCGTCTCGTGTCCGGGGTCGCGTAGCCAGGCGCAACTGGGGGCCGTGCAAGTGGGCTTGGACGGATATGTGCTGCCCGACTTTCCCGGCCAGCTGCCCCTCTTCTGACGATGCGGACAATCCCCCTCCTGGGAACCGCCCGGCGCCGACTGGCAGCGGCGGGGGCGGACCCGTGGCTAGTCGCGCCCTCGACGAACAGCCCCGCTCAGTTGCCCGCCACCGACTTCACCGCCACCGGCACCGGCGTCGAGCCGCCGATCAGCTCCAGGGTCAGGCCCGCCGTCGCCGGGGTCTCCAGCAGCTCCACCAGGATCGTGGCCACGTCGTCGCGGGAGATCGCCCCGCGCCCGGTGTGCGCCTCCAGCCGGACCAGGCCCTTGCCGGGGTCATTGGTCAGGGAACCGGGCCGCAGGATCGTCCAGTCCAGCGCGTCCAGACCCCGCACATACGCGTCGGCCGCGCCCTTGGCCCGCAGATAGATGTCGAAGACCTCGTCGCCGGGGTGCTCGGGGTCGGCGCCGTACGAGGAGACGACGACGAAGCGGCGTACGCCCGCGCGGACCGCCGCGTCCGCGAACAGCACCGCCGCGTCCTTGTCCACCGTGTCCTTGCGCGCAGCCCCGCTGCCCGGCCCCGCACCCGCCGCGAACACCGCCGCATCCGCGCCCCGCAGATGCGCCGCGACCTCCTCGACCGAGGCCGACTCCAGATCCACCAGCACCGGTTCGGCACCGGCCGCCCGCAGGGCCTCACCCTGCTCGGCACGGCGGATGATGCCCGCGACCCCGTACCCGTGCGCGGCGAGCAAGCGCTCCAGCCGCAGCGCGATCTGACCATGACCACCAGCAATCACAATGCGCATGCCTTTGACCGTACGCCCGGACAGCGGCGTTTGCCGCACGACTTCCGGGCGACCCACGGACGCACCCTCGCCTCCCCCGGCGCACGCGCGGGAGCGCGCCCTCCCCGACCTCACCACCCCGTCACGACAACTCCCCCCGCCCCTGCCGCGGCAGCCCCAACTCGGCGGCCACCGCCGAGTTGCAGTACTCCCGCACCGCGCTGGTGCGCGCCACCACCCGCCCCCGGTGCACCACGATCCGGCTGTACGCGAGGGACAGCGCGCCGGAGAGCCGCTCCCCGCGGACGGCGAGCAGTTCCGCCGGGAAACCGGCCTCCACCCGCACCTCGGGCAGCCCCAGCGCCGCCCGCGCGGCGGAGCTGACACAGTCGTAGGCGTCCTCCGGCCGCAGGCCCTCCCGGGAGGCCAGCAGAAACGCGGCCTCCAGGGGGTCGCCGCGACCGACCGGGTTCGACACGTCCCGCAGGGCGCCGCTGCCCGCGGCCACCCGGACACCGGCCGCGCGCAGCAGCCGCACCGGAGCCGTCCCCGCCCCCGTGCCCGTCCCCGCCCGGTCGATACCGCCGCAGCCGCCCTGCGGCAGACAGACGACGGTCACCCCGGCCGCGGCCAGCTGGTCGGCGGTCCTGGACGCCAGTTCGGAGGGCAGGTCGCCCAGGCCGCCGCACGGACCCAGGGTCACGCCCGGCCGCAGACCACCGGCCATCGCCGCCAGCCGGGACAGCCGGGCCGGATCGGTGGCGTCGGTGTGCAGATCGACCGGGCAGCCGTGTTCCGAGGCCACCTCCAGGACCGTCTGCGCGTAACCCGTCGGATCCGGGTCCAGATCCGGACAGCCACCCACCACCGCCGCGCCCATCTTCACCGCGTCCCGCAGCATCGCCAGCCCGTCGGCGCCGGCCAGCCCGGTCAGGACGCGCGGCACCGCCACCGTCGTCAGCTCCGCGAGCCCGCGCAGCGAACGCCGGGCCTGGAGCACGGCCTCCAGCACGCTCAGCCCCTGGACATCGCCCACCCGCACATGCGCGCGCAACGCGGTGGCACCGTGCCCGAGCTGCAGCAGCGCCGCCTCCGTGGCCCGCCGCTGGACGTCCCCGGGGTCGTACGAGACCGGGCCGTCCGCGTCGGCGGTGAGCGCGGTGTCGGAGTGCGCGTGCGGCTCGGCGGGCGCGGGCAGCAGCAGATAGCCGGACAGGTCCACGCGCGTACCCGAGCCGCGCCCGACACCCAGACTGCCCGCCGTACCGACCGCCTCGATCCGGCCATGATCCAGCCGTACGTCCACCTGCCGACCGTCCGTGAGCCGGGCGCCGCACAGGAGCAGCGACGAACCGCCGTCCGCCGGGCCCACGACCCCGGAGGACCCCGTAGATCCTGGAGACCCCCCACACCCCCCGAGCGCTTCGGACGCCCCAGGACCACCGGAGGAACCCGCAGGCACCCCCGACGGCGTCCCCGACAAGGACCCGGACGATGACCCGGACGAAGGCTCCGACGAAGACCCGGACGAGGCCCCTGACGAGGCCCCCTTGGACGACCCGGTGGCCGACCCTGGGGCCGACCCCGAGGGCGACGACGGCGTACCCGACGCGGAATCGGGCGAATGGGGCGGCTGCGGCTGGCTGTCGGGCATCGCGCTCCAGGGACTCGGCGCTCGGACGGCGGAACTCGGCGGGACAGGGCGGCATCGCGCGGGCGGGACGACATCCAGGACGGGGGAGGGGGAGGGGGAGGGGGGGAACGGTGACGGAGACAGTGAAGGGCGGCGCCGCGCGTGATCACACAGAGTGAGTCGAGCCTAGGGTGGTGATCCTTGCCTCACGGGGAGGAGCGCAATAGTCGTACCGGTGTGGTTGCCCAGGCGGGGGAGGCCCCTGAGACACCCGCGACAGCCCATGCCAGCACTCCAGCCAGCACCCAAGCCAGCACCCAAGCCAGCACCCATGGCAGCACCCACAAAAGGGCCCACAAAAGGGCCCACAACGGCGCCCGTGATGGGGCCTGCGACCGGGCCCGGACAGGGGTGGACGGGCCCGGCGAAACGGATTTGGGTGAACGGCTGCCGAGCGTGTAATGTCTTCATCGCTCGCCCCAATAGCTCAGTCGGCAGAGCGTCTCCATGGTAAGGAGAAGGTCAACGGTTCGATTCCGTTTTGGGGCTCTGGTGTGTGAGGTTCCCGTCGCAAGACGGGATCCGATCGCATCACAGCGGTGTAGCTCAGTCGGTAGAGCAAGCGGCTCATAATCGCTGTGTCACCGGTTCAAGTCCGGTCACCGCTACTCACAGTAGCCGATTGCGGGGTCGGTCCTCCGATCGGCTACTCTTTCTTGCGTTAAACATCCCATCCGTTCGTCAAGGAGCACTCACGTGGCTGCCACCGACGTCCGCCCGAAGATCACGCTGGCCTGCGTGGAGTGCAAGGAGCGGAACTACATCACCAAGAAGAACCGGCGTAACAACCCGGACCGACTGGAGATGAAGAAGCACTGCCCGCGTTGCAACGCGCACACCGCGCACCGCGAGACGCGATAACCCAAGGCTCGTTCACGAGGCCGCCCCCAGCCAGGGGGCGGCCTCGTGTCGTTTGACCGTACGACCGTGCGACGACAGACACCAGGAGGTCCGCTGCCATGGCGCTCGACCAGTCCTTCGTGGGGCGCAGCTACCCGCCCACCGAGCCCTATGAGGTGGGCCGGGAGAAGATCCGCGAGTTCGCGGAGGCCGTGGGTGACGCCAACCCGGTCTACACGGACCCGGAGGCGGCCCAGGCGCTGGGGCATCCGGATGTGATCGCTCCGCCGACCTTTGTGTTCGCGATCACCTTCAAGGCCGCGGGAGAGGTCATCGCCGACCCGCAACTGGGCCTCGACTACAGCCGGGTGGTGCACGGCGACCAGAAGTTCTCGTACGTCCGTCCGGTCCGCGCGGGGGACCGGCTGAGCGTGACCTCGACCATCGAGGCGATCAAGTCCCTGGCGGGCAACGACATCATCGACATCCGCGGCGAGGTGCACGACGAGGCCGGCACGCCCGTCGTGACCGCCTACACCAAGCTCGTGGCCCGCGCGGCCGGGGAGGCGTGAGCACCATGACCGCGAAGATCGCGTACGCCGATGTCGAGGTCGGCACGGAGCTTCCCGCGCAGAGCTTCCCGGTGACGCGCGCCACCCTCGTCCAGTACGCGGGGGCCTCCGGGGACTTCAATCCGATCCACTGGAACGAGAGGTTCGCCAAGGAGGTCGGGCTGCCGGACGTCATCGCGCACGGCATGTTCACCATGGCCGAGGCGATCCGCGTGGTGACCGACTGGACCGGGGACCCGGCGGCGGTCATCGAGTACGGGGTCCGCTTCACCAAGCCGGTCGTCGTCCCGAACGACGACAAGGGGGCCATGATCGAGGTCTCCGGCAAGGTCGCCGCCAAGCTGGACGACAACACCGTGCGGGTGGATCTGACGGCCACCAGCGGGGGACAGAAGGTGCTGGGCATGTCTCGGGCGGTCGTCCGGCTGGCCTGAGGACGGGAGACGGGGGCCTGCCCTGAGCCTGAGGGCGCCAGACGAGGGCCTGCCCTGAGCCGTGAGGGCGGGCCCCTTCCCATCGGCGGCAACCGGAGGCAGCCACCCTCCCCGTTCCCCCTGCCCCCGCTCCCTTGACTTAGTTAGTGATTGTGCACTAACTTACTCCCATGGCCAGGATGAGCGCAGAAGAGCGACGCGACAGCGTCATCCGCGCGGCGGCACGCGAGTTCGCGCGAGGTGGCTACTACGGCACCTCCACCGAGGCGATCGCCAAGCAGGTCGGCGTCTCGCAGCCTTATCTCTTCCGGCTCTTCCCGGGCAAGAAGGCGATCTTCCTGGCGACGGTCCAGTGGTGCATGAACGACCTCATCCGGACCTTCGAGGAGGCGTCCGACGGGCTGGAGGGCGAGGAGGCCCTGCACGCCATGGCGAACGCCTACATCCGGATCGTCACCGAGGATCCCGATCGGCTGCTGATGCAGATGCAGATGTACGTCACGGTCGCCGCCGCCGAGCAGGCCGGTGATCATGAACTGGGGGAGGAAGTGCGGGCCGGCTGGATGCGGCTCTGGGACACCGTGCACCTGCCGCTCGGTGGCGACGCCGCTGAGACGACCAACTTCATGGCGTACGGCATGCTCATCAACTCGCTGGTCGCGATGGGCTTCCCGCCCGGCCACCGGGTCTGGGAAGGGTGTAGTCCGTCGGCGCGGGACAAGGGCCGATCGACCACGTAGGGCTCCGCCCGGCGGCGCGCCCCTGCGTTGACGTCCGTCACTCGCCCCTCTTCGGCCCCCTCCGGCCCTTGGTCCCTGGCCCCTTGGTACTTGGTTCCTGCCTCGCTGTCCGCTCAAGTTAGTCAGCGATGACTAATTTTTGCGATCCGAAATTAGTAATCAATCACTAGATAGATCTCTCAGGGGGAGTGATGGCACAGCACAACGCACCGGGAAACAGCGACAGCGCATCGGGCATACGCCGCGGCGGTGTGGGGTGGGCGTTGGCGCTCACCGGCGCCGCCGGGTTCATGGCGGCCCTGGACAACCTCGTCGTCACCACCGCGCTGCCCTCCATCCGTGAGGACCTCGGCGGGGGGCTGCACGACCTGGAATGGACCGTGAGCGCCTATACGCTCACCTTCGCCGTGCTGCTGATGTTCGGCGCGGCGCTGGGGGACCGGTTCGGGCGGCGGCGGATGTTCATCGCCGGGCTCGCCGTGTTCACCGCCGCCTCCGCCGCCGCGGCGCTCGCACCCGGCATCGACGAGCTGATCGCCGCCCGCGCGGTGCAGGGTGTCGGCGCGGCCGTGATGATGCCGCTGACGCTGACCCTGCTCACGGCGGCCGTCCCCGCCGAGAAGCGCGGCATGGCGTACGGCGTCTGGGGTGCCGTGAACGGGCTCGCGGTGGCGTCCGGACCGCTGATCGGCGGGACGCTGACCGAACATGTGTCCTGGCAGTGGATCTTCTGGCTGAACGTTCCGCTGGGGGTCGCGCTGCTGCCGCTGGCCCGGCTGCGGTTCTCCGAGTCCTACGGCACCGGCGCCCCGCTCGACATCCGCGGCACCCTGCTGGCCAGCGGCGGGCTCTTCGGGATCGTGTACGGGCTGGTGCGCGGGCCCGCCGACGGCTGGACCAGCACACCTGTGCTGCTCGGACTGTTCGGCGGGGGCGCGCTGCTCGCCGGGTTCGTGCTGCACGGCAGCCGCGCGGACCGGCCGATGCTGCCGATGCGGCTGTTCCGGTCCCGCGCGTTCGCCGGGATCAACGCGGCGAGCATGCTGATGTTCCTCGGGATGTTCGGGTCGATCTTCCTGCTCAGCCAGTATTTGCAGGGCGTACTCGGCTACTCGCCCACCGAGGCGGGCCTCAGGATGCTGCCCTGGACCGCGATGCCGATCCTCGTCGCCCCCCTCGCCGGGATCCTGTCCGACCGCATCGGCGGACGGCCCGTCGTCGCCACCGGCCTCTTCCTCCAGGCCGCCGGGCTCGGCCACCTCGCCGTCATCGTCACCCCGGACTCCTCCTACGCCAGTCAGCTCCCCGGGCTGATCCTCAGCGGCGTCGGCATGGCCCTGTTCTTCGCACCGGCCGCAGCCCTCGTCATGGCCAGCGTCACCACCGAGGAGCAGGGCATCGCCTCCGGAGCCAACAACGCGCTGCGCGAGGTCGGCGGCGCACTCGGGATCGCCATCATGTCCTCGATCTTCGCGGCCCGGGGCGGCTACGAGACCGGCCAGACCTTTGTCGACGGACTCCGGCCCGCGCTGGTCGTCGGTGCGGCGCTGGTCGCCGTCGCCGGTGCCGCCGCCCTGGCGATCCCGGCGCGGCGACGGTCCCGGGAAGAGGCACCCGGTCCCGCCGACGCGGCCCCCGCGCGCGTGCCGGACGACGATGGCCGGCTCGACGGCTCTCTCGTCGTCGGTACCGGTACCGGTTCCCGCCCCTGACGGACGAGCACCGCAGCACCACCCCCCTCCCCTCACGACTCACGATTCAGGACTCAGAACGGAGTACGTCATGCCCACCCTTCCCTGGAGCACCCCGAACACCCCGCCGCCCGGCGCCGATGTGCATGTCTTCGCCTCCCGGTTCGAGACCCGCACCCTGTGGGGCGCCCTGGTCTTCCTCGCCCGTACGCCCCGCGTCTGGCGGCAGGCGCTGCGGGCGCCCGGCGCCTATGGGGCCGGACTCAAGGCCGAGGTCTTCAAGCGGACGTTCTGGACGTTGTCCGCCTGGGAATCGCCCGAGGCGCTCAAGGAGTTCGCCCGGTCGGGCGCCCACGGGCCCACCTCCCGGGGGCTCGCACCCCGGATGCGCGATGCCGCCTTCGTCAGCTGGACCACCTCCGCCGATCGGCTGCCGGTCGACTGGGCGGAGGCGCGGCGGCGGCTGACGGCACGGGAGTAGCGGGCGGCGCGGGGTTGTCAGTGCCGTCTCGTAGTCTTGGGCGCGTGCAGGAAATCCACGATGCCCCGCTCGCCCCGCTGACCACCTTCCGGCTGGGCGGCCCCGCGACCCGGCTGGTCACCGCGACGACCGACGCCGAGGTGATCGACGCCGTCCGCGCTGCCGACGCCTCCGGTACGCCGCTGCTGCTGATCGGCGGCGGCTCCAACCTGGTCGTCTCGGACAAGGGCTTCGACGGCACCGCCCTGCGCATCGCCACCCGGGGCTTCGAGCTGTCCGGTACGGAGCTGGAGCTGGCCGCCGGTGAGGTGTGGACGGACGCGGTCGCCCGGGTGGTGGACGCCGGGCTCGCCGGGATCGAGTGCCTGGCCGGCATCCCCGGCTCGGCCGGCGCGACGCCGATCCAGAATGTGGGGGCGTACGGCCAGGAGGTCTCCGCCACCCTCACCAAGGTCCTCGCCTACGACCGCCGCGCGGGCGAGACCGTCACGCTCACCAACGCCGACTGCGCCTTCTCCTACCGGCACAGCCGCTTCAAGGACGACCCCGAGCGCCATGTCGTGCTGCGCGTCCGCTTCCTCCTGGAGGACGCGGGCGGGCTGTCGGCGCCCCTGAGATACGCCGAGACCGCCCGCGCGCTGGGCGTCGAGGCCGGGGAGCGGGTCCCGCTGGCCGACGCGCGCGAGACCGTGCTGAAGCTGCGCGCCGGGAAGGGCATGGTCCTGGACCCCGAGGACCATGACACCTGGTCGGCCGGTTCCTTCTTCACCAACCCGATCCTCACCGACGCCGACTTCGCGGTGTTCCGGGCGCGGGTCGGCGAGTGGCTGGGCGAGGGCGCGGAACCGCCCGCGTACCCGGCGGGGAGCGGCCACACCAAGACGTCCGCGGCCTGGCTGATCGACAAGGCCGGTTTCACCAAGGGCTACGGCAGCGGCCCGGCCCGGATCTCCACCAAGCACACCCTCGCCCTCACCAACCGGGGCGAGGCCACCACCGACGACCTCCTCGCCCTCGCCCGCGAAGTGGTCACCGGGGTCCGGGACGCCTTCGGCATCAGGCTGGTCAACGAGCCGGTGACGGTGGGCGTGAGCCTTTAGGCCCGCCTGGCTAGGGGGAGCTAGGCCCGCCTAGGGGAGCCTCAGCTCGCAGAACCGCCGATGGCGGACGTCAATACGCCACCCCCACCCCCTGCTTCACCGTCCCCGCATCCCCCACCGCCGCCAGCATCGCGTGGGCCACGTCCGCGCGACCGAGGAAACGGCCCTTGCGCGGGAAACCGCCGATCACCCTGCGGTACACCCCGGTCAGCGGCCTGTCCTGGAGCCGCGGCGGGCGCACGGACGTCCAGTCCGTGGCACTGCGCCCCAGCTCCGCCTCCATCTCCCGCAGATCCGCGTAGATGTCCTTCAGCACGGCGGAGACGATCCCGAGGACCAGCCGGTCCAAGGGGCCCTCGCCCTCGGCCGGCGGTCCGACCGGTGCCGCGCTGACCACCACCAGCCGCCGGACATGCTCGGCCTCCATCGCCTCCAGCACCGTACGGGTCAGCCGGGTCGTCACCCCCGCGGCCTTGCGGCTGGTGGCCCCGAGCCCGGACAGCACGGCGTCCCGCCCGGCGACCGCCGCCCGGACCGCCCCCGGATCACCGAGGTCGGCGCGGACCACCTCCAGGCCCGTACCCGTCACCGGCAGCCGGGCGGGGTCCCGTACCACCGCTGTGACCCGGTGGCCGGCGGACAGGGCCTGGCGGACGATCTCACGGCCGACACCGCCGGTCGCGCCGAAAACGGTGAGTTCCATGGCGTACTCCTACCAACTTGGTCGATCCACTGGACGAGTGCTCGGTGAGTGTTCACTCACCTCCCTCTCCTCTAGAGTGGGTAAGTACTCACCCACCCGTCAAGGGCAGAGCGGAAGGCCATGATCCTTGGACCCGACAGACGAGGCGCAGCAGCCGGACACGGCACCGCGGAAACCGGCCCGTGGCCGCATTCTCGACGCCGCGCACGAGCTGATGCTCACCGTGGGGCTCGCCCGCGCCACCACCAAGGAGATCGCCCGCGCCGCCGACTGCTCCGAGGCCGCGCTCTACAAGTACTTCGGCAGCAAGGAGGAACTCTTCATCCAGGTGCTGTCCGAGCGGCTGCCCCGGCTCGGCGCCCTGCTGAGCGGCCTCGCCGCCGAGCCGGGCCGCGGCTCACTGGAGGAGAACCTGACGGACATCGCCCGCCAGGCGTCCCTGTTCTACGAGCAGAGCTTCCCGATCGCCGGATCGCTGTACGCCGAGACGCGGCTCAAGCGGCGGCACGACGAGGTGCTGCGCGAGCTGGGGCGCGGACCGCACATCCCGATCCAGGCCCTGGAGGCCTATCTGCGGGCCGAGCGGGAGGCGGGCCGGGTGCGCCCCGACGCGGACCCCTTCGCCGCCGCCTCCCTGCTGCTCGGCGCCTGCGCCCAGCGCGCCTTCGCCTACGACTCCACCCCGGACGGGCGACGGCCCCCCGTCGACGACTTCGCCCGCCGCCTCGCCCGCACCCTGATGGCCGCCATCGCCGCCCCGCCGGCCGGGTGACCCGCCGTCCCCCTCACACGGGCGCCGTCAGCCACTCGTCCACCCCCGCCAGCAGCCGCCCCTTCACATCCTCCGGCGCCGCCGACGCCCGCAGCGACTGCCGGGCCAGCTCGGCCAGCTCGGCGTCCGAGAAACCGTGGTACTCGCGGGCCACGTCGTACTGCGCCGCCAGCCGCGCCCCGAACAGCAGCGGGTCGTCCGCGCCCAGCGCCATCGGCACCCCCGCCTCGAACAGCGCCCGCAGCGGCACGTCCTCCGGCTTCTCGTACACCCCCAGCGCCACATTGGACGTCGGGCACACCTCGCAGGTGATCTGCCGGTCCGCGAGCCGCTTCAGCAGCCGCGCGTCCTCCGCCGCGCGCACCCCGTGCCCCACCCGGTCCGCGTGCAGATCGTCCAGACAGTCCCGCACCGACGCCGGGCCGGTCAGCTCGCCGCCGTGCGGGGCCGACAGCAGCCCGCCCTCGCGCGCGATGTGGAAGGCCCGGTCGAAGTCGCGGGCCATGCCCCGGCGCTCGTCGTTGGAGAGCCCGAACCCGACCACACCCCGGTCCGCGTAGCGCACCGCCAGCCGGGCCAGGGTGCGGGCGTCCAGCGGATGCTTCATCCGGTTCGCCGCCACCAGCACCCGCATCCCGAGCCCGGTCTCCCGGCTCGCCGAGTCCACCGCGTCCAGGATGATCTCCAGCGCCGGGATCAGCCCGCCCAGCCGGGGCGCGTACGACGTCGGGTCGACCTGGATCTCCAGCCAGCCCGAGCCGTCCCGCACATCCTCCTCGGCGGCCTCCTTCACCAGCCGCTGGATGTCCTCCGGCTCCCGCAGACACGACCGGGCGGCGTCGTACAGCCGCTGGAAGCGGAACCAGCCCCGCTCGTCCGTGGCCCGCAGCTTCGGCGGCTCGCCGCTGACCAGCGACTCGGTCAGCGCGTCGGGCAGCCGCACCCCGTGCTTGTCGGCCAGTTCCAGCAGGGTCGCCTGACGCATCGAACCGGTGAAGTGCAGGTGCAGATGCGCCTTCGGTAGAGCGGAGACATCACGTACGCGTTCCATCCCAGGATCCTGCCGCACCGCCGTCGCGTGCCGGTACCGCTTTCCCCGTTCGTGGTCTTGCTCGCACAAACAAATGGTGCGGAGACGAAGAACGGAGACGAACAACCGAGACGAAGAAGAGGACGACGAAGGAGACAAAGAGAAGGAGGGGCACCCCCGATCAGTTCAAGGGTGCCCCTCCGGGGCGGAAACCGCTCGGACGACCTCAGTCGCGCGCCTCCGCCAGCAGCTTCTGGATCCGGCTGACGCCCTCGACCAGATCCTCGTCACCGAGCGCGTACGACAGCCGCAGATAGCCCGTCGTACCGAACGCCTCGCCGGGCACCACCGCGACCTCCACCTCCTCCAGGATCAGCGCGGCCAGCTCGACGCTGCTCTGCGGACGCTTGCCGCGGATCTCCTTGCCGATCAGCGCCTTCACCGACGGGTACACATAGAACGCGCCCTCGGGCTCCGGGCAGACCACGCCGTCGATCTCGTTCAGCATCCGCACGATCGTCCTGCGGCGCCGGTCGAACGCCTCGCGCATCTTCGCCACCGCGGTCAGATCACCGGAGACGGCGGCCAGCGCGGCGGCCTGCGAGACATTGGCGACGTTCGAGGTGGCGTGCGACTGGAGGTTGGCTGCCGCCTTGACGACATCCTTCGGGCCGATGACCCACCCGACCCGCCAGCCGGTCATGGCGTACGTCTTGGCCACGCCGTTGACCACGATGCACTTGTCGCGCAGCTCGGGCAGCAGGGCCGGCAGCGAGGTGGTGACCGCGTCGCCGTAGACCAGGTGCTCGTAGATCTCGTCGGTCAGGACCCACAGGCCGTGCTCCAGGGCCCAGCGGCCGATGGCCTCGGTGTCCTCACGGGAGTAGACCGCGCCGGTGGGGTTGGAGGGGGAGACGAACAGGACGACCTTGGTCCGCTCGGTGCGGGCGGCCTCCAGCTGCTCGACGCTGACCCGGTAGCCGGTCGTCTCATCGGCGACCACCTCCACCGGGACACCGCCGGCCAGCCGGATCGACTCGGGGTACGTCGTCCAGTACGGCGCCGGGACGATCACCTCGTCGCCCGGGTCGAGGATCGCGGCGAACGCCTCGTAGATCGCCTGCTTGCCGCCGTTGGTGACGAGGATCTCGGAGACCTCGGGCTCATAGCCGGAGTCGCGCAGCGTCTTGGCGGCGATGGCGGCCTTCAGCTCGGGCAGACCACCGGCCGGTGTGTACCGGTGATACTTGGGGTTCTTGCACGCCTCGACGGCGGCCTCGACGATGTAGTCCGGCGTCGGGAAGTCGGGCTCGCCCGCGCCGAAGCCGATGACCGGACGTCCGGCGGCCTTGAGGGCCTTGGCCTTGGCGTCCACGGCGAGGGTGGCGGATTCGGAGATAGCCCCGACGCGGGCGGAGACCCGGCGCTCGGTGGGAGGGGTTGCAGCGCTCATGGGACCCATGGTTTCAGACCCGAAACCCGCCCGGCACGCGGGTTTCATCTACTGAACAGTGCCGGGGGGCGGCCAGAACATCCTTCCGGAACCTCCGCGTGGCCTGGTGATCTTCCGGTGATCTGCACCCGAACCCGTACGGACAGCGCTTCCACGAGCGCATTCTGTTCGACGCCCGGCCCCGGAGCACGTACACTCTCACCTCGTTGGCCTTCAGCGAGCCCGCACTCACCCGGTGCACACCGAGCACCCGGGCGGATGCGGTACGTTGGGGGGCACGCGAAGGGTCGTAGCTCAATTGGTAGAGCACTGGTCTCCAAAACCAGCGGTTGGGGGTTCGAGTCCCTCCGGCCCTGCTCCACACTCCATCAGGATGTGTGCGCAGGTACTACAGCATTGCACCGCCGTGCGGCTCGGACCGGGCGCGGCACGGCCACGACCCGGGACCAGGTGAGGATGAAGTGACGGACGCCGTGGGCTCCATCGACACGCCTGATGCCCAGGATGAGACGCCGGAGTCGAAGAAGAAGACTCGTAAGGGCGGCAAGCGCGCGAAGAAGGGTCCGCTGAAGCGGCTCGCGCTGTTCTACCGCCAGGTCGTCGCCGAACTTCGCAAGGTCGTCTGGCCGACGCGCAATCAGCTGACCACGTACACCACCGTGGTGATCATCTTTGTCGTCATCATGATCGGCCTTGTGACCGTGATTGACTATGGGCTCGACAACGCCGCGAAGTACGTCTTCGGCTGAGCCTAGAGCGAAGGGCGCCCTGACCGGCGCCCCTTTCGCGTGTTCCACCCCTATGTATCCAGGAAGAAGCAGCCACCGTGTCTGACGCCAACCTGAACGAGTCCTATGAGTCCCACGAGCCGGACGACTCCGTGGACGACGAGGTCGACATCGTTGAGGGCGCGGACGCGGATCTGGACGAGGCCGAGGCCGCCGACGCCACCGCGGGCGAGCCCGCCGAGGAAGCCGCCCTCCACGCCGAGGACTCCGAGGACGAGGATTCCGACGACGAGGATTCCGACGACGCCGAGGAGGCGGAGGACGCCGACGAGGCGGCTGCCGAGGACGACGACGCCGCCGACGAGTCCGAGGAGCCCCGCGAGCCCGAGCCCCAGCTGGACCCGGTCACCGCGCTCCGCGAGGAACTGCGCGTCCTCCCCGGCGAGTGGTACGTGATCCACACCTACGCGGGTTACGAGAACCGGGTGAAGACCAACCTGGAGCAGCGCGCCGTCTCGCTGAACGTCGAGGACTACATCTTCCAGGCCGAGGTGCCGCAGGAAGAGGTCGTCCAGATCAAGAACGGCGACCGCAAGACGATCAAGCAGAACAAGCTCCCCGGCTATGTCCTGGTCCGGATGGATCTGACGAACGAGTCCTGGGGCGTCGTCCGCAACACCCCCGGTGTCACCGGCTTCGTGGGCAACGCCTACGACCCCTACCCGCTGACCCTGGACGAGATCGTCAAGATGCTCGCCCCGGAGGCCGAGGAGAAGGCCGCCCGTGAGGCCGCCGAGGCCGAGGGCAAGCCGGCGCCGCAGCGCAAGGTCGAGGTCCAGGTGCTGGACTTCGAGGTCGGCGACTCGGTCACCGTCACCGACGGCCCGTTCGCCACGCTCCAGGCCACGATCAACGAGATCAACGCCGACTCCAAGAAGGTCAAGGGTCTGGTGGAGATCTTCGGCCGGGAGACGCCGGTCGAGCTGTCGTTCGACCAGATCCAGAAGAACTGACGGATCCGGCAGAACTGGCGGATCCAGAAGAACTGACGGATCTAGAAAAACTGAGGCAGCGCCTCACCCGGCGCCCCTGGTGGGGCGCCCCGTGGACTTCCGTGTCAGGTCAGGGGCTCTCGGCTCCTGACCTGCTCGGTTTTTAGCCGCGCATCCATACCCGTTATCGTTGTGCGGTATGCCTGTATCCGGGTGGTCCCCGATTACGGGCAGGACCCGAACTGAAAGGACCCGGAGAGCAATGCCTCCCAAGAAGAAGAAGGTCACGGGGCTGATCAAGCTCCAGATCCAGGCCGGTGCCGCCAACCCGGCCCCGCCGGTCGGCCCCGCGCTGGGTCAGCACGGCGTCAACATCATGGAGTTCTGCAAGGCGTACAACGCCGCGACCGAGTCGCAGCGCGGGTGGGTCATCCCGGTGGAGATCACGGTCTACGAGGACCGTTCCTTCACCTTCATCACCAAGACCCCGCCGGCCGCCAAGATGATCCTCAAGGCCGCGGGCGTGGACAAGGGCTCCGGCGAGCCGCACAAGACCAAGGTCGCGAAGATCACCCGCGACCAGGTCCGCGAGATCGCCACCACCAAGATGCCCGACCTCAACGCCAACGACCTGGACGCCGCCGAGAAGATCATCGCCGGCACCGCCCGTTCCATGGGCATCACGGTCGAGGGCTGATCCCACCCACCAGCAGAAGTGGCGGGGCCTGCTCGGCCCGTACCACGACTCCTAAGAAACCCCAGGAGCAGTAGTGAGCAAGCGCAGCAAGTCTCTCCGCGCTGCGGACGCCAAGATCGACCGGGAGAAGCTGTACGCCCCGCTCGAAGCCGTGCGTCTCGCCAAGGAGACCTCCACGACCAAGTTCGACGGCACCGTCGAGGTCGCCTTCCGTCTGGGTGTCGACCCGCGCAAGGCCGACCAGATGGTCCGTGGCACCGTGAACCTCCCGCACGGCACCGGCAAGACCGCCCGGGTCCTGGTCTTCGCGACCGGTGACCGTGCCGAGGCCGCGACTGCCGCGGGCGCCGACATCGTCGGCTCCGACGAACTGATCGACGAGGTGGCGAAGGGCCGGCTGGACTTCGACGCCGTCGTCGCCACCCCGGACCTCATGGGCAAGGTCGGCCGCCTCGGCCGCGTCCTCGGCCCCCGTGGTCTGATGCCGAACCCCAAGACCGGCACGGTCACCCCGGACGTCGTCAAGGCTGTCAACGACATCAAGGGCGGCAAGATCGAGTTCCGCGTCGACAAGCACTCGAACCTGCACTTCATCATCGGCAAGGTGTCCTTCGACGACACCTTGCTGGTGGAGAACTACGGCGCCGCGCTGGAGGAGATCCTCCGTCTGAAGCCGTCCGCCGCCAAGGGTCGCTACATCAAGAAGGCCGCCATCACCACCACGATGGGCCCCGGCGTTCCGGTCGACCCCAACCGCACCCGCAACCTCCTCACCGAGGAGGACCCGGCCGCCGTCTGATCCGACGGTGACCGCGCGTTCGCAGTCGCCCGACGGGCCCCGCAGCCTTCCCGGCGCGGGGCCCGTCGGGCGTTTTCCGGGGCGGGGCCGCCGGGCTTCTCCGGGCCCTGTCCCGCCCGGCTGTCAGTGGCCTGAGCTACCGTGCGCTGACAGGACCGATACCGGGGGTGCGGATGAAGCGGGTGATCGCCGGGGCCGTCGCCGCCCTCATCGGCCTCTGCGGCTGCACCTCCGAGGGCACCCCCGCCCCCGCCCCCGACCCCAGCGACCGGGCCACCCCGACCTCCCGGGCCTCCCACCCGCCCGCCGACCGGGCCGCGCTGCGCGCCGCCGCCGACGCCACCGCGAAGGCCCGCTCCGCGCGCGTGGAGGCCGCCACGACCGTCGGCAGCTCCATCGACCTGACCTCCGAGGGCACCCTCGCCTGGGGCGACGGCCTGACCGGCACCCTGACCATCACCTACACCGGCGGCACCCTCGCCGACACCATGCGCGAGCTGGGCACCACCTCCATGGAGGCCCGCTACCTCCCCGACGCCTACTACGCGCGCATGGGCGACGCCTTCGCCGCACAGGCCGGCGGCAAGCACTGGGTGCGCTATCCCTGGAGCGCGCTGGAGCGGCTGGGCGGGGCCTCGGGGGCGTACGTCAGTGAGCAGCTGCGGGGGGCCACCCCGGACCGGTCGGTGGACTTTCTGCTCGCCGCGGACGAGGTGCGCGAGCTGGGGCCGGAGCAGGTCCGCGGCACCCGGGCCACCCGCTACTCGGCCACCTCCGAGGTCTCCGACCTGGACGACCCGGAGCTGCGCGCCCAGCTGGAGCGGGCCGGGGTCACCGTGCAGACCGTCGACCTGTGGATCGACGGGCGGGACCTCGTCGTCAAGAAGGTGGAGAAGGGCAGCGCCGCCACCGGGGAGCTGACCCAGACCGCCCACTACGACGGCTACGGCACCGAGGTCCAGGTCGAGCCGCCGCCCGCCGCCGACACCCAGGACTTCCAGGACCTGCTGGCGTCACCGGGCCCCTGAGGGCCCCTCGGGGAATTCCCGGGCCGCTGTCAGTGCCCTGGGATAGGCTCACGAGCCGGATCACTGTGTACCGGCCATGCATGGACCATGAACGGTCCCGCCCGTTTCCGTGATCCTTTCCTGTCAGTTGCTCGCTGTTTCCGATCTTCAGTTTCCGTGGGGGGAACCATGGGTCTTTCTGTACGTACGCGCGGTGGGGCGGCCGGTGCGGGGCTGGTGGCGCTGGTGCTCGCCGGTGGCGCGGTCGGCTGCGGCAGTGAGAAGACGCTGGACATCGATCCGGCCGCCGCGGTCGCCAAAGCGGCGAAGAACACCGAGGAGATCACCTCCCTCAACTACCGGATGAAGGGTGAGGTCCCCGGCGAGGGACAGGTCGAGGGCACCGCGTCCATGAGCATGAAGCCCCTCGCCATGAGCATGAAGATGGAGGTCGCGCCGGGCGGTGCGTCCGCTCCGGAGGGCGGCGAGGTCGAGATCCGCCTCGTCGACCAGGCGATGTTCATCAACGGCGGCGAAGAGGCCGCCAAGGAGATGGACGGCAAGAGTTGGATCAAGTTCGACCTGGCCGCCCTCGGCGCCGGTGACGAACTGAGCGAGCTGGGCGGCGCCGGCCAGGCCGAGAAGAACCCGGCGAGCGAGGCCGGTTTCATGGCGGACGCCGAGGGCGTCGAGGAGGTCGGCACCGAGACCGTCGACGGTGTGGAGACCACCCACTACAAGGGCACGATCACCCTCGCCGACCTGCGCGACTCCCTCAAGGACGAGGACAAGGAGACCCGCGAGGCCCGCGAGAAGAGCCTGGAGCAGTACGAGGACCTGGGCATCGAGAAGATGACCATGGACATGTGGGTCGACGGCGAGGAGCGCACCAAGCAGTTCCGGGTGCGCGGCGACGCCGAGCAGGGCCCGATGGACGTGACGATCACCTTCTTCGACATCAACAAGCCCGTCGAGGTCAAGGCCCCGCCGGCCGCGGAGACCGTGGACCTCGCCGAGATGATGAACGACCTCCAGGCCGGCTGACCGCCCGGCCCCGCAGCGGATCCGACCGGCCCGGCAGGGCCCCGCGCCGATCCCCGTACGAGCGGATTTGCCCGACGGGGATCGGGTCACGTACTCTCCTTGAGAAGCCAAAGACCGCTGGTTGTTGCCGTGCGCTCGAATGAGGGTGCGGTGGCCGAAGGATCCGCTGAACTGCGGACGGCCCGCGCAGGTGACTGTGGAAGAACTCCCGGAGTGCCTACACCTCGTATGCACAGCCGGTCGAGTCCGCCCCGTGCGCCTGCGCCGGGGCGTTTGTTTTTCCCGTCCTCCTTCGGATCCGCGCGGTCCGAATCACCCGGAAGGAGGCCGAGGCTCTATGGCGACGCCCGACAAGGCTGCCGCAGTCGCAGAGTTGACGGAGCAGTTCCGCAACTCCAGCGCTGCCGTGCTGACCGAGTACCGCGGTCTCACCGTGGCGCAGCTCAAGACGCTGCGTCGATCGCTCGGTGAGAACGCCCAGTATGCCGTGGTGAAGAACACACTGACCAAGATTGCGGCCAACGAGGCCGGGATCACGACGCTGGACGACCTGTTCAACGGTCCGACGGCTGTCGCCTTCGTCACCGGTGACCCGGTGGAGTCGGCGAAGGGTCTGCGTGACTTTGCCAAGGACAACCCGAACCTCGTCATCAAGGGCGGTGTCCTTGACGGCAAGGCGCTGTCCGCCGACGAGATCAAGAAGCTTGCGGACCTTGAGTCCCGCGAGGTTCTGCTCGCCAAGCTGGCGGGTGCGCTGAAGGGCAAGCAGACGCAGGCTGCTCAGGTCTTCCAGGCGCTCCCCTCGAAGCTCGTCCGCACCGTGGACGCGCTCCGTGCCAAGCAGGACGAGCAGGGCGGTGCCGAGTAATTCGGCTCGCATCATGACCGCCGCCTGAGGCGCTGAGCCGCAGGTCACGGTCGTAGCGGGCCGAACGTACGCCCGCCAGTCATGTACATACGGCACCCGCCGATTGAGTGGAAGGAAGCCATCGTGGCTCTCACCCAGGAAGAACTGCTCGCCGAGTTCGAGACGATGACCCTCATCCAGCTTTCCGAGTTCGTGAAGGCGTTCGAGGACAAGTTCGACGTCACGGCTGCCGCCGCTGCTGTCGCCATCGCCGCCCCGACCGGTGGTGGCGCTGCCGCCGACGCCGTCGAGGAGCAGGACGAGTTCGACGTCATCCTCACCGGTGCCGGCGAGAAGAAGATCCAGGTCATCAAGGTCGTGCGTGAGCTGACCTCGCTGGGCCTGAAGGAGGCCAAGGACCTGGTCGACGGCGCGCCGAAGGCCGTCCTGGAGAAGGTCGCCAAGGACGCCGCGGAGAAGGCCAAGGAGTCCCTTGAGGGCGCCGGCGCCTCCGTCGAGGTCAAGTAAGGCCGAGCGGTACCCGCAGCGGTACCCGGCGCCCGGCGGGCGGTCCGAGTCAAGGCTGTAACGCGGGCGCACCGAGGAGCGATCATCCATCCGGGTGGTCGCTCTTCGGCTTTCCCGGAGGTCCGACCACGGCTGCCTTGCCCCTCGGTGAACGGAGGGTATGGTGATCTTCGTCGTGCCTTTGGCGGCCCGGGTTCGGGTCGGGGGGCCTTGACGAACCGCACGCAGCGCGCAATTCTCAGGACGCGTCGTCACAAGGATCCGGAAATCCGAGGCATGGATCGGCGACGAAGAGGGCAGGATCAACGTGCGTTGAGGGTGTCGCCTTGTCGCAGGGGTTGAGTACAACGAGGGCAACGAGGGTTCCGCGAAACCCGGACTGGACATCAGTGTGCCAAGTGGCTACACTGACCCTTTGCGCTGCCTGTTAGCTGTCCCCTGCCCGTCACCAGGGGCATGCCCTCGCTGGAGCACCGACGACCGGACCATCCCTGACCTGGCCTTTTGGCTGGACCCGGGGAACCTGTCTCTGTGTATCGGTGAGGGGCCGGTACGCGCGTAGTGAGTCCGAGCCCTCGGAAGGACCCCCTCTTGGCCGCCTCGCGCAACGCCTCGACCGCGAATACGAACAACGGCGCCAGCACCGCCCCGCTGCGCATTTCCTTTGCAAAGATCAAGGAGCCTCTTGAGGTTCCGAACCTGCTTGCGCTCCAGACCGAGAGCTTTGACTGGCTGCTCGGCAACACCGCCTGGCAGAGTCGGGTCGAGGAGGCTCTGGAGAACGGTCAGGACGTCCCCACCAAGTCCGGTCTGGAGGAGATCTTCGAGGAGATCTCCCCGATCGAGGACTTCTCCGGGTCGATGTCCCTGACCTTCCGGGACCACCGCTTCGAGCCGCCGAAGAACTCCATCGACGAGTGCAAGGAGCGTGACTTCACCTACGCCGCTCCGCTCTTCGTCACCGCCGAGTTCACCAACAACGAGACCGGTGAGATCAAGTCCCAGACGGTCTTCATGGGCGACTTCCCGCTCATGACCAACAAGGGCACCTTCGTCATCAACGGCACCGAGCGTGTCGTGGTCTCGCAGCTCGTCCGCTCGCCGGGTGTCTACTTCGACTCCTCCATCGACAAGACCTCCGACAAGGACATCTTCTCCGCCAAGATCATCCCGTCCCGGGGTGCCTGGCTGGAGATGGAGATCGACAAGCGCGACATGGTCGGTGTGCGCATCGACCGCAAGCGCAAGCAGTCCGTCACCGTCCTGCTCAAGGCGCTCGGCTGGACCACCGAGCAGATCCTGGAGGAGTTCGGCGAGTACGAGTCGATGCGCGCCACCCTGGAGAAGGACCACACCCAGGGCCAGGACGACGCGCTGCTCGACATCTACCGCAAGCTGCGTCCGGGCGAGCCCCCCACGCGTGAGGCCGCGCAGACGCTGCTGGAGAACCTGTACTTCAACCCCAAGCGCTACGACCTCGCCAAGGTCGGCCGCTACAAGGTCAACAAGAAGCTGGGCACGGAGACCGGCCTGGAGGCCGGTGTCCTGACCGTCGACGACATCCTCGCGACGATCAAGTACCTGGTGCGTCTGCACGCCGGTGAGACCGAGACGGTCGGCGACAACGGCCGCTCGATCATGGTCGAGACCGATGACATCGACCACTTCGGCAACCGCCGTATCCGCAATGTCGGCGAGCTGATCCAGAACCAGGTCCGTACGGGTCTGGCGCGTATGGAGCGGGTCGTGCGCGAGCGCATGACTACCCAGGACGTCGAGGCGATCACCCCGCAGACGCTGATCAACATCCGGCCGGTCGTCGCCTCCATCAAGGAGTTCTTCGGCACCAGCCAGCTGTCCCAGTTCATGGACCAGAACAACCCGCTGTCGGGGCTGACGCACAAGCGTCGTCTGAACGCCCTCGGCCCGGGTGGTCTCTCCCGTGAGCGGGCCGGCTTCGAGGTCCGTGACGTGCACCCCTCGCACTACGGCCGGATGTGTCCCATCGAGACGCCCGAAGGCCCGAACATCGGTCTGATCGGTTCGCTCGCCTCGTACGGCCGGATCAACCCGTTCGGTTTCATCGAGACGCCGTACCGCAAGGTCGTCGAGGGCCGGGTCAGCGACGAGGTCGACTATCTGACCGCCGACGAAGAGGACCGCTTCGTCATCGCCCAGGCCAACGCCCCGCTGACCGACGACTCCGAGTTCGCCGAGAACCGCGTGCTGGTCCGCCGCCGCGGCGGCGAGGTCGACTACGTCGCCGGCGGCGAGGTCGACTACATGGACGTCTCGCCGCGCCAGATGGTGTCGGTCGCGACCGCCATGATCCCCTTCCTGGAGCACGACGACGCCAACCGTGCCCTCATGGGCGCGAACATGATGCGTCAGGCCGTGCCCCTGATCCGCTCCGAGTCCCCGCTCGTCGGCACCGGCATGGAGTACCGCTCCGCCGTCGACGCCGGTGACGTGGTCAAGGCGGAGAAGGCCGGTGTGGTCCAGGAGGTCTCCGCCGACTACATCACCACCGCCAACGACGACGGCACGTACATCACGTACCGCCTGGCCAAGTTCGCCCGGTCCAACCAGGGCACCTCGGTCAACCAGAAGGTCATCGTCAACGAGGGCGACCGGATCATCGAGGGCCAGGTCCTCGCCGACGGTCCGGCCACCCAGAACGGCGAGATGGCGCTCGGCAAGAACTTGCTGGTCGCGTTCATGCCGTGGGAGGGCCACAACTACGAGGACGCGATCATCCTGTCGCAGCGCCTCGTCCAGGACGACGTCCTCTCCTCGATCCACATCGAGGAGCACGAGGTCGACGCCCGGGACACCAAGCTGGGCCCCGAGGAGATCACCCGGGACATCCCGAACGTCTCCGAGGAGGTCCTCGCCGACCTCGACGAGCGCGGCATCATCCGCATCGGCGCCGAGGTCGTCGCCGGAGACATCCTGGTCGGCAAGGTCACGCCCAAGGGCGAGACCGAGCTGACGCCGGAGGAGCGCCTGCTGCGCGCGATCTTCGGTGAGAAGGCCCGCGAGGTCCGTGACACCTCGCTGAAGGTCCCGCACGGCGAGATCGGCAAGATCATCGGCGTCCGGGTCTTCGACCGCGAGGAGGGCGACGAGCTGCCCCCCGGTGTCAACCAGCTGGTGCGTGTGTACGTGGCGCAGAAGCGGAAGATCACCGACGGTGACAAGCTCGCCGGCCGGCACGGCAACAAGGGCGTCATCTCCAAGATCCTGCCGATCGAGGACATGCCGTTCCTGGAGGACGGCACCCCGGTCGACATCATCCTCAACCCGCTCGGCGTCCCGTCCCGGATGAACCCGGGACAGGTCCTGGAGATCCACCTCGGCTGGCTCGCCAGCCGCGGCTGGGACGTCTCCGGGCTCGCCGACGAGTGGGCCCAGCGGCTCCAGAACATCGGCGCCGACCAGGTCGTCCCCGGCACCAACGTCGCCACCCCGGTGTTCGACGGCGCCCGCGAGGACGAACTGTCCGGTCTGCTCCAGCACACCATCCCGAACCGCGACGGCGTCCGCATGGTCCTCCCGTCCGGCAAGGCCCGGCTGTTCGACGGCCGCAGCGGTGAGCCGTTCCCGGAGCCGGTCTCGGTCGGCTACATGTACATCCTCAAGCTCCACCACCTGGTCGACGACAAGCTGCACGCCCGGTCGACCGGTCCGTACTCGATGATCACCCAGCAGCCGCTGGGTGGTAAGGCCCAGTTCGGTGGCCAGCGGTTCGGCGAGATGGAGGTGTGGGCGCTGGAGGCATATGGCGCCGCGTACGCCCTCCAGGAGCTGCTGACCATCAAGTCCGACGACGTCACCGGCCGCGTGAAGGTCTACGAGGCCATCGTCAAGGGCGAGAACATCCCCGAGCCCGGCATCCCCGAGTCCTTCAAGGTGCTCATCAAGGAGATGCAGTCCCTGTGCCTCAACGTGGAGGTGCTGTCCTCGGACGGCATGTCCATTGAGATGCGCGACACCGACGAGGACGTCTTCCGCGCGGCGGAAGAGCTCGGCATCGACCTGTCCCGGCGCGAGCCGAGCAGCGTCGAAGAGGTCTGACGGGAGTCCGGCAGGGGTCTCGCCCAGAGGCCCCCGCCGACCCCCAGGCCCCCGAATCAGACCACAGACTTACAACCCTGAGAGGGATTGACGCATAGTGCTCGACGTCAACTTCTTCGACGAGCTCCGGATCGGTCTGGCCACCGCTGACGACATCCGTCAGTGGAGCCACGGCGAGGTCAAGAAGCCGGAGACCATCAACTACCGCACCCTCAAGCCCGAGAAGGACGGCCTCTTCTGCGAGAAGATCTTCGGCCCCACCCGGGACTGGGAGTGCTACTGCGGCAAGTACAAGCGCGTCCGCTTCAAGGGCATCATCTGTGAGCGCTGCGGCGTCGAGGTGACCCGCGCCAAGGTGCGCCGTGAGCGGATGGGCCACATCGAGCTGGCCGCCCCCGTCACCCACATCTGGTACTTCAAGGGCGTCCCGTCGCGCCTCGGCTACCTGCTCGACCTCGCCCCGAAGGACCTGGAGAAGGTCATCTACTTCGCGGCGTACATGATCACGTTCGTCGACGAGGAGCGCCGCACCCGCGATCTGCCCTCGCTGGAGGCGCATGTCTCCGTCGAGCGCCAGCAGATCGAGCAGCGCCGCGACGCCGACCTCGAAGGCCGCGCCAAGAAGCTGGAGACCGACCTCGGCGAGCTGGAGGCCGAGGGCGCCAAGGCCGATGTGCGCCGCAAGGTGCGCGAGGGCGCCGAGCGCGAGATGAAGCAGCTGCGCGACCGCGCGCAGCGCGAGATCGACCGTCTGGACGAGGTCTGGTCCCGCTTCAAGAACCTCAAGGTCCAGGACCTGGAGGGCGACGAGCTGCTCTACCGCGAGCTGCGCGACCGCTTCGGCACCTACTTCGACGGCTCGATGGGCGCCGCCGCGCTCCAGAAGCGCCTGGAGTCCTTCGACCTCAACGAGGAGGCCGAGCGCCTCCGCGAGATCATCCGCACCGGCAAGGGCCAGAAGAAGACCCGTGCCCTGAAGCGGCTGAAGGTCGTCTCCGCGTTCCTCCAGACCAGCAACAGCCCCAAGGGCATGGTCCTGGACTGCGTCCCGGTCATCCCGCCGGACCTGCGTCCGATGGTGCAGCTGGACGGTGGCCGCTTCGCGACCTCCGACCTCAACGACCTGTACCGCCGCGTCATCAACCGGAACAACCGCCTGAAGCGGCTTCTCGACCTCGGCGCCCCCGAGATCATCGTCAACAACGAGAAGCGGATGCTCCAGGAGGCCGTCGACGCGCTGTTCGACAACGGCCGCCGCGGCCGTCCGGTCACCGGGCCGGGCAACCGCCCGCTGAAGTCGCTGTCCGACATGCTCAAGGGCAAGCAGGGCCGCTTCCGGCAGAACCTGCTCGGCAAGCGCGTGGACTACTCCGCGCGTTCCGTGATCGTCGTCGGCCCGCAGCTCAAGCTGCACCAGTGCGGTCTGCCGAAGGCGATGGCGCTGGAGCTGTTCAAGCCGTTCGTGATGAAGCGCCTGGTCGATCTGAACCACGCGCAGAACATCAAGAGCGCCAAGCGCATGGTCGAGCGCGGCCGGACCGTGGTCTACGACGTCCTCGAAGAGGTCATCGCCGAGCACCCGGTCCTGCTGAACCGCGCGCCCACCCTGCACCGCCTCGGCATCCAGGCCTTCGAGCCGCAGCTGGTCGAGGGCAAGGCCATCCAGATCCACCCGCTCGTCTGCACCGCGTTCAACGCGGACTTCGACGGTGACCAGATGGCCGTCCACCTGCCGCTCTCCGCGGAGGCGCAGGCCGAGGCCCGCATCCTGATGCTGTCCTCGAACAACATCCTCAAGCCCGCCGACGGCCGCCCGGTGACGATGCCGACCCAGGACATGGTCCTCGGTCTGTACTTCCTCACCACGGACGCCGAGGGCCGCGACGCCAAGGGTGTCGACCGGGTGTTCTCCTCCAGCGCCGAGGCGATCATGGCGTTCGACGCCGGGGAGCTGTCGCTCCAGGCGCCGGTCGACATCCGCTTCCCGGTGGGCACCATCCCGCCGCGGGGCTGGGAGCCGCCGGTCCGCGAGGAGGGCGAGCCGGAGTGGCAGCAGGGTGACACCTTCACCCTGAGGACCACGCTGGGCCGCGCGCTCTTCAACGAGCTGCTGCCCGAGGACTACCCGTTCGTCGACTACGAGGTCGGCAAGAAGCAGCTCTCCCAGATCGTCAACGACCTGGCCGAGCGCTACCCGAAGGTCATCGTGGCGGCGACGCTCGACAACCTGAAGGCGTCCGGCTTCTTCTGGGCCACCCGCTCCGGTGTCACCGTCGCCATCTCGGACGTCGTCGTCCCCGAGGCGAAGAAGGACATCGTCGCCGGGTACGAGCTCCAGGACGAGAAGGTCCAGAAGCAGTACGAGCGCGGTCTGATCACCAAGGACGAGCGCACCCAGGAGCTCATCACCATCTGGAACAAGGCGACCAACGAGGTCGCCGAGGCGATGAACGCCAACTTCCCGAAGACCAACCCGATCTTCATGATGGTCCACTCGGGCGCGCGCGGAAACATGATGCAGATGCGTCAGATCGCCGGTATGCGTGGTCTGGTGTCCAACGCCAAGAACGAGACGATCCCGCGTCCCATCAAGGCGTCCTTCCGTGAGGGCCTGTCGGTGCTGGAGTACTTCATCTCCACCCACGGTGCCCGTAAGGGTCTGGCCGACACCGCCCTGCGGACCGCCGACTCGGGTTACCTGACCCGTCGTCTGGTGGATGTCTCGCAGGACGTGATCATCCGCGAGGAGGACTGCGGCACCGACCGCGGTCTGCGTCTGGAGATCGCCGAGCGCCAGTCCGACGGCTCGCTGATCAAGGCGGAGAACGTCGAGACGTCCGTCTACGCCCGTGCCCTCGCCGAGGACATCGTGGTGGACGGCAAGGTGCTGGCCCCGGCCGGTACCGACCTCGGTGACGTCCTGATCGACGAGCTGATCCTGCACGGCGTCGGTGAGGTCAAGACCCGCTCGGTGCTGACTTGCGAGTCCGCCGTCGGCACCTGCGCCATGTGCTACGGCCGCTCGCTGGCCACCGGCAAGCTGGTCGACATCGGTGAGGCGGTCGGCATCATCGCCGCCCAGTCCATCGGTGAGCCCGGCACCCAGCTGACGATGCGTACCTTCCACACCGGTGGTGTGGCCGGTGACGACATCACCCAGGGTCTGCCGCGTGTCGTCGAGCTGTTCGAGGCGCGGACCCCGAAGGGTGTCGCCCCGATCTCCGAGGCCGCCGGCCGCGTGCGGATCGAGGAGACCGAGAAGACCAAGAAGATCGTCATCACCCCGGACGACGGCTCGGACGAGACGGCGTTCCCGATCTCCAAGCGCGCGCGCCTGGAGGTCGGCGAGGGCGACCACGTCGAGGTGGGCCAGAAGCTCACCGCGGGTGCCACCAACCCGCACGACGTGCTGCGCATCCTCGGCCAGCGGGCCGTGCAGGTCCACCTGGTCGGCGAGGTCCAGAAGGTCTACAACTCGCAGGGTGTGTCGATCCACGACAAGCACATCGAGATCATCATCCGGCAGATGCTCCGCCGGGTGACGATCATCGAGTCCGGCGACGCCGAGCTGCTGCCCGGTGAGCTGGTCGAGCGCTCCAAGTTCGAGACCGAGAACCGCCGAGTGGTCCAGGAGGGCGGTCACCCGGCCTCCGGTCGTCCGCAGCTGATGGGTATCACCAAGGCATCGCTGGCGACCGAGTCCTGGCTGTCGGCGGCGTCCTTCCAGGAGACGACGCGAGTCCTCACCGACGCGGCGATCAACGCCAAGTCCGACTCGCTCATCGGCCTCAAGGAGAACGTCATCATCGGTAAGCTCATCCCGGCCGGTACGGGCCTGTCCCGCTACCGCAACATCCGGGTCGAGCCGACCGAGGAGGCCAAGGCCGCGATGTACTCGGCTGTCGGCTACGACGACATCGACTACTCGCCCTTCGGGACGGGGTCGGGCCAGGCTGTGCCGCTGGAGGACTACGACTACGGGCCGTACAACCAGTAGTCGGCAGGTGGTGTGAGTGAAGGGCGGTCATCCCGTGGTGTGCGGGGTGGCCGCCCTTCGGTGTGTGTGGTGCCGGATTCCCCGGCAGCGTGCGTGCGCGAGCGCAACACATCAGCCCTGCGGCTGAGCGCCGCGACCCGTCAGCCGCCCGCCCGCGCCGCGTCCGGCAGGAACTGCTCCACCACCCGTACGAACATCTCCCGTCGGTCCGCCGGTACGCCCAGCAGTTCGGCGACCTCCGCCGGCGTCGGAGGGCGGCCGGACCCCGCGCCGGACGGGTGCTCGTACGGGGCGGACAGTTCCTCCGCCGTCAGCCGGCCCGACCGGATCAGCATGTCCGTGACCGGCACGCCCAGCACTCCGGCCAGTCGCCGGGTGGTCTCCAGATCGGGCATGCTCCGGCGCTGCAACAGCCGGGTGACAGCGGCGCGATGGACGCCCGCCTCGTCCGCGATCCGTGACCGGCCGCCGCCGCGCGGGCTGTCGATGTCATAGCCGCGCAGGCGCATCAGCTCCTCGATCCACCCGGCGAACGCCTCCAGATCACGACCGGTCATCCCGCTCCTCGCTTCCCTGAGGGAGGTGTGGATTGCTCGCGCGAGCGCAATTATGCGCAGCTCGCGGACGCCGCCGTGCGGAAAACCCTGAGGTCCCGGCCCAGTCGCGCACCCTCCCGTAGGGCGGTGGCGGTGACGGACTGTCATGAGTCGCCGGAGAGGCCGGAGTCGTACCCCTTTTGCGTCGTCACCCGCTGCGTTCCTGACCCCGACGGTTTGTCATTGATGTCCGGATGAGGGAACCGCTGCCGATCCGCGTGCGTTGGAGGATGATGAAGGCGTTTCTCCGGCTGGGGGAGGTGTGCTGTGTCCGATCCGACACCGTGGCAGAGGCAGCCGCAGTGGTACGGGCAGCCGCAGCCGTGGCAGCAGGCCCAGACAGGACACTCCATGCTGGCCTCCCACGCCGACCGGGAGCGGGCCGTCGATGTGCTCAGAGCCGGCTTCGGTGAGGGGCGCCTCCAGCAGGACGAGCTGGAGAAGCGGATCGCGCGGGCGTACGCGGCGCGCACGGTGGGGGAGCTGGCGCTGCTGGTCGCCGATCTGCCCCAGGGGCCCGTACCGATGCAGGCCATGCAGCCGATGCCGATGATGCCGCCCCCGATGATGCACCAGGTGCCGCGGACGTTCCTGCCCGCTCCGGCGCCGCCCACCAATGGCAAGGCGGTGGGCTCCATGGTGCTCGGGGTGCTGACGACGATGACCTTCGGGGTCACCGGTCTGCCCGCGGTGATCCTCGGACACTCGGCGCGGGCCGAGATGAAGCGAACCGGGGAGGGCGGGGAGGGCTTCGCCATCACCGGGCTGGTGCTGGGGTGGCTGTCGGTGGCCGGATGGGCGGTCTTCCTGCTCGCGGTGATCGCGGCGGCGGCCTCCGGCTGACCTCGATCCGGGCAGCTGTCTCCGGGTGACGGCTCCGGCTCACCCTGGCCCGGCAGCAGCTTCCGGGCGGCGACAGCCTCCGGCTGACCTTGGCCTGTGCCCCGTTTCCGGGCGGCGGCTTCCGGCTGACCTGGTCCGGCAGCAGCATCCGGGCGACGGTGGCCTCCGACTGGCCTCGGTCCGGGCAGCAGCTTCCGGGTGACGGCGGCTTCCGGCTGGCCTCGGCTCGGCAGCCATCTCCGGGTGGTGGCCTCCGGCTGATCCCGGTCCGGCGGCTGTCTCCAGGTGACGGCTCCGGTTCACCCCGGCCCGGCAGCAGCATCCGGGCAACCCCGGCCTCCGCCAGATCCCGGCCCGGCAGCCGTCTCCGGGCGCCGCCCTCCCGCTCACCCCGGCCCGGCAGCCGCTTCCAGGCAACCCCGGCCTCCCCCCCCCGCCCACGTCCCAGCAGCCGTCTCTCGCCCAGCGAGGCCGACGCGCTGTCGGTCTGCGGCCGGCCTGCCGCAGAGGGTGCGCGAGAGGTGGGCGGACAGTAGGGCAGACCGGACGGAGGACCTGGGGGAGGCCCGGAGGGCGGACAGGCGGGCGGAGGGACCCGCGGAGGGACCGACGGAGCGGCTGGCGGAGGGACCGGCGGAGCGGCTGGCGGAGGGACCGGCGGAGCCGCCCGTCGAGAGTTCGTCCGGCGTTGAATCGAAGGCCATCCGCGATGCATGGCCTTGACATGCACCGCACGGTCATACGGGCGAGGCCCAGTTGTTTTGACCGCAGCGAATGAGGTAGGTACGCTCAGACCTTGTGCCTGGGGTGTGCCCTGGCTCTCGTGCGTGCCTTGAAACCGCAACGCGAGCTGTGAGCGGCCACCGTGATCTGCGCCCTTTCCGCCTTCCGGCGGGAGTCTGCGGGATTCGACACACCCGACCGCGTGGGTCGGCGACGTTCCAGGTTAGCTGTACCCATCGGCACACAGAAACCGGAGAAGTAGTGCCTACGATCCAGCAGCTGGTCCGCAAGGGCCGGCAGGACAAGGTCGAGAAGAACAAGACGCCCGCACTGGATGGTTCCCCCCAGCGCCGGGGCGTCTGCACGCGTGTGTTCACGACCACCCCGAAGAAGCCGAACTCGGCCCTGCGTAAGGTCGCGCGTGTGCGTCTGACCAGCGGGATCGAGGTCACCGCTTACATTCCGGGTGAGGGACACAACCTCCAGGAGCACTCCATCGTGCTCGTGCGCGGCGGCCGTGTGAAGGACCTGCCCGGTGTTCGCTACAAGATCATCCGCGGTTCCCTCGACACCCAGGGTGTCAAGAACCGCAAGCAGGCCCGCAGCCGCTACGGCGCCAAGAAGGAGAAGTAAGAATGCCTCGTAAGGGCCCCGCCCCGAAGCGCCCGGTCATCATCGACCCGGTCTACGGTTCTCCTCTTGTCACGTCGCTGATCAACAAGGTGCTGCTGAACGGCAAGCGCTCCACCGCCGAGCGCATCGTGTACGGCGCCATGGAGGGCCTGCGCGAGAAGACCAGCAACGACCCGGTCATCACGCTCAAGCGCGCGCTGGAGAACATCAAGCCGACCCTTGAGGTCAAGTCCCGCCGTGTCGGTGGCGCCACCTACCAGGTGCCGGTCGAGGTCAAGCCCGGCCGCGCCAACACCCTGGCGCTGCGCTGGCTGGTCGGTTACTCCCGCGCCCGTCGCGAGAAGACCATGACCGAGCGTCTGCTCAACGAACTCCTCGACGCCTCCAACGGCCTGGGCGCCGCTGTGAAGAAGCGTGAGGACACGCACAAGATGGCCGAGTCCAACAAGGCCTTCGCGCACTACCGCTGGTAGTCGCAGTCCACATCGAGACCGAGAGAAGACTGAAGCCCTATGGCTACCACTTCACTTGACCTGGCCAGGGTGCGCAACATCGGCATCATGGCCCACATCGACGCGGGCAAGACGACCACCACCGAGCGGATCCTCTTCTACACCGGCGTCTCGTACAAGATCGGTGAGGTCCACGACGGCGCCGCGACCATGGACTGGATGGAGCAGGAGCAGGAGCGTGGTATCACCATCACCTCCGCCGCCACCACCTGTCACTGGCCGCTGGAAGACGTCGACCACACCATCAACATCATCGACACCCCCGGGCACGTCGACTTCACCGTAGAGGTGGAGCGCTCCCTGCGCGTGCTCGACGGTGCCGTGACGGTGTTCGACGGCGTGGCCGGCGTCGAGCCGCAGTCCGAGACGGTGTGGCGTCAGGCGGACCGCTACGGCGTGCCGCGGATCTGCTTCGTCAACAAGCTCGACCGCACGGGTGCGGAGTTCCACCGCTGCGTCGACATGATCACCGACCGTCTGGGCGCGCAGCCGCTGGTCATGCAGCTGCCGATCGGTGCCGAGGCGGACTTCAAGGGCGTCGTAGACCTGGTGACGATGAAGGCGTTCGTCTGGTCCGCCGAGGCCACCAAGGGCGAGATGTACGACACCGTCGACATCCCGGACACCCACACCGAGGCGGCCGAGGAGTGGCGCGGCAAGCTGCTCGAAGCCGTCGCCGAGAACGACGAAGAGCTGATGGAGCTGTACCTGGAGGGCGAGGAGCCCACCGTGGAGCAGCTGTACGCGGCGATCCGCCGTATCACCATCGCCTCCGGCAAGGGCGACGGCACCACCGTCACCCCCGTGTTCTGCGGCACCGCGTTCAAGAACAAGGGTGTCCAGCCGCTGCTCGACGCGGTCGTGCGCTACCTGCCGTCCCCGCTGGACGTCGAGGCCATCGAGGGCCATGACGTCAAGGACGCGGAGAAGGTCGTCAAGCGCAAGCCGTCCGACGACGAGCCGCTGGCCGCCCTGGCGTTCAAGATCATGAGCGACCCGCACCTCGGCAAGCTCACCTTCGTCCGGGTCTACTCCGGCCGCCTGGAGTCCGGCACCGCCGTGCTGAACTCCGTCAAGGGCCGCAAGGAGCGCATCGGCAAGATCTACCGTATGCACGCCAACAAGCGTGAGGAGATCGAGTCGGTGGGTGCCGGTGACATCGTCGCCGTCATGGGCCTGAAGCAGACCACCACCGGTGAGACGCTGTCCGACGACAAGAACCCGGTCATCCTGGAGTCCATGGACTTCCCGGCGCCGGTCATCCAGGTCGCCATCGAGCCCAAGTCGAAGGGCGACCAGGAGAAGCTCGGCATCGCGATCCAGCGGCTGGCCGAGGAGGACCCGTCCTTCCAGGTCCACTCGGACGAGGAGACCGGCCAGACCATCATCGGCGGTATGGGCGAGCTGCACCTTGAGGTGCTGGTCGACCGGATGCGCCGGGAGTTCAAGGTCGAGGCCAATGTCGGCAAGCCGCAGGTCGCGTACCGCGAGACCATCCGCAAGGCGGTCGAGAAGGTCGAGTTCACCCACAAGAAGCAGACGGGTGGCACCGGCCAGTTCGCGCGCGTGATCATCGCGATCGAGCCGATCGAGGGCGGCGACACGTCCTACGAGTTCGTGAACAAGGTCACCGGTGGCCGTATCCCGAAGGAGTACATCCCTTCGGTCGACGCCGGTGCGCAGGAGGCCATGCAGTTCGGCATCCTCGCCGGTTACGAGATGACCGGTGTCCGGATCACGCTGCTCGACGGCGCCTACCACGAGGTCGACTCCTCCGAGCTGGCCTTCAAGATCGCCGGTTCCCAGGCGTTCAAGGAGGCCGCGCGCAAGGCGTCCCCCGTGCTCCTGGAGCCGATGATGGCCGTCGAGGTCACCACGCCCGAGGACTACATGGGCGATGTCATCGGCGACATCAACTCCCGCCGTGGCCAGATCCAGGCCATGGAGGAGCGGGCCGGTGCCCGCGTCGTGAAGGGCCTCGTGCCTCTCTCGGAGATGTTCGGCTACGTCGGCGACCTCCGCAGCAAGACATCGGGTCGCGCGAGCTACTCGATGCAGTTCGACTCCTACGCCGAGGTTCCGCGGAACGTCGCCGAGGAGATCATCGCGAAGGCCAAGGGCGAGTAACGCACCGCGTTCACACGCCGTAGGCTTGACTCCGGAACCTCAGGGGCATTCCGCCGTAAACCCGGTCGGAATGCCCCCGGGATCCGGGCCTTTACAGCAAAGATCACCTGGCGCCGATGAAGTAAGGCGTACAGAACCACTCCACAGGAGGACCCCAGTGGCGAAGGCGAAGTTCGAGCGGACTAAGCCGCACGTCAACATCGGCACCATCGGTCACATCGACCACGGTAAGACGACCCTCACGGCCGCCATTACCAAGGTGCTGCACGACGCGTTCCCGGACCTGAACGAGGCCACCGCATTCGACAACATCGACAAGGCGCCCGAGGAGCGCCAGCGCGGTATCACCATCTCCATCGCGCACGTCGAGTACCAGACGGAGACGCGGCACTACGCCCACGTCGACTGCCCGGGTCACGCGGACTACATCAAGAACATGATCACCGGTGCCGCCCAGATGGACGGCGCGATCCTGGTCGTGGCCGCCACCGACGGCCCGATGCCGCAGACCAAGGAGCACGTGCTCCTGGCCCGCCAGGTCGGCGTGCCGTACATCGTGGTCGCCCTGAACAAGGCCGACATGGTGGACGACGAGGAGATCCTGGAGCTCGTCGAGCTCGAGGTCCGTGAGCTCCTCACCGAGTACGAGTTCCCGGGCGACGACCTGCCGGTCGTCAAGGTCTCCGCGCTGAAGGCCCTCGAGGGCGAGGCGCAGTGGGTGGAGTCCGTCCTCGAGCTGATGAAGGCCGTCGACGAGTCGATCCCGCAGCCGGAGCGCGACGTCGACAAGCCGTTCCTCATGCCCGTCGAGGACGTCTTCACGATCACCGGTCGCGGTACGGTCGTCACCGGCCGTATCGAGCGCGGTGTCCTGAAGGTCAACGAGACCGTCGACATCATCGGCATCCACACCGAGAAGACCACCACCACGGTCACCGGTATCGAGATGTTCCGCAAGCTGCTCGACGAGGGCCAGGCCGGTGAGAACGTCGGTCTGCTGCTCCGTGGTGTCAAGCGCGAGGACGTCGAGCGCGGCCAGGTCATCATCAAGCCGGGCTCGGTCACCCCGCACACCGAGTTCGAGGCCACGGCCTACATCCTGTCGAAGGACGAGGGTGGTCGTCACACCCCGTTCTTCAACAACTACCGCCCGCAGTTCTACTTCCGTACCACGGACGTGACCGGCGTGGTGCACCTCCCCGAGGGCACCGAGATGGTCATGCCGGGCGACAACACCGACATGCGCGTGGAGCTGATCCAGCCCATCGCCATGGAGGAGGGCCTGAAGTTCGCCATCCGCGAGGGTGGCCGGACCGTCGGCGCCGGCCAGGTCACCAAGATCCTCAAGTAAGTTCCCTTGCTTGACGGGCGATTGACCCGGTAGCTCCGCGCGAGCAACGAGGGGCCCGTACGACTTCGGTCGTACGGGCCCTTTGCGCGTGTCCGGGCCGTGTCCGGGCCGTGGCGGTAGCGGTAGTCGGGGCTGTAGCCGGTCGGCGGGCGGCCGGCGGGGGGCTGGGATGCCGGGTGCTGCGGTGGTGGCGGGGGCTGGGGCTCCGGGCCCCACGGCGGCTGCGGGGATTGGTGCACCGGGCCTCGCGGCGGCTGGGCGGGCTGGGACGCGGCTGCGCCGACTGGGGTGCCAGATGCCTCGGCCGCTGCGCGGGCTGGGGCGCCGGGCCCGTGGCGGCTGCGCCGACTGAGGTGCCGGACCCCTCGGCCGCTCTGCGGGCCGGAAGGGCGGACCCGGCGGCGGCTCCGGGAGCGGGGCGCGGGGTCTGCGCGGGCCGGGACAGCGGGGGCGGTGAGCGCGGGCGCCCGGCGTCGGGGCGGGAGTGTCTGGCGGCGGTGCGCAGGACGGGATGCAGGGTCTGACGCGGGCCCGATGGCGGCGGCGCGGGCCTGGGTGGGGGTCTGCCGGCGTCCGCGTCGGCCGGCGGCGGGAGGGCTGGGGGCGACCGCCTGGGTTGGGACGCCAGCCCCTCGGCGGCTCCGCGGGCCCGATGGCGACCGGCGCGGGCCTGGGCGGAGCCCTGGCGGCGTCCACGTCGGCCGACGCGGGAAGCCGACGGCGTCCGCGCGGGCTGGCACGCCAGACCCCTCGGCGTCCGCGCGGGCCGGGACTCCAGACCCTCGGCGTCCGCGCGGGCCGCGACGCCAGACCCTCGGCCGCTCTGCGGGCCGGAAGGGCGGACCCGGCGGCGGCTCCCGGCGGCGGGGCTGCGCGGGCCGGGACAGCGGGGGGCGGTGAGCGGGCGCCCGGCGTCGGGGCGGCGGCTGCGAGGGGCGGCCGGGACGGCAGGGGCTGTCCCGGCCCGCACAGCCCTCGCCGTCCCCGGATGGGGACCCGTGTTTGACCTGCGTCACCCTCGGGGTATTCTCTCCGGCTCGATTGGCGCAGGCCCTGGGCCGTATGGCAGACTGTCCGAGTTGCTCGGTCGAGCGTTGATGCTGCGCGCCTCCCGCCGGGAGGACCGGAAGCGAGTCCCACAGTACTCGTCAACCCCGTGTGGGTTGGACGTACGGGAATCTTCCGGGAAGCGTGGGTGCGGCACCGGCCAGGCACCCGGTGGGCCGTTCGGTTCCCGGCTCGCGGTTCCGGATGGGCCGTGCGCAATCCCCGATGGGATGTTCGAACAAGGGGCATCCGTGTCAGCGGGACTGCGACACGCCCGACCGCGTGGGTCGGAGAGCAGGGCGACGGAACAACGGGTTCCAGAGCGTAAGAAGAGACAGGACTACTGAGTAGCCATGGCGGGACAGAAGATCCGCATTCGGCTCAAGGCCTACGACCACGAGGTCATCGACTCCTCGGCGAAGAAGATCGTCGAGACGGTGACGCGCACTGGTGCGTCGGTCGCGGGCCCGGTGCCGCTGCCCACTGAGAAGAACGTGTACTGCGTCATCAAGTCGCCGCACAAGTACAAGGACTCGCGCGAGCACTTCGAGATGCGCACGCACAAGCGCCTGATCGACATCCTCGACCCGACCCCCAAGACCGTTGACTCTCTGATGCGACTCGACCTCCCGGCCGGTGTCGACATCGAGATCAAGCTCTGAGGGCCGGTGATCTGAGAGATGGCTAAGCAGATCAAGGGCATCCTGGGCGAGAAGCTCGGCATGACGCAGGTGTGGGACGAGAACAACCGTGTTGTTCCGGTCACCGTCGTCAAGGCCGGCCCCAATGTCGTCACCCAGGTGCGTACCAACGACGTCGACGGCTACGAGTCCGTCCAGATCGCCTTCGGCGAGATCGACCCGCGCAAGGTGAACAAGCCCCTCAAGGGCCACTTCGCGAAGGCCGACGTCACCCCTCGTCGCCACCTTGTCGAGATCCGGACCGCTGACGCCGCCGAGTACACCCTCGGCCAGGAAGTCACCGCCGAGGTCTTCGAGGCCGGCGTCAAGGTCGACGTGACCGGCAAGAGCAAGGGCAAGGGCTTCGCCGGTGTCATGAAGCGCCACAACTTCCGTGGTCTCGGCGCCGGACACGGTACGCAGCGCAAGCACCGCTCCCCCGGCTCCATCGGTGGCTGTGCCACCCCGGGCCGTGTGTTCAAGGGCCTCCGCATGGCGGGTCGTATGGGCAACGAGCGGGTCACCACCCAGAACCTGACCGTCCACGCCGTTGACGCGGAGAAGGGTCTGCTGCTCATCAAGGGCGCGGTTCCCGGTCCGAACGGCGGCCTCGTCCTGGTCCGCACCGCGGCCAAGGGGGCCTGAGGTAACCGATGAGCACTGTTGACATCCTTTCGCCTGCCGGCGAGAAGACCGGTAGCGTCGAACTCCCCGCGGAGATCTTCGGCGTGGAGAAGGTCAGCATCCCGCTGATCCACCAGGTCGTCGTCGCGCAGAACGCGGCTGCCCGCCAGGGCACGCACAAGACCAAGACCCGCGGTGAAGTCCGCGGTGGCGGCAAGAAGCCGTACCGCCAGAAGGGCACCGGCCGCGCCCGCCAGGGTTCGACCCGCGCCCCGCAGTTCGCCGGCGGTGGCGTCGTGCACGGCCCGCAGCCCCGCGACTACTCGCAGCGCACCCCGAAGAAGATGAAGGCCGCCGCCCTGCGGCACGCCCTCACCGACCGGGCCCGCGCCAACCGCATCCACGTCGTCACCGGCGTGATCGAGGGCGAGACCCCCTCCACCAAGGCCGCCAAGGGCCTGTTCGGCAAGATCTCGGAGCGCAAGAACCTGCTCCTGGTCGTCGAGCGCGCCGACGAGGCCGCGTGGCTGTCCGCCCGCAACCTGCCCCAGGTCCACATCCTGGAGCCGGGCCAGCTGAACACGTACGACGTGATCGTCTCGGACGACGTGGTCTTCACCCAGGCCGCGCTGGAGTCCTTCGTCGCCGGCCCGAACAAGGCCAACGACACCGAAGGGACTGAGGTCTGATGGCCACCCGTCACCCCTCCATCGCCTCCAAGGCGGCCAAGGCCGCCAAGGCCGCGCGCGTCGCCAAGGCGCGTCGTCACGCCGCCGAGGGCAAGAACACCGTCGAGACCCCGCTGAGCAAGTCGTACACGGACCCCCGTGACGTGCTGCTCAAGCCGGTCGTCTCCGAGAAGAGCTACGCGCTCCTGGACGAGAACAAGTACACGTTCATCGTCGACCCGCGCTCCAACAAGACCCAGATCAAGCAGGCCGTCGAGGCGGTCTTCGAGGTCAAGGTCACCGGGGTCAACACGATCAACCGCGTCGGCAAGCGCAAGCGGACCCGTACGGGCTTCGGCCAGCGCGCCGCGACCAAGCGCGCGATCGTGACCCTCGCCGAGGGCGACCGTATCGACATCTTCGGCGGTCCGACCTCCTGACGGAGGTCCGGATCGTCCGGAATCGGACGAGGACTGAGAAATGGGAATCCGCAAGTACAAGCCGACTACGCCGGGCCGTCGTGGCGCCAGCGTCGCCGACTTCGTCGAGGTCACGCGGTCCACGCCGGAGAAGTCGCTGGTTCGCCCCCTGCACAGCAAGGGTGGCCGTAACAACTCCGGCCGTGTGACCGTCCGCCACCAGGGCGGTGGCCACAAGCGCGCCTTCCGTGTGATCGACTTCCGTCGGCACGACAAGGACGGCGTGCCGGCGAAGGTCGCGCACATCGAGTACGACCCCAACCGCACCGCGCGCATCGCGCTGCTGCACTACGCCGACGGCGAGAAGCGCTACATCCTCGCGCCGCGCGGCCTGGTGCAGGGCGACCGCGTCGAGAACGGCCCCGGCGCCGACATCAAGCCGGGCAACAACCTCGCGCTGCGCAACATCCCGGTCGGTACCACGCTGCACGCCATCGAGCTGCGGCCGGGCGGCGGCGCCAAGTTCGCCCGCTCCGCCGGTGCCTCGGTGCAGCTGCTGGCGAAGGAGGGCACCATGGCCCACCTTCGTATGCCGTCCGGTGAGATCCGCCTGGTCGACGTGCGCTGCCGCGCCACCGTCGGCGAGGTCGGCAACGCCGAGCAGTCGAACATCAACTGGGGCAAGGCCGGCCGCAAGCGGTGGAAGGGCGTTCGCCCGACCGTCCGTGGTGTGGTCATGAACCCGGTCGACCACCCGCACGGTGGTGGTGAGGGCCGGACGTCCGGTGGCCGCCACCCCGTGTCCCCGTGGGGCAAGAAGGAAGGCCGTACTCGTTCGCCCAAGAAGGCGTCGAACAAGTACATCGTCCGCCGCCGCAAGACGAACAAGAAGCGCTAAGGACGGGTTGAGATGCCTCGTAGCTTGAAGAAGGGACCCTTCGTCGACGACCACCTGCTCAAGAAGGTGGACGCCCAGAACGAAGCCGGTTCCAAGAACGTCATCAAGACCTGGTCCCGACGCTCCATGATCGTGCCGGCCATGCTCGGCCACACGCTCGCGGTGCACAACGGCAAGACCCACATCCCGGTGTTCGTCACCGAGTCGATGGTCGGTCACAAGCTCGGCGAGTTCTCGCCGACCCGTACCTTCCGGGGCCACGTCAAGGACGACCGGAAGTCGAAGCGCCGCTAGCCGCGGATCGCATCAGACACGTAAGTAACTCTGAAGGGACAACCATGGAAGCCAGGGCCCAGGCGCGGTACATCCGCGTCACGCCCATGAAGGCCCGCCGTGTGGTGGACCTCATCCGTGGCATGGACGCCACGGAGGCCCAGGCTGTTCTGCGATTCGCTCCGCAGGCAGCCTCGGTTCCGGTCGGCAAGGTGCTCGACAGCGCCATCGCCAATGCCGCGCACAACTACGACCACACCGACGCCGACAGCCTCGTCATCTCCGAGGCGTATGTCGACGAGGGTCCGACCCTGAAGCGGTTCCGACCGCGCGCCCAGGGCCGTGCCTACCGGATCCGCAAGCGGACCAGCCACATCACCGTGGTCGTCAGCAGCAAGGAAGGAACCCGGTAATGGGCCAGAAGGTAAACCCGCACGGGTTCCGGCTCGGTATCACCACCGACTTCAAGTCGCGCTGGTACGCCGACAAGCTGTACAAGGACTACGTCAAGGAGGACGTCGCCATCCGCCGGATGCTGACGTCCGGCATGGAGCGCGCCGGTATCTCCAAGGTGGAGATCGAGCGCACCCGTGACCGCGTCCGCGTCGACATCCACACCGCGCGTCCGGGCATCGTCATCGGCCGCCGCGGCGCGGAGGCCGACAAGATCCGCGGCCAGCTGGAGAAGCTGACCGGCAAGCAGGTCCAGCTCAACATCCTTGAGGTCAAGAACCCCGAGACGGACGCTCAGCTGGTGGCCCAGGCCGTCGCCGAGCAGCTCTCCTCCCGGGTCTCCTTCCGCCGTGCCATGCGCAAGAGCATGCAGTCGGCGATGAAGGCGGGCGCCAAGGGCATCAAGATCCAGTGCGGTGGCCGTCTCGGCGGCGCCGAGATGTCCCGCTCGGAGTTCTACCGCGAGGGCCGCGTGCCCCTGCACACGCTCCGCGCGAACGTGGACTACGGCTTCTTCGAGGCCAAGACGACCTTCGGCCGTATCGGTGTGAAGGTCTGGATCTACAAGGGCGACGTCAAGAACATCGCCGAGGTCCGCGCCGAGAACGCCGCCGCCCGTGCGGGCAACCGCCCGGCCCGTGGCGGCGGCAACGACCGCCCGGCCCGTGGTGGCCGCGGTGGCGGCGAGCGGCGCGGTCGCAAGCCGCAGCAGGCCGGCGGTGCCGAGGCCCCCAAGGCCGACGCCCCCGCCGCAGCCGCTCCGGCCGAGGCGCCGTCTTCTTCTAGCGGCGGAACGGAGGCCTGACCGACATGCTGATCCCCCGTAGGGTCAAGCACCGCAAGCAGCACCACCCCAAGCGCTCCGGCGCTGCCAAGGGCGGTACGCAGGTCGCGTTCGGCGAGTACGGCATCCAGGCGCTGACCCCGGCGTATGTCACGAACCGCCAGATCGAAGCGGCTCGTATCGCCATGACCCGCCACATCAAGCGTGGCGGCAAGGTCTGGATCAACATCTACCCGGACCGTCCGCTCACCAAGAAGCCGGCCGAGACCCGCATGGGTTCCGGTAAGGGTTCCCCCGAGTGGTGGATCGCCAACGTCAAGCCCGGACGAGTGATGTTCGAGCTGTCGTACCCCAACGAGAAGATCGCCCGTGAGGCGCTGACCCGTGCGGCCCACAAGCTGCCGATGAAGTGCCGGATCGTCAAGCGCGAGGCAGGTGAAGCGTGATGTCGGTCGGTACCAAGGCGTCCGAGCTGCGCGAGCTGGGCAACGAGGAGCTTCTGGCGAAGCTCCGCGAGGCCAAGGAAGAGCTGTTCAACCTCCGCTTCCAGGCGGCGACGGGGCAGCTTGAGAACCATGGCCGTCTGAAGGCGGTCCGCAAGGACATCGCGCGGATCTACACCCTGATGCGCGAGCGTGAGCTGGGCATCGAAACGGTGGAGAGCGCCTGATGAGCGAGAACAATGTGACTGAGAACAGCGCCCCCCAGGCGCGTGGCTTCCGCAAGACCCGTGAGGGTCTCGTCGTCAGCGACAAGATGGACAAGACCGTCGTCGTCGCCGTCGAGGACCGTGTGAAGCACGCGCTGTACGGCAAGGTCATCCGCCGTACGAACAAGCTCAAGGCGCACGACGAGCAGAACGCCGCGGGCGTCGGCGACCGGGTCCTCCTGATGGAGACCCGCCCGCTGTCGGCGACCAAGCGCTGGCGCGTCGTCGAGATTCTCGAAAAGGCCAAGTAAACCTCCTGCGGGGGATTCCCCGCAGGCCAGTTCCGCCAGGCTCCGGGGGCCGCTCACCGAGCGGCCCCCGGGGAACCGGCAGACAAACAGGAGATAGACGTGATCCAGCAGGAGTCGCGACTGCGCGTCGCCGACAACACGGGCGCGAAGGAGATCCTTTGCATCCGTGTCCTCGGTGGCTCCGGTCGCCGCTACGCGGGCATCGGTGACGTCATCGTCGCCACCGTCAAGGACGCGATCCCCGGTGGCAACGTGAAGAAGGGTGACGTCATCAAGGCGGTCATCGTTCGCACCGTCAAGGAGCGCCGCCGTCCGGACGGCTCGTACATCCGCTTCGACGAGAACGCCGCTGTCATTCTGAAGAACGACGGCGACCCTCGTGGTACCCGCATCTTCGGCCCGGTCGGGCGCGAGCTGCGCGAGAAGAAGTTCATGAAGATCATCTCGCTGGCTCCGGAGGTGCTGTAAGCATGAAGATCAAGAAGGGCGACCTGGTCCAGGTCATCACCGGCAAGGACAAGGGCAAGCAGGGCAAGGTCATCGCCTCTTACCCGCGCGACGAGCGTGTCCTGGTCGAGGGTGTCAACCGGGTCAAGAAGCACACCAAGGCCGGTCCCACGGCTCGTGGGTCCCAGGCCGGCGGCATCGTGACGACCGAGGCCCCGATCCATGTCTCCAACGTCCAGCTGGTCGTGGAGAAGGACGGCAAGAAGGTCGTGACCCGCGTCGGTTACCGCTTCGACGACGAGGGCAACAAGATCCGCGTTGCCAAGCGGACGGGTGAGGACATCTGATGGCTACCACCACCACTCCGCGTCTGAAGACGAAGTACCGCGAGGAGATCGCGGGCAAGCTGCGTGACGAGTTCAAGTACGAGAACGTCATGCAGGTTCCCGGCCTCGTCAAGATCGTGGTCAACATGGGTGTCGGCGACGCCGCCCGTGACTCGAAGCTGATCGAGGGGGCCATCAAGGACCTCACCACGATCACCGGTCAGAAGCCGGCCGTCACCAAGGCCCGCAAGTCCATCGCGCAGTTCAAGCTGCGTGAGGGTCAGCCGATCGGTGCCCATGTCACGCTCCGTGGCGACCGCATGTGGGAGTTCCTGGACCGCACCCTGTCGCTCGCGCTGCCGCGCATCCGCGACTTCCGCGGTCTGTCCCCCAAGCAGTTCGACGGCCGTGGCAACTACACCTTCGGTCTCACCGAGCAGGTCATGTTCCACGAGATCGACCAGGACAAGATCGACCGCGTCCGGGGTATGGACATCACCGTGGTCACCACGGCGACCAACGACGCTGAGGGCCGCGCGCTCCTTCGTCACCTCGGCTTCCCCTTCAAGGAGGCGTGAGCGAGATGGCGAAGAAGGCTCTGATCGCTAAGGCTGCTCGCAAGCCCAAGTTCGGGGTGCGTGGCTACACCCGCTGCCAGCGCTGTGGCCGCCCCCACTCCGTCTACCGCAAGTTCGGCCTGTGCCGCGTGTGCCTTCGTGAGATGGCTCACCGTGGCGAGCTGCCGGGCGTGACCAAGAGCTCCTGGTAGTCCCGGTAATCCCGGACTCCCAGGGCTCTCGGTAAGCAATGGGTGGACAGGGGCCCGCTCCACATGGCTTAGGCTTGTGGGGTTGGGCGCCTGTCGCGCCCGTCAGACTTACTACGCCGTAGGTCCACCGCGCCGCACCCGTCCCGTCCCGGATCGGGGAGAGGGATGGCGCACCAGGAAACCCCGGCGAGAGAGGCCGAAGGCCACTTCATGACCATGACTGATCCGATCGCAGACATGCTGACGCGTCTGCGGAATGCGAACTCGGCGTACCACGACTCGGTGTCGATGCCGCACTCCAAGATCAAGTCTCACATCGCAGAGATCCTCCAGCAGGAGGGCTTCATCACGGGCTGGAAGGTCGAGGACGCCGAGGTCGGCAAGAACCTCGTCCTGGAGCTGAAGTTCGGCCCCAACCGTGAGCGCTCCATCGCGGGCATCAAGCGGATCTCCAAGCCCGGTCTCCGGGTGTACGCGAAGTCCACCAACCTGCCGAAGGTGCTGGGCGGCCTGGGCGTGGCGATCATCTCCACGTCGCACGGGCTCCTCACCGACAAGCAGGCCGGCAAGAAGGGCGTGGGTGGGGAAGTCCTCGCCTACGTCTGGTAGCGGAAGGGAACGGAGGAAACAGCTATGTCGCGCATCGGCAAGCTCCCCATCGCGGTTCCCGCCGGCGTGGACGTCACCATCGACGGCCGTACGGTCAAGGTCAAGGGCCCCAAGGGCGAGCTGACCCACACCGTCGCCGCGCCGATCGATGTCGCCAAGGGTGAGGACGGCGTACTGAGCGTCACCCGCCCGAACGACGAGCGTCAGAACAAGGCCCTGCACGGCCTGTCCCGCACGCTGGTGGCGAACATGATCACCGGCGTGACCCAGGGTTACGTGAAGAAGCTCGAAATCAGCGGTGTCGGTTACCGCGTGACCGCCAAGGGCTCCAACCTGGAGTTCGCGCTCGGTTACAGCCACCCGATCGTGGTCGAGGCCCCCGAGGGCATCTCCTTCAAGGTCGAGGCCCCCACCCGGTTCTCGGTCGAGGGCATCGACAAGCAGAAGGTCGGCGAGGTCGCGGCCAACATCCGCAAGCTGCGCAAGCCCGACCCGTACAAGGCCAAGGGCGTCAAGTACGAGGGCGAAGTCATCCGCCGCAAGGTCGGAAAGGCGGGTAAGTAAGCCATGGCATACGGGCAGAAGATCCTCAAGGGCGACGCCTACAAGCGCGCCGCGATCAAGCGCCGTCACATCCGGATCCGCAAGCGGATCAACGGTACGGCGGAGCGTCCCCGTCTGGTCGTTACCCGTTCCAACCGCCACATCGTGGCGCAGGTGATCGACGACCTGAAGGGCCACACCGTGGCTTCGGCGTCCACGCTGGACACCTCGATCCGCGGCGGCGAGGGCGACAAGTCGGCCCAGGCCAAGCAGGTCGGGGCCCTGGTCGCCGAGCGCGCCAAGGCCGCCGGTGTCGAGGCCGTGGTGTTCGACCGTGGTGGTAACCAGTACGCCGGGCGCATCGCCGCCCTGGCGGACGCCGCCCGCGAGGCCGGGCTCAAGTTCTGAGCCGCTTGTAGCTAGCGGAAAGAGAGAGGTAATCCAATGGCTGGACCCCAGCGCCGCGGAAGCGGTGCCGGTGGCGGCGAGCGGCGGGACCGGAAGGGCCGTGACGGCGGCGCTGCTGCCGCCGAGAAGACCGCGTACGTTGAGCGCGTTGTCGCGATCAACCGCGTCGCCAAGGTTGTGAAGGGTGGTCGTCGCTTCAGCTTCACCGCGCTTGTCGTGGTGGGTGACGGTGACGGCACCGTGGGTGTCGGTTACGGCAAGGCCAAGGAGGTGCCGGCCGCCATCGCCAAGGGTGTGGAGGAGGCCAAGAAGCACTTCTTCAAGGTCCCCCGGATCCAGGGCACCATCCCGCACCCCATCCAGGGTGAGAAGGCTGCCGGAGTCGTGCTGCTCAAGCCGGCGTCCCCGGGTACCGGCGTGATCGCCGGTGGTCCGGTGCGTGCCGTGCTGGAGTGCGCCGGTATCCACGACGTGCTGTCGAAGTCGCTCGGCTCCGACAACGCGATCAACATCGTGCACGCCACCGTGGCGGCCCTCAAGGGCCTCCAGCGTCCCGAGGAGATCGCGGCCCGCCGCGGTCTGCCCCTGGAGGACGTGGCCCCCGCGGCTCTGCTGCGCGCACGTGCCGGGGCGGGTGTGTGATCATGGCGCAGCTCAAGATCACGCAGGTCAAGTCCTACATCGGCAGCAAGCAGAACCACCGTGACACCCTGCGTTCCCTCGGTCTCAAGGGGATCAACACGCAGGTCGTCAAGGAGGACCGCCCCGAGTTCCGCGGCATGGTGCGCCATGTCCGCCACCTCGTGACGGTCGAGGAGGTCGACTGATCATGGCGGAGCAGAACCCGCTGAAGATCCACAACCTCCGTCCCGCCCCCGGTGCCAAGACCGCCAAGACCCGTGTCGGTCGTGGTGAGGCGTCCAAGGGCAAGACGGCCGGTCGTGGTACCAAGGGCACCAAGGCCCGCTACCAGGTTCCGGAGCGCTTCGAGGGCGGCCAGATGCCGCTCCACATGCGCCTCCCGAAGCTGAAGGGCTTCAAGAACCCGTTCAGGACCGAGTACCAGGTCGTGAACCTCGACAAGCTGGCCGCGCTCTACCCCGAGGGTGGCGAGGTCACGGTCGAGGGTCTGGTGACCAAGGGTGCCGTTCGCAAGAACAGCCTCGTCAAGGTCCTCGGCCAGGGCGAGATCTCCGTGGCGCTGCAGGTGACGGTGGACGCCGTCTCCGGCTCCGCCAAGGAGAAGATCACCGCCGCCGGCGGTACCGTCACCGAGCTCGTCTGAACACCTCAGGCGTCTCGATGACTTGAGCGATCCCGACCGGGGATACCCCACAAATGGGGTATCCCCGGTTGGTCGTTCCAAGGGCGGTGGTGTCGCCGGTAAGGTGACCTACGCTGCCCACTTTCGCGGGGTGTCGCCTCCCCGAGGGGCACCTTGCGCGGCGGTCGGCCGTTACACAAGTCGTTCCGCAAGCCGCACCACACGCTGTTCCACAAGTTGTTGAAGTTGTTGCACAAGTCGTTTCATCAGTCGTAGTCGTACTGGACTCTCAAAACCGTCACCCTTGACGCAGACGCGCGGGGGTCGCAGGAGGCACCGTGCTCACCGCGTTCGCCCGAGCGTTTAAGACGCCCGACCTGCGCAAGAAGCTGCTGTTCACGCTCGGCATCATCGTGATCTACCGGATCGGTACGCATATCCCGATCCCGGGTGTCGACTATCGCAACGTGCAGACCTGTCTGGACCAGGCCAGCGCCAACCAGGGTCTCTTCGGACTGGTGAACATGTTCAGCGGTGGCGCGCTGCTCCAGATCACGATCTTCGCGCTCGGCATCATGCCGTACATCACGGCGAGCATCATCCTCCAGCTCCTGACGGTGGTGATCCCCCGCCTGGAGGCCCTGAAGAAGGAGGGCCAGGCCGGAACGGCGAAGATCACGCAGTACACCCGCTATCTGACCGTCGCGCTCGCCGTGCTCCAGGGCACCGGCCTGGTCGCCACCGCCCGCTCCGGCGCGCTGTTCAGCGGCTGCTCCGTGGCCGGTCAGATCGTGCCCGACCAGTCCATCTTCGTGACCATCACCATGGTCATCACCATGACCGCCGGTACGGCCGTCGTCATGTGGCTCGGTGAGCTGATCACCGACCGCGGCATCGGCAACGGCATGTCGATCCTGATGTTCATCTCGATCGCCGCCACCTTCCCGTCCGCGCTGTGGGCCATCAAGCAGCAGGGCTCGCTGGCCGACGGCTGGATCGAGTTCGGCACGGTCATCCTCGTCGGCCTCTTCATGGTCGGCCTGGTGGTCTTCGTCGAGCAGGCCCAGCGCCGTATCCCGGTGCAGTACGCCAAGCGCATGATCGGCCGCCGCTCCTACGGTGGTACGTCTACGTACATCCCGCTCAAGGTGAACCAGGCCGGTGTGATTCCGGTCATCTTCGCCTCGTCGCTGCTCTACATCCCGGCCTTGATCGCGCAGTTCTCCAGCGGTACGTCCGGCTGGAAGACCTGGATCGAAGGGCACCTCGTCCAGGGTGACCACCCGTACTACATCACTCTGTACTTCCTGCTGATCGTGTTCTTCGCCTTCTTCTACGTGGCCATCACGTTCAACCCCGAAGAAGTAGCGGACAACATGAAGAAGTATGGTGGCTTCATCCCGGGCATCCGGGCTGGCCGACCGACCGCTGAGTACCTGAGCTACGTACTCAACCGGATCACCTGGCCGGGCTCGCTGTATCTGGGCCTGATCGCTCTCGTGCCGACAATGGCGTTGGCTGGTTTCGGGGCAAACCAGAACTTCCCCTTCGGCGGGACCAGCATCCTGATCATCGTGGGTGTCGGCCTGGAGACGGTGAAGCAGATCGAGAGCCAGCTCCAGCAGCGCAATTACGAAGGGTTCCTCCGCTGATGCGAATCGTCCTCGTGGGGCCGCCGGGTGCGGGCAAGGGCACCCAGGCCACGCGCCTTGCCGAGACGCTGCGAGTACCGCACATCTCCACCGGTGACCTGTTCCGCGCCAACATCAGCAAGCAGACCGAGCTGGGTAAGCTCGCGAAGTCTTACATGGACGCCGGGAATCTCGTCCCCGACGAGGTGACCATCGCGATGGCCAAGGACCGCATGGAGCAGCCGGACGCCGAGAACGGCTTCCTGCTCGACGGCTTTCCCCGCAATGTCTCGCAGGCCGAGGCGCTGGACGAGCTGCTGACGACCGAGAGCATCAAGCTGGACGCGGTGCTGGATCTTGAGGCGCCGGAGGAGGAGGTCGTCAAGCGGATCGCCGGCCGGCGGATCTGCCGCAACGACTCCTCGCATGTGTTCCATGTGACGTACAAGAAGCCGGCCGTCGAGGGCGTCTGCGATGTCTGCGGCGGTGAGCTGTACCAGCGGGACGACGACTCCGAGGAGACGGTCCGCAAGCGGCTTGAGGTCTACCACACGCAGACCGAGCCGATCATCGACTACTACAAGGCTCAGGGGCTTGTGGTGACGATTTCGGCGACGGGCGCGGTGGACGAAGTGACCGTGCGGGCGCTGGCGGCGCTGAAGCAGGGTTAGGTTCTCTGATTGTTCGTACGGTGGTGATGGCCGCGGTTCCCTTTGGGGGGCCGCGGCTGTTGCGTGCCGCCCTGCGGCACGACTGCCCGCAGCTGGGGGCAGTCGCCGTAGGATTGCTGGCAGTCCGTTTTCCGGTGCAGGAAGGCCGTTGTTCTTATGGTGCAGATCAAGAATCCCGAGCAGATCGCCAAGATGCGGGCGGCGGGGCTGGTCGTGGCCGCCATTCATGCGGCGACTCGGGAGGCGGCTGTGCCGGGGGCGTCGACCAGGGATCTGGACGAGGTGGCCCGCAAGGTGCTCGCCGAGCACAACGCGACCTCGAATTTCCTCGGGTACGGCGGTTTCCCCGCCACCATCTGCACGTCCGCGAACGATGTCGTCGTCCATGGGATCCCGTCCGAGAGCGTGGTGCTGAAGGACGGGGACATCATCTCCATCGACGCCGGCGCGATCGTGGACGGCTGGCACGGGGACGCCGCCTTCACCGCCTTCGTCGGCTCCGGTCACGCTCCGGAGCTGGTCGAGCTGTCCCGGGTGACCGAGGAGTCCATGTGGGCCGGGATCGCCGCCATGAAGCAGGGCGCGCGGCTGGTCGACATCTCGCGGGCCATCGAGACCTACATCCGCCGCCAGCCCAAGCCCGGCGGCGGTCGCTACGGGATCATCGAGGACTACGGCGGCCATGGCATCGGCACCCAGATGCACATGGACCCCCATCTGCTGAACTACGTCGACCGGCGCCGGGGCAAGGGTCCGAAGCTGGTGCCCGGGTTCTGCCTGGCCATCGAGCCGATGGTGTCGCTCGGCACCCCGCGGACCAAGGTGCTGGAGGACGACTGGACCGTGATCACCACGGACGGCACCTGGTCCTCGCACTGGGAGCACTCCGTCGCCCTGACGGAGGACGGACCGCTGGTGCTCACGGCCCCGGACGGGGGCAGGGCCAAGCTCGCCGAGTACGGAGTCACCGCAGCTCCCGATCCGCTGGCATAAGGATCTCCGTCCGCGGGCAGACTTGAGCGATTCGTCTTTACGGGTGTGCTTGGCGTAGACTGACTCGTCGGCTCTCGTGCGCCCGCATGTCTGTATGCGCCCCTCAGGAAACTAGGGGAGAAGCGCCGGGGTCGATCAAGGTAGTCGATTCCGAAGGGCGAAGCGTGGCCAAGAAGCAAGGTGCCATCGAGATCGAGGGCACTGTCGTCGAGTCTCTGCCTAACGCGATGTTCAAGGTCGAGCTCCAGAACGGCCACCAGGTCCTGGCACACATCAGCGGCAAGATGCGGATGCACTACATCCGTATCCTCCCTGACGACCGGGTCGTGGTGGAGTTGTCTCCGTACGACCTGACCCGTGGCCGGATCGTCTACCGGTACAAGTAGATCTTGCCCACGCCTCGTGATCTCTCGCGGGGCCGTCGGCAACTGACCCGGAGAACCTCAATCCCATGAAGGTCAAGCCGAGCGTCAAGAAGATCTGCGACAAGTGCAGGGTGATCCGCCGTCACGGCCGGGTCATGGTCATCTGCGAGAACCCGCGCCACAAGCAGCGCCAGGGCTGATCTCAGCGACCATCCCCTCTGCCTCCATCGCAGAGACTTCGCGCGACGCGAGCTGAAAATGTTCATACGCAGGACCCGAGCCGTCGCAAGCGGCTCGACACCCCCGGCTCGGAGGCCGGGGACCCAGTCCGTACCAAATCATCCGGATGTGATGTGGGTGAGGACGGCGGTTGGGAGTCGGTTCTGCGGAAGACCTCCGACGATCACCAGGAGCCATTGAATGGCACGCGTTTCCGGTGTTGACATCCCGCGCGAAAAGCGTGTGGAGGTCGCCCTCACCTACGTGTTCGGCGTCGGCCGGACCCTCTCGCAGGAGACGCTGGCTGCGACCGGCGTCGACCCCAACACCCGCGTTCGCGACCTCTCCGAGGAGCAGCTCGTCGCGATCCGCGAGTACGTGGACAACAACATCAAGACCGAGGGTGACCTCCGTCGTGAGATCCAGGCCGACATCCGCCGCAAGGTGGAGATCGGCTGCTACCAGGGTCTCCGTCACCGTCGCGGTCTGCCCGTCCGCGGTCAGCGCACCAGCACCAACGCCCGCACCCGCAAGGGTCCGCGTCGCGCCATCGCCGGTAAGAAGAAGCCGGGCAAGAAGTAGTCCGCAGCGGACTCGCCGTCCAGCGGTCTTCGCTGTAGGACCGACCACCTCCCGTAGGAGTACAGATGCCCCCCAAGGGTCGTCAGGGCGCTGCCAAGAAGGTGCGCCGCAAGGAAAAGAAGAACGTCGCTCACGGCCACGCGCACATCAAGAGCACGTTCAACAACACGATCGTCTCCATCACGGACCCGTCCGGCAACGTGATCTCCTGGGCCTCCGCCGGCCACGTCGGCTTCAAGGGCTCCCGGAAGTCCACGCCGTTCGCCGCGCAGATGGCCGCCGAGTCGGCCGCCCGCCGCGCCCAGGAGCACGGCATGCGCAAGGTCGATGTGTTCGTGAAGGGCCCGGGGTCCGGTCGTGAGACCGCGATCCGCTCCCTCCAGGCCACCGGCCTTGAGGTCGGCTCCATCCAGGACGTCACCCCGACGCCGCACAACGGATGCCGGCCGCCGAAGCGCCGCCGGGTCTGATCACCGGGCGCGTTTGAGGTTTTCGGGCGGTACGGCTCTTTCCGCCGTATCGCCCGTACCCTTAGTAGTGCATCAGGGCGTCAAATAGCGGGCGCCCCTGACTGAAGGAAACAGAAACATGCTGATCGCTCAGCGTCCCTCGTTGACCGAAGAGGTCGTCGACGAATTCCGCTCCCGGTTCGTGATCGAGCCGCTGGAGCCGGGCTTCGGCTACACCCTCGGCAACTCCCTCCGCCGGACCCTCCTCTCCTCGATCCCCGGTGCGGCTGTCACCAGCATCCGGATCGATGGCGTGCTGCACGAGTTCACCACCGTGCCGGGCGTCAAGGAGGACGTCACCGACCTGATCCTCAACATCAAGCAGCTCGTCGTGAGCAGTGAGCACGACGAGCCCGTGGTGATGTACCTGCGCAAGCAGGGTCCGGGTCTGGTCACCGCCGCCGACATCGCGCCCCCGGCCGGTGTCGAGGTGCACAACCCCGACCTGGTCCTCGCCACGCTCAACGGCAAGGGCAAGCTGGAGATGGAGCTGACGGTCGAGCGTGGCCGCGGTTATGTCTCCGCCGTGCAGAACAAGCAGGTGGGTCAGGAGATCGGCCGGATCCCGGTCGACTCGATCTACTCGCCGGTGCTGAAGGTCACGTACAAGGTCGAGGCCACGCGTGTCGAGCAGCGCACCGACTTCGACAAGCTGATCGTCGATGTCGAGACCAAGCAGGCCATGCGTCCCCGTGACGCCATGGCGTCGGCCGGTAAGACGCTGGTCGAGCTGTTCGGTCTCGCCCGCGAGCTGAACATCGACGCCGAGGGCATCGACATGGGTCCGTCCCCGACGGACGCCGCCCTCGCCGCGGATCTGGCGCTGCCGATCGAGGAGCTGGAGCTCACCGTTCGGTCGTACAACTGCCTCAAGCGTGAGGGCATCCACTCCGTGGGTGAGCTGGTCGCGCGGTCCGAGGCGGATCTGCTGGACATCCGCAACTTCGGTGCGAAGTCCATCGACGAGGTGAAGGCCAAGCTCGCCGGGATGGGTCTGGCGCTGAAGGACTCGCCTCCCGGGTTCGACCCGACCGCTGCGGCGGACGCCTTTGGGGCGGACGATGACGCGGACGCCGGGTTTGTGGAGACCGAGCAGTACTGACCGTTTGTGGCTGCGGGACCGTTGTGGCTGGTCGCGCAGTTCCTCGCGCCCCTGGGCGTGGGCCCTTCCGGACGTCTGAAACGGCGCCCGGATCTTCGACGGGCGACCGCCCGCTCGGATACTGACCTCGGTACCTGATACGGCCGGGGCAGAGACACAGGAGAGACATCATGCCGAAGCCCACCAAGGGTGCCCGTCTGGGCGGCAGCGCCGCGCACGAGAAGCTGCTCCTCGCGAACCTCGCGAAGGCGCTCTTCGAGCACGGTCGTATCACCACCACCGAGGCGAAGGCCCGCCGGCTGCGGCCCTACGCCGAGCGTCTGGTCACCAAGGCGAAGAAGGGCGACCTTCACAACCGCCGTCAGGTGCTCCAGGTGATCACGGACAAGAGCATCGTCCACACGCTCTTCACCGAGATCGGCCCGCGCTACGAGAACCGTCCGGGTGGCTACACCCGGATCACCAAGATCGGTAACCGTCGGGGCGACAACGCGCCCATGGCGGTCATCGAGCTGGTCGAGGCGCTGACGGTGCAGCAGGCGGCCGTCGGTGAGGCCGAGGCCGCGACCGCGCGTGCCGCGAAGGACGCCGAGGCGGCCGAGGCGGTCAACGAGACCGAGGTCGTCGAGGACGCCAAGGTCGAGGACGCCAAGGTCGATGTGACCAAGGGTGACGACGAGGCTCCGGCCGAGGAGTCCAAGGACGCGTAAGTGTTCTTCGGCGGGTCCGTTCCTTTTCAGGGGCGGGCCCGCTTTCCTTTGTGGGTGGAGAGGGAGTCTGGTGAGTGACGAGGTGCCGGACGGGTTCGTCCGGGTGCGGCTCGATCTGTCGTACGACGGGACCGGGTTCCGGGGGTGGGCCAAGCAGGCCGGGGGGCAGCGGACCGTCCAGGGGGAGATCGAGGACGCGCTGCGGACCGTCACGCGGTCGGGGGGTGTGTCGTACGAGCTGACCGTGGCCGGGCGGACGGATGCGGGGGTGCATGCGCGGGGGCAGGTGGCGCATGTCGATCTGCCGGTTCAGGTGTGGGGGGAGCAGCGGGAGAAGCTGCTGAAGCGGCTGGCCGGGCGGTTGCCCAGGGATGTGCGGGTGTGGGGGGCGCGGGAGGCGGCCGAGGGGTTCAACGCACGGTTCGCCGCGTTGTGGCGGCGCTATGTGTACCGGGTGGGGGACGCGCCGGGGGGCGTCGATCCGCTGCTGCGGAACCATGTGCTGTGGCATGACTGGGCGTTGGACGTGGGGGTGATGGACGCCGCCGCCAAGTCGTTGGTGGGGGAGCATGACTTCGCGGCGTACGCCAAGAAGCGGGAGGGGGCCTCGACCGTGCGGGAGATCTTCGACTTCGGGGTGCGGCGTACGGAGGCCGGGGTCGTGGAGATCGAGGTGCGGGCCGATGCCTTCTGCCACAACCAGGTGCGATCGATGGTGGGGGCGCTGCTGTTCGTGGGGGACGGGCACCGGGGGGTGGAGTGGCCGCGGGCGGTGCTGGACGCGGGGGTGCGGGACAGCGCGGTGCATGTGGTGCGACCGCACGGGCTGACGCTGGAGGAGGTCGCGTACCCGGCCGATGAGCTGCTCGGGCGGCGGCAACTGGAGGCGCGGCGGGTGCGGGGGCGGGTGCATTGAGGCTCACCGGGGGTCGGGAGCCTTGCCGCGCCTTCCAGTAGGGGTTACTTCTTGCTCAGCACCTTCTCGAAGGTCGGTTCCAGGAACGGAACCAGCGTGCGCGCGTAGCTCCCGGTCATATGGCTGTAGTCGAAGTAGACCACCTTGCCACCGACGACGGCGGGGCAGTACCCGTCCGCGCAGAACGCGGGGATGGTGTCGATGACCGTGGCGCCGTGCTCCTCGGCGACCTCGCGTTCCATGGCGCGAACCTCCGGATTGTCGATGACGTCCTCGGCCTTCGGGCTACAGGAAGCCAGTTCGTCGGCGTTCTCGGCCAGGCAGTCCGGGACGCTGAAGCCCGGGTAGGGCGTGTCCGTCAGATAGACGAGGTCCGCGCCGGTGGCCCTCAGCGTGTCGAAGGACTCCTCGGCGCCCTCGCGGGTGGCGGTCGGCTGGGCCCGGTTGGTGATCACGACGACGTCCGGCCGCATCTTGCCGATGTACTCCAGGGCGGACTTCCGCCAGGACACGCATTCGGTGTATTCGCGTCCGAGATCCTCGCGCGTGATCTTGTATGCCTCGGGGCTGCATCCGCCCTTCGCCAGGGTGACCATCCTGGCCCGGTACTTCTTGCCGATCTCATGGAGGGCGTTGCCCCACTGCCATGAGTGGGAGTCGCCGATGACGGCGACCGATATCTTGCCGTCGGGGTCACCGATGACACAGTTGTCACGCATGACGAAGGTCTTGATCTCGGTGTTGTCGATGCAGCCGTGCTCGGTCTGATCGTCCGGGGCCGCCAGCAGGTTGCTCTCCCCGACTCTGGGGGCCGCCCGTTGCCCGACGGCTGTCCGGACGGACTCGGTGCCTTGGAAGCCCGTTGCCGATGCGGAGTCCTCGGAGGTGTTGAGCGACAGGTTGAGCGGCACTACGTGCAGGGCGATCACCATGGCGGCGGTGGTGGAGGCGGTGAGTGCCCCGCCGGTGATCACACCGCGCCAGGGGGTGAGGACAAGCTTGACGTTGTTCCGGAAACGCCGTTCGACCATGTAGTGCATGGCCACGGCCAGCAGGAAGGACAGGACCGCCACCCGTAGCCGGTCCTGGAAGGTGAACTCCCGCTCGACCATGCTGGGCCACAGGATCAGCAGCGGCCAGTGCCAGAGGTACCAGCCATAGCTGACGTTGCCGATGAAGTTGAACACAGGATTGTCGAGGACCTTCTCCGCGCCGAGGCGGGGAGCCGCGCAGCCGCCGGCGATGACCAGGGCGGCGCCCAGCAGCGGGCCGGCCACCGCGTAGCCCGGCAGGGGGGTCTCCTCGCTGATGAGCATGGCCGTGACCAGGATGGTGCCCAGCCCCAGCCAGGTCATCACCGTCGCAAGTCCCGTGCTCATCCGGGACAGTGCCGGTGCCCACAGGGCGAGCAGCACACCGAAGGTGATCTCCCAGATACGGGTATGGGTGCTGAAGTAGGCCAGCGGCTGGTTGTCGGGCGTGGCGGTGTAGCCCATGAAGAACGAACCGGCCACCACGGCGATCAGCGCCAGCGCGACGAAGACCCGGTTCCGGAAGAGGAGACGGCTCAGCCACACCAGAGCCACCAGCGTGACCGGGGCGACGACGTAGAACTGCTCCTCGATACCCAGCGACCAGAAATGCTGGTACGGGGACTGGCTGCCGTCGTTGGCGAAGTAGTCGGTGCCGGTCTCCACAAGACGCCAGTTGATGAGGCTGACCGACGCGGCGAGTCCGTCGGACATGTACTCACGGAAGCGGAACGGGCTGACGTAGATCCAGGAGACCACCGCTGTGATGACGATGGTGATGGCCATGGGCGGTGCGATACGGCGAAAACGCCGGGCCCAGAACTTCGTCAGTGAGACCTTGCCGGTTCTGTCGATCTCGGCGAAGAGCTGGCTGCCGATCAGGAAGCCGCTCAGGACGAAGCTCACGTCCACGCCACCGTGGATGTCGAGGAGTCCGCAGTGCATGCTGACCACCATCAGGATGGCGACGGCACGCAGGCCCTGGATGTCAGGGCGGTATTTGCGGAGACGCTCGGTCTCCACTTCCTTGGTGCGGTGGCGGGACATGTTTCTCCAGTAACTGACGGACCGGTCGAGCCGTGGAAGGACGGGCGGTCTCAGTGGACCGTCGGGCAGGCGGCGGCCGTGCCGCTGACCCGGACGCCCTGGGCGGGGATACGGATGCCGCAGGCCAGCCGGAGCTGGGCGGGCAGTTCGTTGTCCGCGCCGACCTCCGCATGGCAGCCCACGACGGCCTCGCGGAGCACCGACCGGGCGCCGATGGCGGAGTCGTGGTCCACGACGGACTCCTCGATACGGGCGCCGGGCCCGAGGGTGACGTGCGCGCCGACGATGGACCGGTCGACCACCACGTCCGGTCCGAGGACGGCGTGCGGGCCGATGGCCGAGCCGCCGAGGACCCGGGCGGTCGGGTCTACCTGGGCGGTCGGGTGGATCAGGGCCTCGGCGGGCGGTCCCACCAGCGGGGAGCGGGCCCGGCCGGTGACCAGGTCGGCGGAGCCGTGGACGAAGGCGAGCGGGGTGCCGAGGTCGCGCCAGTAGTCGGCGGTGGTGTGGCCGTGGACCCGGCCGCCGCGGGCGACGAGCCGGGGGAACGTCTCCTGTTCGACGGAGACCTCGCGGTCGCCGGGGATGGCGTCGAGCACGGAGCGGCGGAAGACATAGCAGCCCGCGTTGATCTGGTCGGTGACGCACTCCGCGGCGGTCTTGGGCTTCTCCAGGAAGGACAGCACCCGGCCGTGGTCGTCGGTCGGCACCAGACCGAAGGCGCGGGGGTCGGCGACCCGGGTCAGATGCAGGGTCACCTCCGCGTCCCGTTCGCGGTGGGCGGCGAGGAGGCCCCGCAGATCGACGCCGGAGAGGATGTCGCCGTTCAGGATCAGCACCGGGTCGTCCGGTCCGCCGCGCAGCAGGCGTCCGGCGTTGCGGATCGCGCCGCCGGTGCCCAGCGGCACGTCCTCGACGGCGTAGGAGATGTCCAGGTCCTGGGAGAAGTCGCGGAACTCGTCCTCGAAGAGGGCGGCGAGGTAGGAGGTGGCGAACACCACGTGCCCGACCCCGGCGTCCATCAGCTTGGCGATCTGGTGCCGGATGAAGGAGGAGCCCGCCACGTTCAGCAGCGGCTTGGGGGTGTGGTTGGTCAGCGGGCGCAAGCGGGTTCCCTTGCCGCCCACCAGGATGATGGCTTCCTGCATGATTCCTCGGGTCAGCTAGCGGTGTCGGTGCCGGGGCCGGCGTAGTCGGAGCCGAAGCAGGACTTCACGGCCTTCTCGGTGAGCGGGCGTCCGGCGAAGTCGAGCCGGGAGGCGACCTCGTCGTCGGGCGGGGTGTTGGGGTCGTCGTCGAACCAGATCGACCACCAGTACACGCCCTTCATCCGGCGCTCCTGGACGACCTCGCAGACGGCGGTGTACCAGGTGGCCTGCACCTCGGGATTGACGGCCCGCTTGGTGTAGAAGTCGCCGGGGGCGTGGTAGGCGCCGTCCATGGCACCGATGCCTGCCTCGGCGATGGTGAGATTGGGCAGTTCGCCGGTGTCCTTCTTGTCCAGCCAGGTGTTCCAGCCGTCGACGAGTTCGTCGACCGAGGCGCTGTCCGGGACCTTGATGGGGAAGTAGGCGTCGACGCCGAGATGGCTGACCGGCATGTCGATCCGGCCGGAGACGTAGTTGTCCCAGTTGGCGTCGTAGGCGACCTCGCCCGAGTAGATCTCCTCGGCGTCGGCGACCAGGGGTGTCCAGCCCGGGTCGCCCTCCATGGAGTTCAGCTCGGTGCCGATGACGAAGGTGTCGGCCTTCAGCTTGTCGGCGGCCTTGAGGTAGGGCGTCAGCAGTTCCCCGTAGGAGCCGAACCAGGCGGAGCGGGAGTCGGGCTCGATGTTGCCGCGCCAGCCCTCGGGCGGGTCGAGGGCCGCCTCGTCCATGATCGGGCGGACGGTGGTGCGGAAGCCGGCGTCCTCGAAGACCGTCAGGACCCGGGACAGCCGCTCGGGGGAGGGGGTCTTGGGGCCGGTGGAGAGCGTGTCGGAGGTGATGCCCTCGGTGAAGAAGGGGAAGGACACCGACACCGAGTTCGCGCCGAGCCCGATCAGATACTTGGCCTGCTTGCGGGCCTGGGCCTCGATAAAGCTGGCGGAACGTTTCTTCTCTTCCTCCTCCCAGTAGATCTGCACACCCCACTGGGGCATGCCCTCCTTCCAGGGCTCGGCGACCTGGAGGCCGGAGGCCGTGGCGGGGGCGGAGCCGGTGTCGGTGCCGGAGCCGGCGGGTGCACCGGGGGTGCGCGGGGTGGGGGAGGGGGCCTCGGAGTCGTTGAGCACGATCTCCGGGAGGCGGGAGCCGGACTCCCAGCGCACGGGATGGTCACCGAGGACGAAGGGGGTGGCCAGCACCACGGTGAGCACGGTCACCGGGAAAATGGCGAGCAGCGGCAGTCGTGAACGCATGTCAGTTGTCTTCCGGGGGTCGGCCGGGCGGATCAGGCGGGCTTGGCGATCACGACGAACTTGTTCTCCTCGCGCTTGGCGAACTTCACGAAGCCGCGCAGACCGCCGAGGCCCTCCAGGACCGAGAACACGGGGATCATCGCGACCACGGCGATCGGCTCCCACCACTTGCGCCGTCCGCTGACCGAGGCGAGGGCGTTCAGCCGCAGGCCCTCCCAGTAGGTCCAGATGACATAGGCGAAGTTCAGGGCCCACAGGATGACCACGGACTGGGTCACCGGGGAGGTGTTCATGTCGTTCAGCAGCCAGCCGATGAGCAGGACGGCACCGATGTGCTGGAGCGGGCCGAGGATCCAGGTCGTCACACAGACCGAGAGGAACCAGCGGTAGCGCAGCGGCACGGCCCGGTTGAAGCACAGGGCGACCAGACCCCAGGCCCAGCGTTCCCGCTGCTTGATGAAGTCCTTGGCGTTGGCGGGGGAGGCGCCGTAGCAGCGGCCGTTGAACCAGTCGCTGCGGCCGGGGTACCTCCGGCAGAAGGTCAGGGCGAGCCGGGCGTCCTCGACGATCTCCTTGGGGCCGAAGTCCCAGCCGATCTCCGCCTCGATGGAGGCCCGCAGCACCAGCAGTTCGCCGTGCACCCCGGCGGCCGGGGTGCCGAGGCCGGTCAGCGCCCGGAAACGGGCGATGTCATCGGCGGGGCGGACGGCGTCGGCGAGCCAGGTGAACATGCTCACCGCGTTCTCGCGCGGGTAGGTCAGGATCCCCTGGGCCATGTGCTTGGCCTTGTCGGGGTGGGCCCGCCGCTGGCGGTTGATGAACTGGGCCAGCGCGGCGGCGGTGTCGGGGCCGACGCCGGTGTCGTCGTCCATGTGCAGCACCCAGACGTAGTCCAGTGCCTCGCCCTCCGCGATACGCAGCTCATGGGCGTAGTGGTTGGCGCGGGCCTTGAAGCGGGTGCCGTTGGCGGGGACGTAGTCCTTGGGCACCGTGATCACCCGGATCAGCGGGTGGGAGTCGGCGAGCCGGTCGATGGCCTCGGCGGCCTCGCAGCCCTCCTCGGTGAGGATGTCGACCCGCAGATACGGGAAGTACTCCGGGAGGTGCTCCACATAGGACAGGATCGAGCGCTCCAGCGCCGGATAGGTGTCGTGGCGTCCGATGGTCGGACAGAGCGCGATGAGGAAGTCCTGCTCGGCCGGGGCCGGCGGGGTCATCCGGTCGCTCTTGCGCACCCGGCGGCGGATCAGCCAGGCGCCCTGGATACCGACCAGCACACCGGCGACGGGCAGGGACCAGACGACGGTCAGGACCCAGCTCAGCGCGGTGGTGCTCGGGCGGTAGGTCCACAGCCCGAGAAAGGTCAGGAGGACGAAGGGCAGCAGGAACGGGAGGATGCCCGGCTTCCAGGACGCCGTACGTTTGGCCAGTTTCTGGCTCTGTCGCGAAGGCGACACTCCCCCGTTGACCAGTGACGATGCCATGTCGACTGCGGAACTCCCCTGAGATCGGTGGTGCGTTGAGGCAGCGACAGATCTCGGCCATGGCACACCGGGGCATGCCATGGCGCATTCACGTGGGTTCCCTGCCCCCCCAACGCCTTCTTTTGGCGCACTCGGCCCCATACCGCTCAGAAGCCCCCCTAGGCATCCAAAGCTCGGACCGAACAAGAGCACGATACTCGCACGTGTGAGTGGTCTATGAAACGGTTGCGAAGAATCTGTGGGTAAAAAATGCTCAGACGAAGGCTTGTGTCGTGATCGCGCGGGAAGAGTAGGAGGTCCGTTTCACATCCCCAGCAGCGTTTTTCCGCCAGGGCTCCGCGAGGTTCTCGTACGGGAGTGACTGTGCCCACAGGGTCCGGAGTGTCCGTGGTGTTTCGGCCAGAGTGTCCGGTTGTGCGCTGTGTTGTGCGCTGTGCCGCGCCCTGTTCGGGGGAGGGGGGAGGGGGAGGGGGAGGGGGCTCCGCGACGATCCGTCAGGCGCCGTAGCGGCGTCGGCGCGCTCCGCTTGCCGGGGGAGTCGGGGGGCTCGGCGCTCGCTCTCGGATCGCGGTCGCGCGGGTCGGTGGGGGCAGGGGTCTCCGGCTCCTCGGGTCCGCAGCAGGCCGAGTCGGCGTCGCATCCGTGCGGACTGTCCCTCTTTGCCCCGTCCCGTGTGATGTGGAGATTGTCACTCGGGGCGGGGGACGGGTCAGTCCGCGGCGGCCTCGGTGGATGCCTGGGCCTCGCCCCGGCGGCGGATCTGGCGGAAGGCGAACTCCGCCAGGTCGTCGCCGGTGGAGAAGACGGCGGTGTCCTCGGTGGTGACGTCCTTGCCGTCGGTGAAACCGGCCACCGTGAAGTAGGCGTACCGGCCGTAGGCGTTCGTCGTGGAGCGGCAGACCGCGGAGTTGCAGAACTGCTCGATCCCGCCGCCCGTCAGCGCGCTGACGATGCTGTCCTCGTCCGACTGGTCCTTGGCCCGGGTCGCCTGCGCCTCGGTGTCGAAGACGGCCACCCCGACCGTCACCGCGACCCCGTCCTTGACGTAGGAGACCCGCAGCAGCCGGGTGCAGTCGTTGTCGTCGAGGACCTTGGGCAGGGTGCCCTGGGCGGCCGAGGCGCAGTTGCTGGTGTCGGCCGTCGGGCCCTTCTTGTAGACGGTGTCGCCCATGGTCAGCTGGGTGCCCGGGAACAGGCTCTCCGCGCTGAGCGGGGCCTTGTCCTTGTCCTTGCTGGCGATGAAGTCCTTGGGGTCCAGCGGGGGCGGCGCGCTGGTCGGCTCGAACGACGGGGCCGGTCCCGAGCCGCTCGGGATGTCCGCCGTCGAGGGCAGCTGCGCACCGGAGCGGTCCGGTGACCCGCTGTCGCCGTTCGCGGACACCACGGCCACCGCCACCGCCGTACCGATCGCGATGGTGGCGAGGGCGCCGCCGCCGATGAACAGCAGACGGCGGCGCTTGTTGCGGGCCTCGGACGCCTCGGCGAGGGCGGCCCAGTCAGGTGTGCCGTCGTCGCCGCCGCTGTTCCAGGGCTGCTGGGAATGCGGTTTCCAGGGATCCCACTGGGACTGGGGTCCCCCCTGCCCGTAGCTCATGGGCCGCATCTTAGACGGGCCGGGCGAACGGGCGGCCCGGCTCAACAAGCCCTGCCGGTCGCGGCGTTCGCTCCTCCGGCCACCGTCCACGACCGCTTATCACCGGCAAAAGAGACATCCGGGGGTGGTTCGGCCCGGGGAACAGGGGGTGGCGTCGCGATACGTGGTTGCGGAGTAACGTTCTGTGCTGCTAGGGGCGGGTGGGCGCTCGTTTTGACCGTCAAATGCAGCCCAGGTATCCTGCTGGTTCGTTGTGTATTGGCTTGCTCACTCTCACGGGACGGGCCCTTACACCGGTCCACCGGGCCGATGACCAGCGACTCCACAACGCGGTATGCGTCGCCGCCGTGGGACCAGGCTGTCGTGATCGTTTCGGTGACCTTGTCAGGACCATTCACTCGAAGCGAAGGCTACGAACCGTGCGTACGTACAGCCCCAAGCCCGGCGATGTGACGCGCCAGTGGCACGTCATCGACGCTCAGGACGTCGTCCTGGGCCGTCTCGCCTCCACCACAGCGGCCATTCTCCGCGGCAAGCACAAGCCGATCTACGCGCCGCATGTCGACACCGGTGACTTCGTCATCATCATCAACGCCGACAAGGTGCACCTGTCCGGCAACAAGCGGACCCAGAAGCTGGCCTACCGCCACTCCGGCTACCCGGGTGGTCTGCGCTCCGTCCGCTACGACGAGCTGCTGGACAAGAACCCCGAGAAGGCCATCGAGAAGGCCGTCAAGGGCATGCTCCCCAAGAACACCCTGGGCCGTCAGATGCTCACCAAGCTGAAGGTCTACCGCGGCGAGAACCACCCCCACGCTGCGCAGCAGCCGGTTCCGTTCGAGATCACCCAGGTCGCGCAGTAATTCCGGCCACCCCCTAAGACTGAACAGAATCTGAGGAGCATCGTGGCCGAGACCACTGCCGAGCAGCCGCTCGAAGAGCTTGACATCGACAGCTACACCACCGAGTCCGAGGTCGTCGTGGAGGGTGAGTACACCTCCGAGTCCCTCGCCTCGCACTTCGGTGAGCCCCAGCCCGCCGCGGGCCTGGGCCGCCGCAAGAACGCCATCGCCCGCGTCCGGATCATCCCGGGCACCGGCAAGTGGAAGATCAACGGTCGCACCCTTGAGGACTACTTCCCCAACAAGGTGCACCAGCAGGAAGTCAACGAGCCCTTCAAGGTGCTGGAGCTCGAAGGCCGCTACGACGTCGTCGCCCGCATCGCCGGTGGCGGTGTCTCCGGCCAGGCCGGCGCCCTGCGCCTCGGTGTCGCCCGCGCCCTGAACGAGGCCGACGTCGACAACAACCGCGGCGCGCTCAAGAAGGCCGGGTTCCTGCGCCGCGACGACCGTGCGGTCGAGCGCAAGAAGGCCGGTCTGAAGAAGGCCCGCAAGGCCCCGCAGTACAGCAAGCGCTAAGCCGCAGGCTGGTCTGCTCGTACTCCGAACGCCCCGACGGCACGCCACTGTGCCGCCGGGGCGTTCGTTTTCTTGCGGACGCAGGCGTATAACGGCACAAGACGCTCAAAGGTTTGTGTGATCGGCTGATGCCATCGGCTGGTGCGCCATCAGCTGACGTGATCGGCTGACGTGATCGGCTTGTGTGATCGGACGGCCAGGCATCGCAGGCATGCCTGGAGGTGGGAGACGCGTGCGCGGGCCGCACCCGCACGGCTTCCGGTACTGACGCTTCCTCAGGAGGACCAGTGGGACGACTCTTCGGGACGGACGGCGTACGCGGTGTCGCCAACGCGGATCTGACGGCCGAGCTGGCGCTCGGGCTGTCGGTCGCGGCGGCCCATGTACTCGCCGAGGCGGGCACCTTCGCGGGCCATCGGCCGACGGCCGTGGTGGGGCGGGATCCGCGCGCGTCCGGGGAGTTCCTGGAGGCCGCGGTGGTCGCGGGCCTGGCCAGCGCGGGGGTGGATGTCCTGCGGGTGGGGGTGCTGCCCACCCCGGCGGTCGCCTATCTCACCGGCGCGCTCGGCGCCGACCTGGGCGTCATGCTCTCCGCGAGCCACAACGCCATGCCCGACAACGGGATCAAGTTCTTCGCCCGCGGCGGCCACAAACTCCCCGACGACATCGAGAACCGCATCGAGTCCGTCTACGAGGAGCACCGCACCGGCGCCCCCTGGGACCGGCCGACCGGCGCCGGCGTCGGCCGGGTCCGCGAGTATGTCGAGGGCTTCGACCAGTACGTCGCCCATCTGATCGGCGTCCTGCCGAACCGCCTCGACGGCCTGAAGATCGTCCTGGACGAGGCCCATGGCGCGGCGGCCCGGGTCTCCCCGGAGGCGTTCTCACGGGCCGGTGCCGAGGTCGTCACCCTGGGTGCCGAGCCGGACGGGCTCAACATCAACGACGGCTGCGGCTCCACCCACCTCGACCAGCTCCGCGCCGCCGTCATCGAGCACGGCGCCGACCTCGGCATCGCCCATGACGGGGACGCCGACCGGTGCCTCGCCGTGGACCACACCGGTGCCGAGATCGACGGCGACCAGATCCTCGCCGTGCTGGCGCTGGCCCTGCGGGAGCGGGGCGCGCTGCGGGCGGACACGGTGGTCGCGACCGTGATGTCCAATCTGGGCTTCAAGCTGGCCATGGAGCGCGAGGGCATCGCCGTGGTGCAGACCGGGGTGGGGGACCGGTACGTACTGGAGGAGATGAAGGAGCACGGGTACGCCCTCGGCGGCGAGCAGTCCGGGCATGTCATCATCCTCGACCACGCCACCACGGGTGACGGCACGCTGACCGGGCTGATGCTGGCGGCGCGGGTCGCGCAGAGCGGGGTGTCGCTGCGGGAGCTGGCGAAGGTGATGGAGCGGCTGCCGCAGGTCCTCATCAATGTGCCCGATGTGGACAGGTCACGGGTGTCGTCGTCAGGGGATCTGGCGGCGGCGGTCGCGGAGGCGGAGCGGGAGCTGGGCAGCAGCGGGCGGGTCCTGCTGCGGCCGTCGGGGACCGAGCCGCTGGTGCGGGTGATGGTGGAGGCGCAGGACATCGAGCAGGCCCGGACGGTGGCGGGGCGGCTGGCGGACGCGGTGAAGTCGGCGTTGGGGTAGATAGTCGCCGGGTGCGGTAGATGCTGGTGAGGTGAGCGGTCCGGGGCCGGGGAGGCCGCGGACCGCTCTTGCCTTGATGTCAGCCGGGGTCAGTCGGCGAAGTTGGCGCCGAAGAACGGGGTTCCCGTGGTCGACAGACCGGCGGCGGGGGCGGAGATCGCCCGGGAGCCGGTGGCCGTGATCCGGGAGCCGTTGGACGGGAGGTACGTCACCGCGCCGTCGCCGCCGTTCTCGCCGGAGCCCACGATCAGGTCGGCCCGGCGGTCGCCGGTGACATCGTCCAGCTTGACGTCCATGCCGAACCCGTCGTTGTCCTCGTTGGTGCCGGGGACTCCGGCCGTGTCCTGGGTGAAGGACTGGGCGCCGGTGGTGCGCAGACCGCTCGAGCCGCCGTACAGGACGGTGACCATGCCGGTGTCGTCGTCGTCACCGATGTTCTCGTAGACGGTGCCGATGGCCAGGTCGAGATAGCCGTCGCCGTTGATGTCGCCGAGGTCGAGTTCGTGGCCGAAGCGGTCCTTGGTCTCCGAGACGCTGGGGACGCCCGCCGTGTCCTGGGTGATGGAGGTGACCCGGCCGGGGCCGTCCTGCGTGCCGTACGTCACCCAGACCGTGCCGCCCTTGGCGCTGGTCTCGGGGTGGGTGTAGCCGTCGGCGGCCTCCCAGACGGCGCCGCTGACGATGTCGCCGTAGCCGTCGCGGTTGATGTCGCCGATGGCGGTGACGATGCCGGCCTTGATCCGCTGCCAGGTGTTGGTGTGCAGGCCGCTGGTGGAGCCGGGGAAGAGGTAGTTGCGGTTCCAGCCCTGGTCGCTGGCCGTCTCGTAGCCGTCGACCACCAGGTCGGTGATGCGGTCGCCGTTGACATCGCCCGCGGTGAGGTTGAGCGGGCCGAGGCCGGTGCCGGACATCACGGGCGGCTTGAGGGTGGAGCGGCCCTTGCCCGGGGTGCCGGAGGAGGAGAAGCCGCCCTTGAGGATGTGGACGGTCGAGGAGGTGGTGCCGACGGCGAGGTCGGCGCGGCCGTCGCCGTCGAAGTCGCCCGCGGCGACCGTGTTGCCCCAGCGGTCGTGGGAGCCGGGGGAGGGGTCGGCGATGGTGGCGCTCCTGCCGGTGAGCCCGGCGGAGGAGCCCCACAGGAGGATGACGGTGCCGCCGTCCTTGTCGCTGCCCATGTCCTCGCCGGGGGTGCCCACGACGAGGTCGTCGTAGCCGTCGCCGTTGAAGTCGGCGTAGGCGGCCTTGGCGCCGAAGGCGTCGCCGGTCTCGGCGGAGCCGGGGACGCCGGTGGTGTTCTGGCTGATGACGGTGCGCTTGCTGCTGGTGACGCCGGTGCCGGTGCCGTACAGGACGACGATCTGCCCGGCCTCCTTCTTGCCGGAGACGTGGGCGGCCTGGGCGGAGGTGGCGAGGTCGGCCCTGCCGTCCTTGTTGAAGTCGGCGCCCGGTACGTGGGTGGAGTCCGCGGCGGTGGCCGGGGCGGCGGTGAAGGTGAGCAGACCGCCCGTCAGGGCCGCGGCGACGGCGGTGGCGAGGGCGAGTCTGGGTCTCTGGTGCATGCGGGTTCTCCTGCTGCATGCGGGGACGCCTGGCGGGCGTCCGCGAAGGATGGGGTGCGGACCGCGGCACACGTTCACCGGGAAGTGCTCGGGAGCGCTTCCGTGGTGCACGGCGCGGTCGGCGATCAGGAGACCAGCATGGGGGCTCAAGGGTTGTACGGGACAACGGTTTTCTTCGGAGGGTGGAGGTGCTGTGGGTCCGTCAGGAGCGTTTGGCCGCCCGGGTGCGGGACCAGAACCACTTCTGGGCCAGCAGGGTCGCGGTGCCGGCGAGGAGGATGCCGAGGAGGTTGAGGAGGAGTTGCTCGGTGGAGCCCCAGGTCTGGCCGGGGTCGCCGTAGGCGAAGGCGACGGCGGCGTTGGCGGCGGCCGGGATGGTGGTGACGGAGATGGCGACGCCGACCAGGGCGCCGGACTTGGCGGAGGTGAGGGAGAGGGTGCCCGCGGCACCGGCCAGCACGGCGACGACGAACGAGAACCAGTCCGGGGCGTAGACGAACCCGGTCTGCGGGCGCTCGCCCTCCAACTGCTCCCGGGTGAACAGCCCCACGGCGTCCATGAAGACGCTGAAGCCGACCGTCACGATCATCGCCACCGCGAAGCCGACCAGCAGGGCGATCAGGGAGCGGGCGGCCAGCCGGGGCCGGCGCTGCACGATGGAGGTCGAGATCCCGGCCAGCGGACCGAACTCCGGGCCGACCGCCATCGCGCCCACGATCAGGATCGCGTTGTCCAGCACCACACCGCAGGCCGCGATCATCGTGGCCAGGGTGATGAACGCGAGATAGGTGACGGAGAGGGTGGACTCCTCGTGGGTGGCGTCGGTCAGGTGGTCCCACAGGACCGCGTCGGCGGCCTCGCCGGGAGCCTCCGCCTCGGCCTTGGTGCCGCGCTTGGACAGCGACAGATCGATGTTCTCCACGGAGATCGAGCCGGTGTCCTCGATGCCCAGTCCCTGGAGGCCGGTGAGCAGTTCGTCACCGGCCTCGCGGGCGACATCGCACATCACGACATCGCCGCGCGGGTTGCGGGCGGCGCCCTCCATCACCACGAGATGGGTGGTGCCGACGGTGTTCTCGATCAGTCGGACCACGTCGGCCGTCCGGTCGGCCGGGGTGATCAGGCGCAGATGCAGCAGCATGACGCCTTTCTAACAGGCGCCTCACCGACGTGCTCAGAGCTTCCGCAGGCTGAGCCGCTGCACCTTGTGGTCGGCGCCCTTGCGGATGATGAGGGTGGCGCGGCCCCGGGTGGGGGCCACGTTCTCGATCAGATTGACCTTGTTGACGGTCCGCCAGGTGGTGCGGGCGTAGTCGAGCGCCTCCTCCTCGGAGACCTGGGTGTATTTGCGGAAGTACGAGGAGGGGTTCTGGAAGGCGGTCGCGCGCAGCTTGCGGAAGCGGTTGAGGTACCAGCGCTCGATGTCCTCCGGCCGGGCGTCGACGTACACACTGAAGTCGAAGTAGTCGGCGAGGCCGACGCGGGTGCGGCCGTCGGTGCCGGGCAGGGCGGGCTGGAGGACGTTCAGCCCTTCGACGATCAGGATGTCGGGGCGGCGGACGACGAGCTTCTCACCGGGGACGATGTCGTACTTGAGGTGGGAGTAGACGGGGGCGGTGACCTCGTCCTTCCCGGCCTTGATGTCGGCGACGAACCGGGTCAGGGCGCGGCGGTCGTAGGACTCGGGGAAACCTTTCCGCGCCATCAGTCCGCGCGCCTCCAGCTCCCGCGTGGGCAGCAGGAAGCCGTCCGTGGTGACCCGCTCGACGCGCGGGTGCTCGGGCCAGCGGGAGAGCAGGGCCTGGAGGAGCCGAGCGACGGTCGACTTGCCGACCGCGACCGACCCGGCGACGCCTATCACGAACGGGGTGCCGGACTGGGAGCCCTGCTCGCCGAGGAAGGTGTTCAGCGCGCCGCGCAGGCCGTCGGTGGCGCCGACGTAGAGATTGAGCAGCCGGGAGAGCGGGAGGTAGATGTCCCGGACCTCGTCGAGGTCGATGACATCGCCCAGCCCGCGCAGCCGCTCGACCTCCTCGGCGGTGAGGGGCAGCGGGGTCTTGTCGCGCAGGGCGCTCCACTCGGCCCGGGTGAGGTCGACGTAGGGAGTCGCCTCCGGGCGGTTCCGGTGGGCGCTCCTGGAGGCCGAGGGGGTCGAGGGGGTCGAGGAGACCGGAGAGATCACAGTCCATTGTTACGGGAGTTTGAACGTGGGGGTGGGGTGGTGTGCGTCACGTGTCCCACGGGGGTGTCCCACGGGGCCGGGGTTGAGCGTGCCGTGTGTGTCCTGCGGGGCCGGGCTTGAGTGGGGGCGTGTGCTGGGCGGGGCCGGGGTTCGTACCACCGTGGGAATTTCCGATTTCGGGCACGGTGTGCCCCTTTGGTGGGGGATGTCGATCGTAGGCTGCGGGGTATGTGCGGAATTGTGGGATACGTGGGGCCGCAATCGGCTCTCGATGTCGTCATGGCCGGTCTGAAGCGGCTCGAATACCGGGGATATGACTCGGCGGGCGTCGCGATTCTCGCGGACGGGGGACTGGCCGGGGCGAAAAGGGCCGGGAAACTGGTCAATCTGGAGAAGGAACTCGCCGAGCGGCCCTTGCCGAGCGGGGCGACGGGAATCGGGCACACCCGATGGGCGACGCACGGCGGCCCGACGGACGGGAACGCCCACCCGCATCTCGACAATGCCGGCCGGGTGGCGGTCGTCCACAACGGCATCATCGAGAATTTCGCCGCGCTGCGGTCGGAATTGTCCGCCCGGGGCCACGCTCTGTCCTCCGAGACCGACACCGAGGTGGTCGCCCATCTGCTGGCCGAGGAATTCTCGTCCTGCGCGGATCTGGCGGAGGCGATGCGGCTGGTGTGCGCCCGGCTGGAGGGGGCGTTCACGCTGGTCGCGGTGCACGCGGACGCGCCGGACGTGGTGGTCGGGGCCCGGCGGAACTCTCCGCTGGTGGTGGGGGTCGGGGCGGGCGAGTCCTTCCTCGCCTCCGATGTCGCCGCGTTCATCGCCCACACCCGCTCGGCGATCGAGCTGGGCCAGGACCAGGTGGTGGAGCTGCGCCGGGACGGGGTGCGGGTGACCGGCTTCGACGGCCGTCCGGCGGAGGTCCGGGCCTACCACATCGACTGGGACGCCTCAGCCGCCGAGAAGGGCGGCTACGACTACTTCATGCTCAAGGAGATCGCCGAGCAGCCGAAGGCGGTCGCCGACACCCTGCTGGGCCGGATCGACGCGGAGGGCTCTCTGACGCTGGACGAGGTCCGTATTCCGCTCTCCGAACTCCGGGAGATCGACAAGGTCGTCATCGTGGCCTGCGGTACGGCGTTCCATGCCGGGCTCATCGCGAAATACGCCATCGAGCACTGGACCCGGATCCCCTGCGAGGTGGAGCTGGCCAGCGAATTCCGGTACCGGGATCCCATTCTCGGCGCGCGGTCGCTGGTCATCGCGATCTCGCAGTCCGGCGAGACGATGGACACGCTGATGGCGGTACGGCACGCACGGGAACAGGGCTCGAAGGTGCTCGCCATCTGCAATACCAACGGCTCGACGATCCCCCGGGAATCGGACGCGGTGCTTTATACGCACGCCGGTCCGGAAGTCGCCGTCGCCTCGACGAAGGCATTCCTGACCCAATTGGTGGCCTGCTATCTGGTCGCCCTGTACCTGGGCCAGGCCCGGGGCACGACCTGGGGCGACGAGATCCGGGGCGTCATCCGCGACCTCTCCGGCATCTCCGGCGCGGTGGAACGCGTCCTGGAGACGATGGAGCCGGTACGGGAGCTGGCGCGCACGCTGGCCGACAAGAACACGGTGCTGTTCCTGGGCCGGCACGTCGGCTACCCGGTTGCCCTGGAGGGCGCTTTGAAGCTGAAGGAACTGGCGTACATGCACGCCGAGGGCTTCGCGGCGGGGGAGCTGAAGCATGGGCCGATCGCGTTGATCGAGGACGATCTGCCGGTGGTGGTCGTCGTCCCGTCGCCGCGAGGCCGTTCCGTCCTCCACGACAAGATCGTCTCCAACATCCAGGAGATCCGGGCGAGGGGTGCGCGGACGATCGTGATCGCGGAGGAGGGGGACGAGGTGGTGGCGCCGTACGCCGACCACCTCATCCGGATCCCGGCGACGCCGGTGCTGTTGCAGCCGGTGGTGGCTGCGGTGCCGTTGCAGGTGTTTGCGTGTGAGCTGGCTACGGCGCGGGGGAATGAGGTGGATCAGCCGAGGAATTTGGCGAAGTCGGTGACGGTGGAGTAGGCGTCGCCGGGGGGCTTCAGGGCTTCTACGAAGGTGGTGAAGGCTCCGGCCGGGAAGGTGAGTATCGCTCCGGTCGGGGTCTTTGAGTCGCGGATGGCTATGTGGGTGGTGCCGTTGGCTACTTCCACGCAGCCGTTGCCTACGCCACCGCCAGAATAGGAGGACTTGCGCCAGATTTGGGGTGTGATCATGGGGAGCCTCACAGTTCCTTCGTAAGCTTGTGGATGAAGTCGCGGGATTCCCGGGGCGCGAGTGCCGCATCCTCAAGCCTGTGGAAGAGCGTTCGACAGCGACTGAGTTGGGTCTCGGCGTCCAGGTAGACCACACCGTGCGGGGCGTCGCGCACGATGGTGTCGAGCTTGGAAACGTGGCTGCCCACGTAGAGCATGGCGCTTCCAGCTCCCGCGAAATGGTCGAGGTCGAAGGGGATGACGCGCAACGTGATATGTGACGCCTCGGCGATTTCCAGAGTGAATGACAGCTGACGCAGGGCGGATGCGCGGTCGCCGACGCGGATGCGTAGGGCTGCCTCGTGAACCAGCGCCTTGTATGGGATCGGTTCGGGGCGTTCGATGATCGTGCGGCGCTTCATTCGGTGCTCCACCCAGCGCTCGATCTCGTTCTCGGGGAACTCTGGGTTGATGTACGAGAAGAGCGCGTGCGCGTACGCCTCGGTCTGGAGGAGGCCCGGGACGTGGATGAAGTCCGCGTCCCATCGATAGCTCGCGTGGTGCTCCAATTCGGCCAGGTCCAGGAAGGGCGTGGCCAGTTGCCCTCGGTCAGCTTCCCACCAGCCCCGCGAGCGGTCGGTCGCCATGGCTACCAGCGCGTCGATCAGCTCTGCGTCTGGGCAGCCGTAGATGGCGGCCATGCGTCGGAGACGCTTCTCGCTCACGCCCGACAGGGCGGATTCGATCTGCGTGATCTGGCTCGACGTGACCCCAAGGGCCGCCGCTGACTCACGTCCCGAAAGGCCCGCTGCGTTGCGCATCTTGCGCAGTTCCACGCCCAGGCGGATCTGACGTGCTGTGGGCTCGCGCCGCAATCCCGCCATGCACTGCTCCTTGTTCAACACGCCTACTGGCGCGACTCGTTCGGGGGTCAGGTTACGTGACCGGCTTGCGTTACCTCGAATTTGAGGTCTACCTTGAGTGACGCAACGCACACTCTGCGGATTCCCGGAGATGTCGGAAGTGCACCGCTATGCCCTGTCCCGCCCGGAGGGCTGACGCGGCGATGACACCGGCCCTGTCTCCGCCACCCCCCACCCCGAACGGAGTTGCCCTATGCCCGAAACCGAGTCCTGGGAGTACTCGCTCAGCATCCCCAACGACCTCCGCGCCGTCACCGTCTGCCGCCGCACCCTCCGCCTCATCCTCACCATCCACGGACTCATCAGCCTCGTAGACCTCGCGGAACTGCTCGCCGCCGAGTTGGTCTCCAACGCCGTGCGGCACACCAAGGGCCCCGCCGCCCTGCGGGTGAGCTGGTCCCCCGGGGTGCTGTGGATCGGGGCCTGGGACACCGACCCCCAGCCGCCCGAGCCGCGCTGCGCGCTGGACCTTCACCAGTTGGCCGAGCTGGAGGACGGACGCGGGCTGGAGCTCATCCGGGCCTGCTCCGACCGCTGGGGATGGCTGACCGGCGGTGGGGATCCCGGCAAGTACGTCTGGTGCCAGCTGAGTTCGGTGGCGTGAACGTTTTTCCGGAACTCGAACGAGTGAACATACCCGGCCTGGCTGGAACTTCAGCCCCGTACAGCGCAAAGGTGGTCACATGGTCACATCAGCCCATGAAGGCATGCACCGGATTTTTCAGGAGCGGCCCGAGATCCTGGGTCCCGTGTTCAAGGTGCTCGGGGTTCCGCTGTCTCCGAAGGTGACGGTGGACGCCATCACCACGGACGTGACGGAGACCCGCCCGCTCGAACGCCGCGTGGACACCGTGTTACGCGTCGGTCCGTCCGACGGCGAGGACTTCCTGCTCGCCATCGAGGCCCAGAGCGACAAGAAGGAGGCCAAGTCCGCGAGCTGGGCGTACTACGTCTCGTACCTGCAGTCGAAGTTCGGTCTGCCCGTGCTGCTGGTCGTGGTGTGCCAGGACCTGGCCACCGCGAAGTGGGCGGCGGGTCCCTTTGACTGCGGGACGCCGGGGTGGACGACCCAGCGGACGACCCCGTTGGTCGTGGGCCCGCACAATCTGCCCGTCATCACCGACGCCAGGACGGCCCTGAAGAACCCCGCGTTGTCCGCGTTGTCCGCGCTGGCGCATGCTCGCGGCCTTGAGAGTCAGGGTCCGGCCATACTGGAGGCAATCGCCAAAGCCCTCCAGCAGCTCCGGGAGACCGACCCCGGCAGCGCTGGATATTTCTTCGAATTCCTGGAGATCACCCTGGGGGACACCCCCTCCGGAGAAGAATGGAGTCGCATCATGACGTTCGTCAGCTACTTCCCTGGCAGGGGGACCGTCCGAGAGACGGCGTACCTGGAGGGCAAGGCCGAGGGCAAGGCTGAGGCCATCCTCCTCGTCCTGGACGTACGCGGCATCCCCGTTCCTGACGCAGTCCGCGAGCGCATCACCACCTGCACTGATCTCGACCTCATGGACATCTGGATGGAGCGTTCCCGGACGGTCGAGCGCGCCGAGGAACTCTTCACCGACTCGTAGAGTGCCCGGATGACCATCATCGGAGTCGGCATCGACGTCGCCGAGATCGACCGGTTCGCCGCGTCCCTGGAGCGGACTCCAGCGCTGGCGAACCGGCTGTTCCTGGAGAGCGAACTGCTGCTGCCCAGCGGCGAGCGGCGCGGTGTCGCCTCCCTCGCGGCGCGGTTCGCCGCCAAAGAGGCCCTCGCCAAGGCGCTCGGCGCCCCCGCCGGGCTGCACTGGACCGACGCCGAGGTGTTCGTGGAGGACAGCGGGCAGCCTCGGGTGAGGGTCACCGGGACCGTCGCCGCCCGAGCCGCCGTGCTCGGCGTGAAGTCCTGGCATGTGTCGCTCAGTCACGACGCCGGGGTCGCCTCCGCCGTCGTCATCGCCGAGGGATGACCACCGCCCGCGCCGCACGGCCCCCCGCACGGCCCCCCGCCCGACGCTGCACACCCCCCGCCTTCACGAGACACTCGTACCCATGCGTACTGCCTACAGCGTCGAGACCGTCCGTGCCGCCGAGCGGGAGTTGATGGCGCGGGTTCCCGAAGGCGCGCTCATGCAGCGGGCCGCCGCCGGGCTGGCCGCCGCCTGTGCCGAGTTCCTCGGGCGGGTGTACGGCAGCCGGGTCGTGCTGCTCGTCGGCAGCGGGGACAACGGCGGTGACGCCCTCTACGCCGGGGCCCGGCTCGCCCGGCGCGGGGCCGGAGTGAGTGCCGTGCTGCTGTCGGCCGGACGGGTTCACCAGGGCGGGCTGGCCGCGCTTCGGGGCGCCGGAGGGCGGGTCGTCGCCCCCGGTGACGAAGTCACGGCCATCGAGCGCGCCCACCTCGTCCTGGACGGCATCGTCGGGATCGGCGGGAAGGGCGGCCTTCGGGACGCCGCCGTGCCGCTCGCCGAGGCCGCCGCCCGGTCGCGGGCCGGGATCGTCGCCGTCGATCTGCCCAGTGGCGTCGACGCGGAGAGCGGTGAGGTGCGCGGGAGTGCCGTCCGCGCCGATCTCACCGTCACCTTCGGGGCCCATAAACCCGGGCTGCTGATCGATCCCGCCCGGGAGTACGCCGGGTCCGTGCGGCTTGTCGATATTGGGCTCAGGGGATGCCTCCCCAGCCCCCCCGCCCTTGAGGCGCTCCAGCATGATGACGTGCGGGCGCTGCTTCCGCTGCCCGGTGCCGAGAGTGACAAGTACCGGCGTGGGGTCGTCGGGGTCGCCGCCGGGTCCGGGCGGTATCCGGGGGCCGCCGTGCTCGCCGTCGCGGGTGCGTTGCGGGGTGGGGCCGGGGCCGTGCGGTATGTCGGGCCGGCTGCGGATGCCGTTATCGCTCGGTTTCCCGAGACGCTGGTCTCCGATCGCGGGCCCTCGCACGCCGGGCGGGTGCAGGCCTGGGTCGTCGGGCCCGGTGTCGGGGAGCAGGCGGGGGCGGTCGCCGAGGTCGTCGGCGAGGACGTGCCCGTGCTCATCGACGCCGACGGGCTGCGGCTCGCCGACCGGGACGCCGTACGGGCGCGGACGGCGCCCACCCTCATGACCCCGCACGCCGGAGAGGCCGCCGCGCTGCTCGGCGTGGCCAGGGAAGAGGTCGAGGGGGCGCGGCTGGCGGCCGTACGGGAACTCGCGGCGGCCTACTCCGCGACCGTGCTGCTCAAAGGGTCCACCACCCTCGTCGCCGACCCCGGCGGCGGTGCCGTACGCGTCAACCCCACCGGCACCGGATGGCTCGCCACCGCCGGGAGCGGCGATGTGCTCTCGGGGCTCGCCGGGTCCCTGCTGGCGGCCGGGCTCGACGCCCGGGACGCGGGCAGCGTGGCCGCCTATCTGCATGGGCTGGCCGGGCGGTTCGCCGCCGACGGGGCACCGGCCGGGGCCGATGACGTGGCCGAGGCGATCCCGGGCGCCTGGCGGGATGTAAGGGATGTGCGGGATGTGCGGGAGTGAGCGGTGCTCTCCCGGCCCTCACAGCACCCTCTGCGACACTGGACCCGTCATGACAGTCACCACGGAGAACGCCGCCCGCGCCCGAGCCGAGATCGACCTCGCCGCGCTGCGCGCCAACGTACGGGTCCTCAGAAGGACCGCGCCCGGGGCGCAGCTGATGGCGGTCGTCAAGTCGGACGCGTACGGGCACGGGGCCGTGCCGTGCGCCCGCGCCGCGCTGGACGCGGGGGCGACCTGGCTGGGCACCGCCACCCCCGAAGAGGCGCTGGCGTTGCGCGCGGCGGGGCTGCCGGGGCGGATCATGTGCTGGCTCTGGACACCCGGCGGGCCCTGGAAGCAAGCCGTCGAAGCCGATATCGATGTGTCGGTGAGCGGGATGTGGGCGCTGGAGGAGTTGCTCGCCGCCGTCCGGGGGGCCGGTACGCCCGCCCGCGTCCAGCTCAAGGCCGACACCGGGCTCGGCCGCAACGGCTGCCAGCCTGGTGACGACTGGGCCGCGCTGGTGGACGCCGCGCTGCGCGCGGAGCGCGAGGGGCTCATCCGGATCACCGGCCTCTGGTCCCACTTCGCCTGCGCCGACGAACCCGGCCACCCCTCCATCGCCGCCCAGCTCACCCGCTTCCGCGCGATGCTCGCCGAGGCCGAGGCCAAGGGCGTCACCCCCGAGGTGCGGCACATCGCCAACTCCCCGGCCACCCTCACCCTCCCCGAGGCCCACTTCGACCTCGTCCGCACCGGGATCGCCGTCTACGGCATCTCCCCGAGCGCCGAGATCGGCACCCCCGCCGACTTCGGGCTCCGCCCGGTGATGACGCTCTCCGCCTCCGTCGCCCTGGTCAAGCAGGTGCCGGGCGGACACGGCGTCAGCTACGGCCACCACTACACCACCCCCGGCGCCACCACCCTCGGTCTCGTCCCCGTCGGTTACGCCGACGGCATCCCCCGGCACGCCTCCGGTACCGGCCCCGTCCTGGTCGGCGGCAAGTGGCGGACCGTCGCCGGGCGGATCGCCATGGACCAGTTCGTGGTCGACCTCGGCGGCGACGAACCCCCGCCCGGTACCGAGGCCGTCCTCTTCGGCCCCGGCGACCGCGGCGAACCCACCGCCGAGGACTGGGCCCAGGCGGCGGGGACCATCGCGTACGAGATCGTCACCCGGATCGGGACCCGGGTGCCGCGTGTCCATCTGCACGGGGAAGGCGGGGGCGGTTCGTGAGTGAGAGCGGGGGCGCCGGGACCAACTGGCGCAAGGCCACCGGGATCGCCGGGGCCGCCATAGGCGTGCTCGCGGCGGGCGCGGCGGCCGGGGTCGCGATAGAGCGGATGACCGTCGGGCGGGGGATACGGCAGAAGGCCCGCCTCGCGCTCGACTCCGCCGGGCCCTACGGATCGCTGCGCGGCAACCCGGGCACCGCCGACGCCGACGACGGCACCGCGCTCTACTACGAGGTCGATGAGGTGGAGCCGGAGGAGGGGGACGGGGGGCGGCGGCGCCGGTTGTTCGGGCGTAAGGCGCCCGCGCCCGTCACCGTCGTCTTCAGCCATGGCTACTGCCTCAACCAGGACTCCTGGCACTTCCAGCGGGCCGCGCTGCGGGGGGTCGTGCGGTCCGTCTACTGGGATCAGCGCAGCCATGGGCGCTCCGCGCGCGGGGTCGCCCAGATCGAGCGGCGGGAGGCGGTCAGCATCGATCAGCTCGGCCGGGATCTGAAGGCCGTGGTCGACGCCGCCGCACCCGAGGGGCCGATCGTGCTCGTCGGGCACTCCATGGGCGGGATGACGGTCATGGCGCTCGCCGCGCAGTTTCCCGAGCTGATCCGGGAGCGGGTCGTCGCCGTCGCGCTGGTCGGGACCTCCGCCGGGCGGCTCGGTGAGGTGAGTTTCGGGCTGCCGGTCGCCGGGGTCAACGCGGTGCGGCGGGTGCTGCCGGGGGTGCTCAAGGCGCTGGGGCAGCAGGCCGAACTGGTGGAGCGGGGGCGACGGGCGACCGCCGATCTCTTCGCCGGGATCATCAAGCGGTACTCGTTCGCCTCCCGGGACGTCGACCCGGCGGTGGCCCGGTTCGCCGAGCGGATGATCGAGTCGACGCCGATCGATGTGGTCGCCGAGTTCTACCCGGCGTTCACCGAGCACGACAAGAGCGAGGCGCTGGCCCTCCTCACCGCACTCCCGGTGCTGGTGCTGGCCGGGGTCAAGGATCTGATCACCCCCAGCGAGCACAGCGAGGCCATCGCCGACCGGCTGCCCGACGCCGAACTGGTCCTCGTCCCGGACGCCGGGCATCTGGTGATGCTGGAGCATCCCGAGGTGGTCACCGACCGTCTCGCCGACCTGCTGACCCGGGCGGGAGCCGTCCCGGCAGGAGCTACCGTGGGTGGCTATGGAAGCAGCAGCACCGGGCAGACCCGCTGACCCCGTTCACTCCGTCGAGCTGACCGTCACCTCACCCGAGCGGATGCTCGACCTGGGCCGCAGGCTGGCCGCCCTGCTGCGGGCCGGCGACCTGGTGATGCTGACCGGCGAGCTGGGCGCGGGCAAGACCACCCTGACCCGGGGACTCGGCGAGGGCCTCGGGGTGCGCGGCGCGGTCACCTCACCGACGTTCGTGATCGCCCGGGTGCATCCCCCGCTCGGTGACGGGCCGCCGCTGGTCCATGTCGACGCCTACCGGCTGGGCGGCGGGCTGGACGAGATGGAGGACCTCGACCTCGATGTCTCGCTGCCGGAGTCGGTGATGGTGGTCGAGTGGGGCGAGGGCAAGGTCGAGGAGCTGACCGAGGACCGGCTCCAGCTCCTGATCCACCGGGCCGCCGGGGAGACGGCGGACGAGGTACGCCGGGTCACGCTGAGGGGGATCGGGCCGCGCTGGGACGGGGCGGATCTGGAGTCGCTGGGCGGCTGAGCGATAGGACTCCGTCCCGGTGACCGGTTCGACCGCCGTCGCGCCGACCGGCCGACCGTCGTCCGGCCGTCGCGCTGACCGGCCGACCGCCGTCCCGCCGACCCACCGCCCCCGCCGACCGACCCGTCCCCCACTCCGGCGTACTTTCCGACAACCCGTCGGCAAGATATTGCGTTCGCCCCGTTCCCCGTGGTCACATGGTATCCCGGGCGTAGTTAGGTTCACCTAACCAGTGGATCGGCCACGCTCACTGCCCGCCCCCGAACCTCAGGAGGCGTCCATGTCGGCCACGGAACGTACCCCGCAGCCCCAGCCGAGGCCCCGCGCCGCCGGGGTGGTGTCCATGCGCGAGCTGCTCGCGTCCTGCGCGGCGGCGGAGCTGATCTCCACCCCGCCGCCCCCGCCCGAGCCGGTGAACCCGGCCGCCCGGCCCCTCAGGCAGTCGGCCCCGCCGCCCTCCCGGGCCGCCTGACGCTCGGCAGAGCAGCGCCCCGCCGCCCTCCCGGGCCGCCTGACGCCGCTCGGGGCACAGGGAACAGCGCCGCTCAGCGGATCACGACCACCTTCGCGCCGATCGTCGCGAACTCCCACAGCACATCCCCGTCCTCCCGCGTCTCCCGGATGCCCCCGGTGCGCAGTGCCGGGTCGGGGACCGGCGTCGTACCGTCGACCGCCGCGCTGAAGCCGATGGCGACCCCCTCCACCGAGGTGAAGCGCACCACGTGCTCGATGGGGGCGCCGTCGGAGCCGACCGCCCGGTTTGAGCGGGAGCTGACGGCGTAGGAGCCGGGCTCCGGATCGACCATCGACGGGGTCACCATGAACGTCCGGGTGACCCGCTCACCGGGGGCCACCAGCCACACCCGGTCGTCGTCCAGCGAGTACACCACCCGCTCCCCGCGCCCGCTGCCGCCCGGCAGCGCGGTCGGGTGCTGTTTGTCGCGCGGGGCCCTGGGCGCGTCGGCCGGGGTGGACGCCTGGGCGCCGGGCAACCGGGCGGGGGCGCTCGCGGACGCCTGGAAGGCGAGGACCCCGACCGTCCCCAGGGCCGCCGCGGTGAGCCCGGCCACGATTCCCGAGCTGCTGCTTGTCACCGTCGCCCACCTCCGCGTAGTACCTGGTCGTACGGGTGTGACACGCGTTCCCGGGTGCCGGGCCCGCGCCTCCCGGCGACCGTAACAGCCACCGGGCCGCCGACCCGGACGGCAGTGCGCGCCTCGCGCTCGCCGTACGCTGTTTGCGTGCTCTTGCTCGCTCTGGATACCGCCACCCCCGCCGTCACCGTCGCCCTGCACGACGGCACGGACGTCATCGCCTCGTCCAGCCAGGTCGACGCCCGCCGCCACGGCGAGCTGCTGCTGCCGGCCGTGGACCGGGTCCTGTCCGAGGCGGGGCTCGGACTCGACGCCGTCACCGCGATCGTCGTCGGGACCGGCCCCGGTCCGTACACCGGACTGCGGGTCGGGCTGATGACCGCCGACACCTTCGGCCTCGCCCTCGGCGTCCCCGTGCACGGTGTGTGCACCCTCGACGGCCTGGCGTACGCGGCCGATCTGCCCGGCCCCTTCGTGGTGGCGACCGACGCCCGCCGCAAGGAGGTCTACTGGGCCCGGTACGCCGACTCCCGCACCCGGCTGACCGACCCGGCCGTCGACCGCCCCGCCGATATCGCCGAGCGGGTCGCCGGGGTCCCCGCGGTCGGGGCGGGCGCCCTGCTCTACCCGGAGACCTTCCCGGCCGCGCACCAGCCGGAGCATGTCAGCGCCGCCGCCCTCGCCGCGCTGGCCGCCGAGCGGCTCGCGGCGGGGGTGGAACTGCCCGCGCCCCGCCCGCTGTATCTGCGCCGCCCGGACGCGCAGGTCCCCAAGAACTACAAGGTGGTCACGCCGAAGTGACCGAAGTGACCGGAGCGGCTGAAGTGCCCGAAGTGCCCGAAGTGGCCGACACCGTCGGGGGCCCCCGGCTGCGCGAGATGCGCTGGTGGGACATCGACCCCGTACTGGAGCTGGAGAAGGCGCTCTTCCCCGAGGACGCCTGGTCGCGCGGGATGTTCTGGTCCGAGCTGGCGCACGCGCGCGGGCCGGAGGCGACCCGCCGCTATCTGGTCGCCGAGGACGGCGGCGGACGGGTGGTCGGGTACGGCGGGCTGGTCTGCGCCGGTGACCAGGCCGACGTCCAGACCATCGCCGTCGCCCGGGAGCTGTGGGGCAGCGGGCTCGGCGCCCGGCTGCTGACCGAGCTGCTGCGGGCCGCGACCTCGTTCGAGTGCACCGAGGTGATGCTCGAATGCCGGGTCGACAACGCCCGCGCCCAGAAGCTGTACGAGCGTTTCGGCTTCGAGCCGATCGGCTTCCGGCGCGGCTACTACCAGCCGGGGAACGTGGACGCGCTGGTGATGCGGCTCAGCGACCCGGTCGGTTCCCTGAACGGCGCCACCCCCGCCACCACAGCACCCCCCGCCACCGCCGCACCCGGCACCGGCGTACCCGGCGCGGGCCCCTCGGGGACCGCCGAACGAGGAACCGAGAGCCACGAGGGCAACGAGAGCAGCAACGAGAGCAACGAGGGCAACCATGGCTGACGAACCCCTGGTCCTGGGAATCGAGACCTCCTGCGACGAGACCGGTGTCGGCATCGTGCGCGGGACGACCCTGCTGGCCGACGCCGTCGCCTCCAGCGTCGACGAGCACGCCCGCTTCGGCGGCGTCGTCCCCGAGGTCGCCTCCCGTGCCCATCTGGAGGCCATGGTCCCGACGATCCAGCGGGCCCTGAAGGACGCCGGGGTGAGCGCCCGGGACCTCGACGGCATCGCGGTGACCGCCGGTCCCGGGCTCGCGGGCGCCCTGCTGGTCGGGGTGTCGGCGGCCAAGGCGTACGCGTACGCGCTCGGCAAGCCGCTCTACGGCGTCAACCACCTCGCCTCGCACATCTGCGTCGACCAACTGGAGCACGGCCCCCTCCCGGAGCCGACGATGGCCCTGCTGGTCAGCGGCGGCCACTCCTCCCTGCTGCTCTCCTCGGACATCACCTCCGACGTCCGGCCGCTCGGCGCGACCATCGACGACGCGGCGGGCGAGGCGTTCGACAAGATCGCCCGGGTGCTGAACCTGGGCTTCCCCGGCGGGCCGGTCATCGACCGCTACGCCCGCGAGGGCGACCCGGACGCCATCGCCTTCCCACGCGGACTGACCGGCCCCCGCGACCCGGCCTACGACTTCTCCTTCTCCGGGCTGAAGACCTCCGTGGCCCGCTGGATCGAGGCCAGGCGGGCGGCGGGGGAGGAGGTGCCGGTACGGGATGTGTCGGCGTCCTTCCAGGAGGCCGTGGTCGATGTCCTCACCCGCAAGGCGGTCCGCGCCTGCAAGGACGAGGGCGTGGACCATCTGATGATCGGCGGGGGCGTGGCCGCCAACTCCCGGCTGCGGGCGCTGGCGCAGCAGCGCTGCGAGGCGGCCGGGATCCGGCTGCGCGTCCCCCGCCCGAAGCTGTGCACGGACAACGGGGCGATGGTCGCGGCGCTCGGCGCGGAGATGGTGGCCCGCAACCGCGCGGCCTCGGACTGGGATCTCTCGGCGGACTCGTCCCTCCCGGTGACGGACCCGCACGTCCCCGGCCACTCCCACACCCACGACCATGTGCACGAGGTCAGCAAGGAGAACCTGTACTCGTGACGACGACGGTGGCGCTGATGTGGGAGGCGCGGGCGGTGCCGGGGCGGGGCGCGGAACTGCTGGCGTGGGCGCGGGCGCAGCCACTCGCCGGGGAGCCGCTGCGCCGGGAGTTCTTCGCCGCGCCCCAGGACCGGGTGCTGGTGGTGACCTGGTGGGACGCCCCGTACGAGGCGGAGCTGCCCGAACTGCCGGAACCGGACGGCGAGTTGGTGACCCGTACGGTGCACCGGTGGCGTTTCGAGTCGGCGGGTGTGGAGTACGGTCGGCCGCATGACCGCTCCTGAGGAGGTGACCCCGGACGCCCCGGGGGTCATACGGGTGCCGCTGCTCACCCAGCAGTGGCTCGACCTGGCCTTTGTGCACTGGGCGGTGGACCCGGCGGCGGTGGCCCCGCTGCTGCCGCCCGGGACGGCGCCGGACACCCACGAAGGGGTCACCTACGTCGGACTGGTCGCGTTCCGGATGCACCGGGTGGGCTGGTTCCGGCTGCCGGGAGTGCCGTATCTGGGCAGCTTCCCGGAGACGAACGTCCGGCTGTACTCGGTCGACGGCCAGGGCCGTCGCGGGGTCGTGTTCCGCTCGATGGACGCGGCGCGGCTGATCCCGGTCGCGATGGGCCGGGGCCTGTTCCGGCTGCCGTACCTGTGGTCGCGGATGACGGTCCGGACGGAGGGGGATGCGGAGGGGGACGTCGTCCGGTACGCGAGTGCGCGGCGCTGGCCGGGGCCGCGCGGGGCGTACTGCCGGCTCGCGGTGCGGCGCGGGGAGCGCATCGCCGAACCCACCGGCCTCGAACACTTCCTCACCGCCCGCTGGGGCATGCACAACGCCTTCTTCAACGGGGCCGCCTACCTCCCCAACGACCATCCCCGCTGGCCGCTGTACCGCGCGGAGCTGCTCACCTGCGAGGAGAACCTGATCGAGGCGGCGGGCCTCCCGGCACCGCAGGGACCCCCGGTGAGCGTCCTGTACTCACCGGGCGTGCCGGTACGGCTGGGGCGGCCGGGGCTGCGGCCGGCGGGGATTCCCACGCCGTAGGGACGGCTCCGCACCTTGCGGTGATCGCGTCCGGCCACGTAGAAAAGTGCGGGTCCAGGGCGTTTGCGCCCCGATTCTCGTTGCGGGGGAGCAGTACGCATGCCGAAGACACCGGAAACGCCGGAGACGCCGGAGACATCGGGCACTTCGAAGACACCGGGCACTTCGAAGACACCGGGCACTCCGCAGTCACCGCAGTCACCGAAGGCCAGGGAGACCGGGAAGGCCAAGGAGACCGGGGAGACCAGGGAGACCCGCCCCGCCCCCTCCACCTCCGCCTGGGCCCCGCTCGCGCTGCCCGTCTTCCGGGCGCTGTGGATCGCCCAGTTCGTGTCCGGCGTCGGTACCTGGATGCAGACCATCGGCGCCCAGTGGCTGCTGCTCGGGCACGGGGCCGCGCTGGTCACCCTCGTCCAGACGGCCTCCACCCTGCCGATGGTGCTGCTGGCGCTGCCCTCCGGGGTCCTCGCCGACCGGTTCGACCGGCGCCGGCTGCTGGTCGTCGCGCAGTTCGCGATGGGCGCGGTCGCGGCTGCCCTCGCCGTGCTGGCGTTCGCGGACGCGCTCGGGCCCGCCTCGCTGCTCGCCCTGACCTTCCTGCTGGGCTGCGGCACCGCGCTGATGGCCCCTTCCTGGCAGGCCGTCCAGCCCGAACTGGTGGCCCGCGAGCAGCTCGCCCAGGCGGCGGCGCTCGGCGCGGTCAACATCAATCTGGCCCGTGCCATCGGACCGGCCGTCGGCGGGGTGCTGGTCGCGGCGGCGGGCGTGGGCTGGACCTTCGCCTTCAACGCCGTGTCCTATCTCGGCATCGTCGTCGTCCTGCTGCTGTGGAAGCGTCCCCGGGAGGCCGCCGAGGTCGAGCCGGAACGTTTCTTCAGTGCGGTGCTCGCCGCCCGCCGCTACGTCTGGAACGCCCCCGGTGTCCGCCGGGTCCTGCTGCGCACCGCCCTGTTCGTCCCGGGCGCCGCCGCGCTGTGGGCGCTGCTGCCGCTGATCGCCGCCGACTCGCTCGGCCTCGGCTCCGGCGGCTACGGGGCGCTGCTGGCCGTGGTCGGGGCGGGCGCGGTCGTCGGCGCGCTGCTGCTGCCCGCCCTGCGCAAGGTGCTCGGCGCCAATGGCATCCTCGCCGGGGGTGCCGTCCTGGTGGCCGTGACGCTGGCCGTTCTCGCCACCGTCCGCGTCCCCTGGGTCGCCGCGCTCGCGCTGCTGCCCGCCGGGGTGGCCTGGATCGCGGTGCTGTCGGTCCTCAACGCGGCCGTCCAGATCCGGCTGCCCGGCTGGGTGCGCGCCCGTGGCCTCGCCGTCTATCTGCTGGTCTTCCAGGGCGGCCAGGCGCTGACCGCGCCGCTGTGGGGCGGGCTCGCGCAGGGGACGGGGCTGCGGGTCACCCTGCTGGCCGCCGGGGCGCTGCTGCTGCTCGCCGCCGCGACGGTCCCCCTGCTGCCGCTGCACGACGCCGCGCACATCGACCCGTCCCCCTCCAACCACTGGCCCGCCCCGCCCGTGGTGTACGAGCCCGGCCCGGACGACGGCCCGGTCCTGGTCTCGATCGTCTACCGGGTGGACCCCGCCGACCGGGCCGCCTTCACCGCCGCGATGGCGAGGGTGGCCCGCTCCCGCCGCCGCACCGGGGCACTGACCTGGGGCCTGTACGAGGACGCGGGTGAACGGGGCCGGTTCATCGAGAACTATCTCGTCGGCTCCTGGGCCGAGCATCTCGCCCAGCACCACACCCGGACGACGGTCACCGACCGCCGCGCCGAGGAGGCGGCCCGCGCGTTTCTGCTGCCGGGGACGCGTCCGGAGACCACCCACGCCCTCGACGCCACGACCGGCGTCCCGGCCGACGCCGAACGGGTGCCGTGACCGGCGTCCGGGTGCCCTGACCGGCGTCCGGGGCTTAGAAGTCTGAGATTTTCCGAAGAAAAGCCTTACGACCAGCGGTCGTTGTAACAATTCGGACTTAAGTTCGTTGGTGTGACGGCAGACGACGAGCACGGCGGGCATGGGGACGAGGGCGAGGGGAAGGGCCGGGCTGAGGGCCGCCGGCGGCGGGGCGCGCTGAGAATACTGGGCCTCGCGACCGCCGCGATCGTGGTGCTCGGCGCCGCCGCGGGCGGCTGGGTCTACTGGAAGCTCAACGACAACATCACCAGCGTCGACATCAACAGCGCGCTCGGCGACAACCGCCCCGCCAAACCGTCGCCCACCCCCTCGACGGGCGCGGAGGGCGCCGCCGCCCCGCTGCCCGGCGAGGCCCTGAACATCCTGGTGCTGGGCTCCGACTCGCGCAGCGGCGCGGAGAACCAGCGGCTCGGCGGCGGCGACAGCGACGGCGCCCGCTCGGACACCGCGATGGTGTTCCACATCGACGCGGGCGGGACGTCCGGCCAGGTCGTCAGCATCCCCCGCGACACCCTCGTCACCCGGCCCGCCTGCCCGCTGCCGGACGGCGGGGAGTCGCCCGAGCGGCACGGGGTCATGTTCAACACGGCGTACTCGGTCGGCGGCCCGGTGTGCGCGGTCAAGACCGTCGAGTCCTTCACGGGCGTCCGCATGGACCACTATCTGGAGATCGACTTCGCCGGGTTCGCGAATCTGGTGGACGCCATCGGGGGCGTCACCGTCACCGTCGACCAGGACATCGACGACGAGCTGTCCCACCTCACCCTGGACGCCGGTACCCACACCCTGGACGGCGAGCAGGCCCTCGGCCTCGCCCGCACCCGCTACGGTCTGCCCGGCGGCAGCGACCTCGCCCGGATCGAACTCCAGCAGCAACTCGTCAAGGCCCTCCTCGCCCAGATCTCGTCCACCTCCCTGCTGACCGACCCGGCCAAGCTGTACGAGGTCGCCACCACCGTCACCGCCGGCCTCACCACCGACACCGGGCTGGACTCCCTGACCGAGCTGATCGGCTTCGGCGAGAGCCTGCGCGCGCTGTCCCCGGACGCGCTGGAGATGGTGACCCTGCCCGTCGTACGGGCGCCCTCGGACCCCAACCGGGTGGTGGCGGACGAACCGGAGGCGAGGCAGCTGTGGGAGTCCCTGCGCTGAGCGCCTGAGGCCGTTCGGAAAATAATCTCGCGAGCGTGTCGATCCCCGGTCTCCCCGATCGACGCACAGGGTGAGAGGCGGAAAAGAAACAGGAACCCGCCCCACCCGAGAAGCGAGAAGCGAAAGAAAGCGAGCGTCCCATGCCGCGCTACATGTCCATGATCCGGATCGACGAGAAGAACGCCCCCGAGGGCGGCCCGAGCAATGAGCTGATGCAGCGGATGGGGGTCCTGCTGGAGGAGATGACCAAGGCGGGCGTCATGCTCGACACCGGCGGTCTCACGTCCACCGCCGAGGGCACCCGGGTGCACTGGGAGGGCGGGAAGATCTCCGTCACCGACGGCCCCTTCACCGAGACCAAGGAGGTCATCGGCGGGTACGCCCTGTTGCAGTGCAAGGACCGCGCCGAGGCCGTGGAGTGGGTCACCCGCTTCCTGAAGGTGCACGAGGAGTACTGGACGGTGACCTGCGAACTGCGGGAGATCGTGGCGGGCTGACCTTCACTCGTGATCGTCCGGCCGTAATCGTTTGGCGCCCGGCGCCGCGCGGTGTTCGATGGGGAACTGTGAACGCACAGCCCCCCGGAACCCCGCGCGGCGCGGCCGACAGCACCGAGATCCCCGGAACCGTCGAGACCGTCTTCCGGCTGGAGTCCCCCCGGATCATCGCGGCCGTCACCCGGATCGTCCGGGACATCGGCATAGCCGAGGAACTGGCCCAGGACGCGCTGGTCGCCGCCCTGGAGCAGTGGCCGCGCGACGGAGTGCCGGGCAACCCCGGCGCCTGGCTGATGACCACCGCCCGGCGCCGCGCGATCGACCTGGTGCGCCGCCGTGAGAACTACGCCCGCAAGCTGGCCGAGATCGGCCGCGACCTGACCGACGTACCGCCCCCGCCGGAGCCCTCCGACCCCGAGGACATCGACGACGATCTGCTGCGTCTGGTCTTCACGGCCTGCCACCCGGTCCTCGCGCCCGAGGCGCGCACCGCGCTCACCCTGCGGCTGCTCGGCGGCCTCACCACGGCCGAGATCGCCCGCGCCTTCCTGGTCCCGGAGCCGACCGTCGCCCAGCGCATCGTCCGCGCCAAACGCACCCTCGCCACCAGGAACATCGGCTTCGAGGTGCCCTACGGCGCCGACCGCGAGGCCCGCCTCGGCTCGGTCCTGGACGTCATCTACCTGATCTTCAACGAGGGGTACGCGGCCACCGCCGGCGACGACTGGCTGCGCCCGGCGCTGTGCGAGGACGCCCTGCGGCTGGCCCGGCAGCTCGCCGCGCTGATGCCGAAGGAGCCCGAGGTGCACGGGCTGGCGGCGCTGCTGGAGTTCCAGTACGCCCGCACCGCGGCCCGGACCGCGGCCGACGGCACCCCGATCCTCCTCAAGGACCAGAACCGCCGCCGCTGGGACCGCCTCCTCATCGCCCGGGGCGTCCACGCCCTGACCCGGGCCGACGCCACCGCCACGGGCGCCCCGGGCCCGTACGCCCTCCAGGCCGCCATCGCCGCGAGCCACGCGCACGCGTACACCTACGAGGAGACCGACTGGCAGCGCATCGCCACGCTGTACGCCCTGCTCGCCGCCCGCGCCCCGTCCCCGGTGGTGGAACTGAACCGCGCGGTGGCCGTCTCCATGGCCCAGGGCCCCACCGAGGCCCTGAAGATCGTCGACGCCCTGGCCCCCGCCCTCCCCGACTACCACCTCCTCCCCAGCGTCCGAGGCGACCTCCTGGAACGCCTGGGCAGGGAGGAGGAGGCGAGGGCCGAATTCACCCGGGCGGCCTCACTGACGGCCAACGAACAGGAACGGAACCTATTGCTCCGAAGGGCTCGGGACTTGTAACTCCATGGGGGCCGACGCCTTGCTTCTAGGGGCGCTGGGGGTACCCCCTCTGGGGGTGGGGGTGCCCCCTCTGGGGGAGAACTGCGCGCTCAGCCCCCACTACCCGCACCCACCCCCCTACACCGGCCGCCCTACCAACATCGCCGGCGCCCCATCGACCCGCGTCAAGAAAACCGTCGCCGCCCCCGCCCCCCGAGGCCGAACCATCCGCCGCAACTCCTCCGGCCCCACCGCCGACCCCCGCTTCTTCACCGTCAGATTCCCCACCCCCCGCTCCCGCAGCAACGCCTTCAGCCGCTTCACACTGAACGGCATCCGATCACTGATCTCGTACGCGCTGGCATACGGAGTACTCCGCAGTTCGTCCCCCGTGACATACGCGATCGTCGGATCGATCAGCCCCCCGCCCACATCCTCGGCGACCTCCGCCACCAGATGCGCCCGGATGACGGCCCCGTCGGGCTCGTACAGATAGCGCCCGACCGGCCGCACCGCCGGATCCGGCAGCCCACGCCCCACCAGGCTGTACGGCCCCGGCAGCAACGTCGCCCGCACCGCCCCCGGCACCGCCGCCCCCGCCCCGAACCACAGCAGCGCCTCCTTCACATCCCCCCCGTCCGAGATCCACTCCGCCTCCGCGCCCTCCGGCACCGCCTCGTGCGGGATGCCGGGCGCGACCTTGAGCGCGGCGCACGGCGCACGGCGGGCCGCGGCCACGGCCCAGGACAGCGGCGGCGAGTACGCCTCCGGATCGAAGATCCGCCCGCGTCCGCCGCGCCGGGCGGGATCCACGAACACCGCGTCGAAGCCCGACACCTCGACCTCCGTGACATCGGCCTCCCGTACCTCGATCAGGCCGGTGAGTCCGAGGGCGTCGGCGTTGGCGCGGGCGGTGGCGGCGGTGAGCGGGTCGCGGTCGACGGCGAGGACCCGGATCCCGGCGCGGGCGAGGGCGATGGCGTCCCCGCCGATGCCGCAGCACAGATCGGCGACCGAGGTCACCCCGGCCTCCCGCAGCCGCGCGGCGCGATACGCGGCGACGGAGGCCCGGGTCGACTGCTCGACCCCGTTGGGGGTGAAGTACATCCGCCCGGCGTCCTCGGCCGCGAACTTCGCCGCCGCCCGCTGCCGCAGCCGCGCCTGGGCGAGGGCGGCGGAGACCAGCGGGGCCGGGTGGCTGCGGCGCAGCCTGGTGGCGAGGGCGAGTTCCCCGGCGGGGTCGGTGTCCCGCACCTCGTCGAGCAGGGCTTGGCCGTCAGGGGTGAGAAGCGGATCGAGGTCGTTCACCGGGTCATTGTGGGCCAGTCGGTGGATGGTGCGCGCCCGGCGGCGGTGTCGGCGGGGTCGTGGGGGGTGGGGCTGGGAGGATCCGGCGCCATGGGAGAAGTCGTACAAAAAGATAAAAACAGGGCGATGGATGCGAGGGGTGGTCTGCGGCTGGCGACCGCCGGACTGGCCCTCGCCGCGGTGGCGTCCCTGGCCTCCGCCTGCGGCGCGGACGACCGGTCCGCACGGCCCGCCCCCGGCCAGCAGCGCCCGGAGCGGCTGAGCGCGGCGGACCGGGCGGCGAAGCAGCGGGCCGTGCGGCAGGCGCAGATCGCGGCGGCCAAGCGCTGGGGCCTGGAGCGGCCCCCGCTGGTGGTGCCCGAGCCCCCGGCCCACAAGCCGGTGATCACCACCCGGGAGGGCTTCGAGGTCGAGGGCCATGAGGCGGAGGACCTGCCGCCGGTCTTCACCACGATCCCCACCAAGGAGAAGATCGTCTTCCTCACCATCGACGACGGGGCCGAGAAGGACCCGGAGTTCCTGCGGATGATGAGCGAACTGAAGGTGCCGTACACCGCCTTCCTCAGCGACTACCTGGTCAAGGAGGACTACGGCCACTTCAAGCAGATGCAGTCCCGGGGCGTCGGCCTGAACAACCACACCCTCGACCACCCCTATATGCCGGGCCTGTCCTACGAGGAGCAGAAGCAGCAGATCTGCGGGATGCAGAACGTGATCGAGAAGCGCTACGGCAAGCGCCCGCTGCTCTTCCGCCCGCCGTTCGGCAACTACAACAAGGACACCCTGGTCGCCGCCAAGGCGTGCGGGATCAGCTACGCCCCGCTGTGGAGCGAGGAGGTCTTCGTCGACCGCTGGGAGTACCGCGAGTGGGACCGCGATCTGCACCCCGGTGACATCGTCCTCAGCCACTTCCGGGGCACCGACGACTGGGACGGCACCATGCCCGACATGATCCGGGTCTTCCTCGACAAGGTCACCGAGAAGGGCTACGCGGTCGCCCGCCTGGAGGACTACCTGTGAGGCACCGGCTGCTGGCCGCCGCGCTGCTGCTGCTGACGGTCTCGGCGGCCGGCTGCGGCCGGGGCCCCGGCCCGTCGGCCTGGGTGGAGTCGGCGGGCGGCGGCGGCGCGGGCACAGACGCCGCGTCCCCCTCCGGCTCCCCCCGGACCCCCTCTGGCTCCCCCCGGGCCCCCTCCGGCACCCCCCGTTCCTCCCCGCAGTCCCCCCGGGTCCTGTCCCGCGTCCCGACCCGCGACAAGGTGGTCTTCCTGACCTACGACGACGGCGCGGAGCGCGATCCGCGGTTCGTGGAGATGGTGCGGGAGCGGCGGCTGCCGGTCAGCCTGTTCCTGACGGACAGTGTGGCGGGCCCGGGATACGGCCACTTCGCCCGGCTGCGCGCGGTCGGGGCCACCCTCCACAACCACACCATGGACCACGCCGCCCTGCGCGGAATGCCGTACGCCGGTCAGCGCGCCGAGATCTGCGGCCAGCAGAACAAACTGAAGTCCCGCTTCGGCATCCGCCCGGCCCTGCTGCGCCCGCCCTACGGCATGTACGACGGGACGACACTGAGGGCGGCGCGGGACTGCGGGGTCGAGGCGCTGGTGCTGTGGCGGGTGACGGCGACCGACACCGACACCCACTTCACCGAGGGCCCGCACCGGCTGCTGCCCGGCGACATCATCTCCGTCACCCCGGACGAGACCCCGGGCCCGACGCTGGTAGCCCGCACCACCAGGCTCCTGAAGGAGATCGAGGACCAGGGCCTGCGGGTGGGCCGCCTGGAGGACTACGTCTGACCGACGCCCCCGGCCCAGCCCTCCGGCGCCCGGCACCGCACGCTCAGCCACCCTGGCCGACACTGCCCATGGCGCCGACCCGCACCGCGGAGCCGGACCCGTCCTCCGTGACGGGCAGGGTGCCGCCCGGCCACTCGACCTTGTAGACCTCGGTCTCGTTGGGCGGGGTCACCCACAGCGTGCTGACGCCGACCCCGGAGCCGCCCGAGTCGTTGAGCGGGTGGAAGACACCGAAGTAGGCCGACTCCCCGCCCTTGAGGACGGTCGGTTCACCGGCGTCGCCGCTGCGCTCCGCGGACAGGGTGCCCGCGTCGGTCTCCAGGTCGACGCCCGCGAACCCGGAGAGCAGGCAGTCGCTGCCGCTGATGTTGGCCATCTCCACGGCGACGGTGCCCTCGGCGTCGCCGTCGACGGTGGCGTCGGACGCGGTGATCTCCAGTTCCTCGACGGTGCAGTTGGTGACACCGGCGTTGCCTTCGGTGGTGTCCGTACCGCCGGTCCCGGTCTCGGTGGCCGTGTCCTGCGCACCGCCCTGCTTGGCGGTATCCGAGCCGGAGGCGGCGGCGGGGGTGGGGTCGCTCTCCGCGGAGGTGCCGTCCTCGCCCTGGCAGGCGGTGAGCGAGAGGCTCGCGGCGACGGCGAGGGCGGCGAAGGTGAGCTTGCGGATGCGCATGGTGTCTTCCTCGGATTCGAGCGGAAGTTCGGATTCGGTGATGTCTGCGGTGCCGAGCGTCCCGGCGTTCCGATCACCATGAGCGGCCCGGCCGGGAGTCCCGTTCCGTCCGGCGACCGCATAGGACACCCCTGTGACACACCCGTCGGCCCGGAACCCGCCACCCGGCCGGACCCGGCCCGCCCCGCATGGGGTTTCCGCCCCTGCGACGGACGTCCCGCCCGCCACCGCCCGCTGGGACAGACCCGTGACCCGGCCGTTCCTGAACCCGGGCAGGGCAGTTGACCCACCAATGACCCACCGTGGACGCCGCCCCGAACCCCCCGCACCCCCCCGGCCGCCCCCCGTCCACCCCCTCCGCGCCCGGCCGGGATTAGCAGTCCGCTTGACCGAGTGCTAATCGCGGTCATAGTCTCGGGTCTGGCACTCCCCCCTGGAGAGTGCCAATACGCGACGGGCAGGTCCGGCACCCGCGACGACGGATCCACCTGGTCGCCACCTCAGACAGTTAACCCCGTGAGATCTCCGAAGGGGGAGGTCGGATCGTGACGACCGCCAGCTCCAAGGTTGCCATCAAGCCGCTCGAGGACCGCATCGTGGTCCAGCCGCTCGACGCCGAGCAGACCACGGCCTCTGGCCTGGTCATCCCGGACACCGCGAAGGAGAAGCCCCAGGAGGGCGTCGTCCTCGCCGTCGGTCCGGGTCGCTTCGAGAACGGCGAGCGCCTGCCGCTCGACGTCAAGACCGGCGACATCGTGCTGTACAGCAAGTACGGCGGCACCGAGGTGAAGTACAACGGCGAGGAGTACCTCGTCCTCTCGGCCCGCGACGTGCTCGCGATCATCGAGAAGTAGTTCTTCACCTCAGAAGTTCCTCTACTGCGCCCCTGGCCCCCCGCGACCATCAACTCGACAGGGCGCCCGGGGCGCAGTGTCTTTTCCACCCCAGAATTCCGAGAGGCTCACGCTGTCATGGCGAAGATCCTGAAGTTCGACGAGGACGCCCGTCGCGCCCTTGAGCGCGGCGTCAACAAGCTGGCCGACACGGTGAAGGTGACGATCGGCCCCAAGGGCCGCAATGTCGTCATCGACAAGAAGTTCGGCGCCCCCACCATCACCAACGACGGCGTGACCATCGCCCGCGAGGTCGAGATCGACGACCCGTACGAGAACCTCGGCGCGCAGCTGGTGAAGGAGGTGGCGACCAAGACCAACGACATCGCGGGTGACGGCACCACCACCGCCACCGTGCTGGCCCAGGCCCTGGTGCGCGAGGGTCTGAAGAACGTCGCCGCGGGTGCTTCCCCGGCCGCCCTGAAGAAGGGCATCGACGCGGCCGTCGCCGCCGTCTCCGCGGATCTGCTGGCGACCGCCCGGCCGATCGAGGAGAAGTCCGACATCGCCGCCGTGGCCGCGCTGTCCGCGCAGGACCAGCAGGTCGGCGAGCTGATCGCCGAGGCGATGGACAAGGTCGGCAAGGACGGTGTCATCACCGTCGAGGAGTCCAACACCTTCGGTCTGGAGCTGGACTTCACCGAGGGCATGGCCTTCGACAAGGGCTACCTGTCCCCGTACTTCGTGACGGACCAGGAGCGGATGGAAGCGGTCCTGGAGGACCCGTACATCCTGATCCACCAGGGCAAGATCGGCGCCATCGCCGACCTGCTGCCGCTGCTGGAGAAGATCATCCAGTCCAACGCCTCCAAGCCGCTGCTGATCATCGCCGAGGATGTCGAGGGCGAGGCCCTCTCCACCCTGGTGGTCAACAAGATCCGCGGCACCTTCAACGCCACCGCGGTGAAGGCCCCCGGCTTCGGCGACCGCCGCAAGGCGATGCTCCAGGACATGGCCGTCCTCACCGGCGCCACGGTCATCTCCGAGGAGGTCGGCCTCAAGCTCGACCAGGTCGGCACCGACATCCTCGGCACCGCCCGCCGGATCACCGTCACCAAGGACGACACCACGATCGTCGACGGTGCCGGTGACAAGTCCGAGGTCGAGGGCCGGATCTCCCAGATCAAGGCCGAGATCGAGAACACCGACTCCGACTGGGACCGCGAGAAGCTCCAGGAGCGCCTCGCGAAGCTGGCCGGCGGCGTGTGCGTGATCAAGGTCGGCGCCGCCACCGAGGTGGAGCTGAAGGAGAAGAAGCACCGTCTGGAGGACGCCATCTCCGCGACCCGCGCCGCGGTCGAGGAGGGCATCGTCTCCGGTGGTGGCTCCGCGCTCGTCCACGCCGTGAAGGTCCTGGAGGACAACCTCGGCAAGACCGGCGACGAGGCCACCGGTGTCACCGTGGTCCGCAAGGCCGCCGTCGAGCCGCTGCGCTGGATCGCCGAGAACGCCGGCCTGGAGGGCTACGTCATCACCTCCAAGGTCGCCGAGCTGGAGAAGGGCCAGGGCTTCAACGCCGCCACCGGCGAGTACGGCGACCTGGTCAAGGCCGGCGTCATCGACCCGGTCAAGGTCACCCGCTCCGCCCTGGAGAACGCGGCCTCCATCGCCTCCCTCCTCCTGACGACCGAGACCCTGGTCGTCGAGAAGAAGGAAGAGGAAGAGGCCCCGGCGGGCGGCCACTCGCACGGCCACTCGCACTGACGAACCACCGCGATCACCGGAGGCCCGGTACCCCCCCCGAGGGGTGCCGGGCCTCCGGCGTGCCGCACGGACGGCGGGCCACGCCGACCGTCCGGGAGCCGCAGCCCTCAGTTCTCCGTCCTCAGTCCTCGGACCGCACCACGAACCGCGCCGGTTCCGCCAGCACCGCCCTCGCCCCCTCCAGGTCCGCCATCCGCGCGGCGAGGGTGGCCTCCGCCAGCCGCTGCGGCAGGGCCTCCGCGAACTTCAGCCCGCGCACGGCGTTCGCGTTCACCTCGGGCAGGGTCAGCCCCGTCACGGCATCTGCGCGAGCCACCTGCCAGGTCCCCGGATCGACATCGTCGCGCAGCCGTACGAAGCGGTCGTCGAGGATGCGGTGCGGGAGGACGACCGAGGGCAGTGACGCGGCCAGGGTGGCGTTCGCGCGGTGCCCGGCCCAGGTCCACCAGCGCACATCGCTGTCGCCCCGCCGTGTGACGATGCTTCCCGCGGGGTGCACCACGTCCAGGAAGGTCTCCCGTGCCTCGGCCAGCTTCGCCTCCGCCCGGCGGGTGAGCCGTACCGGCGGATCGCCGCCGAGCAGCACCTCACGGGCCGCTCGGGTCAGGGTGAACGAGCGGACCCGGTCCGGCCCGAATCCGCTCCACTTGGCCCGCCCGCCGTCCTCGGTGGGCTCCACGAAGCAGCGCCTGCGCCGCCAGTCGATGTAGGTCACCAGCCAGCTCCGCCCGGCAAGCAGCAGCTTGCGCGGCCCCGCGACGTCCTCGGTGAGCAGATCCGGGTCCGTGCGGCCGATCTCGGTCCGCCCGCTGAGGACGGTGAACTCCGGCGGCGCGGTGAAGGAGGCCGTGAGATTCATGAAGTGCCGCGCACCGAATCGGCGTTCCGCCTCCGGCCCGATGAACAGCGTGCCGCCGTCCCGCTCCAGATAGCCCTGCTCCACGAGATGCCGTACGACGGGCTCGGCGCCGCCGCCGAAGGCGTCCAGGCCGCCCCACCACTCCTGCCACAGGTTCTCGCCGACGCGGCCCTCCTGAAGGCACAGCGCGAGCATCTGCTGCGCCGCCAGATGCCGGGGCTCGGGCGGTGCGGTGACCGGCTCCACCCACCCCCGTGACCAGGCCAGCAGCAGGGCGCAGGCGGACAGGAACCCGGCGTCGGTGAGGGCCAGGAACAGACAGTTGCGGTCGGTTCCGGGGCGCCGTCCGGTACGGCCCAGCCGCTGGAGGAACGAGGCCACCGTGGCCGGTGCGTCGAGCTGGATCACCCGGTCCAGGTCACCGACGTCGATGCCGAGTTCGAGCGTGCTGGTCGACACGATCACACAGTCCCGTGCCTCGGCGAACGCCTCCTCCGCGCGCCGCCGCTCGTCGGCGGAGAGCGAGGCGTGCGAGAGAAAGGTGGTGACCCCGCGCAGCCGGAGCTGCTCGCCCAGTTCCTCGACGGTCCGCCGGCTCTCGCAGAACACCAGACGCTTCTCGCCCCGGTGCAGCGCCGCCAGGACGGTGGCCGCGTTGGCGACGGACCCGACGAAGTCCAGCTCGATGTCACCGGGCGGGCGACCGGCCTTTGCCCGTGCCGTGCCGGGCAGGGTCACACCGGGTGCGACGACCTGCCCGGTCCGCTTCCCGCGCCCGGAACCCTGGAGCCAGTCCAGGAGTTCGTGCGGGTTGCCGACGGTGGCGGACAGCCCGACCCGCTGCACCGGCCGTTGGGTGACCTTCTGGAGCCGTTCCAGGACGGCCAGCAGATGCCAGCCCCGGTCGTCCCCGGCGAAGGCGTGCACCTCGTCCACGACCACGGTGTGCAGCCCGGAGAAGAACGCCCGATGGTCCACGTTGGCGCTGACCAGCATCGCCTCCAGGGATTCGGGGGTGGTGAGCAGCAGGTCCGGCCGCTGGGCGAGGATGCGGCGGCGTCTGCTGGTGGCGATGTCGCCGTGCCACAGCTCCGCGGTACGGCCCACCCAGCCCGCGTACTTCTCCAGCCGCGGATGCAGATTGTTGAGCAGTGCCTTCAGCGGTGTCACATAGAGGATGCCGGTGCCCTTCCAGCCGTGCCGCTGGGCCCGGGTGAGCAGCGGGAACGCGGCGGCCTCGGTCTTGCCCCCGGCGGTCGGCGCGAGCAGTACGGCGTCCTGCCCGGCCAGCAGCGGCCCGATCGCCTCCTGCTGGAGCGGACGCAGGGAGCGCCAGCCGAGGGAGTTGACGATGTGGTGGGTGAGGATCGGATCGAGAAGATCGAACGCGTCCGCGCTCACGGCAGCTCCAGCTCCACGTCTCCCGCGCCCGCCGCCGCGTTGCGCTCCACCTCGTCCAGCTCCGCGGTGTTCACGGTGAGCGTGTAGTGGACGCGGGGATCGAACTCGGCGAAGGTGTCGACCCGGTCGAGGACGTCGGCGACCAGTTTGCGCAGATACAGCCGGGGGGCGATGCCCGCCTTGCCGCCGAGCGAGCCGGTGACCGCACGGGCGAGTTCGTCCAGGTACGTGTCGTCGGCCCGCGCGGCGATCCGCTCCGGATGGCGGGCGGTGGCCTCGTACACGCCTCGTACCTTGCGCCCCAGTTCGCCGAGGGAGGCCAGGTCGAAGCCGGGCAGGCGGAGCTGGACCGCGCGGGGGGAGTCGAAACGCGGGTCGGTGGTGAAGTCGGTCGCGAGGCGCTGTGCCAGCGGGGCGAGGCGCTGGACGCCCTGCTGGCCGTCGTAGAAGGCGGGGGTGCCGGTGATGACGAGGAACAGGCCGGGGAAGCGCCCGGCGTCGATCTCGTCCAGGAGCTGGCGCAGCGCGTTCAGGGACTTCTCCCGGACATCGCCGCGCACCCGCTGGAGGGTCTCCACCTCGTCCAGGACGAGCAGCAGCCCGGGGTGCCCGCAGTCCCGCAGGACGGTCAGCAGTCCCTGGAGGAAGCCGAGGGCCGCGAAGTGGTCGAGGTCGCCGCGCACCCCGGCGGCGCGTTTGGCGGCGGCGGCCACCGACTTCTGCCCGCCGAGCCAGGCGATGAGCGCCTCGGCGCGGGCCCCGTCCCCGGTGGCCACGGCCTCGCGGTAGCCGCGCAGGGCGGCGGAGAAGGCGGGGGTGGTGCGGGCGACCTCGGCCAGCCGCAGTTCCAGCAGGGCGTCCACGGCGTTCGCGAGCGCGGACTCGTCGTTCTCGTCCACGTCCCCGCCGTCGAGGATCTCCTCCTCCAGCGCGTAGAACCAGGAGTCGACCACCGCGCGCAGGGCCGAGGGCGGGTGGGTGGCGGTGGCCAGCCGTTCGGTGAGCCGGCGGTACACCGTCTCCAGCCGGTGCAGCGGGGTCTCCGTCTCGGAGATCTGCACCTCGCTGACGGCCAGTCCGCGCCGCTTGGCCCGTTCCGCCAGCCAGCGGGCGAAGAACGTCTTGCCGGAGCCGTACTCGCCGCGCAGCGCGTGGAACGCGGAGCCGCCCCGGGCCACGGTGGCGAGGTCGTCGTCCAGGGCGTCGGTGAAGCGGTCCAGGCCGACGGCGAACAGCCCGAGCCCCTGCTGGGGCACGGTGCCGCGGCGCAGCGCGTCGACCACGTCCCGGGCGCGGGCGGGACTGACCTCGGGTGCCGGGGCCGCAGCCGGAGCCGGGGGCGGGGTCTCGGGGATGTCCGGCGGATTCACGGTGTGATGTCTCCCGGGAACTGCTGGCGCAGGAGTTCCCTGTCGAGGTGGACGGTACGTCCGGACTCCACGAGCTGGAGCACGGGATAGCCGTCGATGTTGAGCAGGCGTTCGAGCACGGTCACGAACCGCTCCGGGTTGCGCTGCGACTTGCCCGTGGCCGCCTGGGCCGCCGCCGCGACCGCCGCCGGGGAGAGCTTGCCCCCGGCGTCGAGCAGTGCGTCGAGCGCGGCGGCCACGGCCGTGTCGGAGGGCGGCAGCCGGACGAACTCGCGCTGGGTCCGGTACGGGGCGCTGCGCACGGTCCGCTCGCCGGGTGTGCCCCGGCCGGGCTGGGCGAAGAGCCCCTCGGCCTGCGGTTCCGGCTTGCGTCCGGCCCGGCCTCTGACGGGCGGCTCGGACGACGGGGGCTCGGGGCGTTCGGTGCCACCGCGCCACCAGTCGGGGGCGGTGTCCTCGGCCGGGAGGACGGTCCATCCGGCGGGGATCTCACTACCGGCGGCGACGAACGCCAGGACGGGCACGGTGACCTCGGCGAGCGAGGCACCTCCGTGGTATCCGGCCTGGCGTGCCGTGTAGCGCACGTCATCGCGCCAGGCGGCGGTGATCCGCCCGCCCGCGGCCTTGACCCGGGGCCCGGCGAGCGCGGTCTCGCCGGGCTGGGCCGGGCCGGTGCGCCAGCGGGCGCCCTGGACGTTCTCGGCGGCGGTGATCCCGTGGTCGCGGGTGCTGCGGTCCAGGACGTGCCCGTGGTCGGAGACCAGCAGGACGGGCCGACCGGCGCCGAGCGCCGCGTCGAGCAGGTCGGCCAGCTTGGCGATGTCCCCTATCCGCCACTGGCCCCGGCCGCTCTCCCGGCCGTCGGCGAGCGCGTCGTCGACGGTGTTGAGGATGACGCCGACGACGGTCGTCTCGTCGGCGAGCGCACCGAGCAGCTCGGGGGCGAGCCGGTGCCCGGCCGTCCCTTCGTAGCTCCCTTTGTGGAAGAGCACCGCCTCGCGGCGCCGCTTCTTCCAGAAGGCGGTGAACCCGGCCCGCTCCACGTCCTGACCGCCTTCCGTGGCCGTGCCGCTGAGCAGCGAGGCCCGGCTGACCCGGGTGACGGTGGGCAGCATGGCGACGGCGGCGAGCCGTCCCGGACGGCGGCCCGCTTGGGCCGCGGGCACGACTTCGAGCCAGGTCCGCCGGTCGAGTCCGGCGGCGAGTTCCACGGCGACATCGGCGCTCATGCCGTCCAGCACCAGGATCAGTGGCCGTCCGCCGTCGCGGGCGAGCGGTGAGGCGGCCTCAGCGAGGACGTCCTCGATCAGCAGCGCACCGTGGGGTGCCTGCTGCGAGGCGGCCTCGGTCCACACGGCCAGCACCTGCGCGAACCGCTCGTCCACCTGCCGCCGCCGCTCCCGCACCCGGCCGATCAGCCGGTGGTACGCCTCCCCGACCTCGCTGTCCCGGGAGGCGTCCCCCTCGGCGAGTATCCCGATGGCGAGGTCCACCCACCCGGTGGACTCCAGGTGCTGGCGCACGCCCTGACCGACGGAGTCCACCGTGGGCCGGGGGGCGTCCAGCCAGCGCAGCAGCCGTACGGCGGTGCGGGCCCGCTCGGTGGACTCGGCGTGGACCACGGCGAGCTGATGGTCGGCCAGTTCGCGCAGCGCCGACTGTGCCGGGCCGGGCCGCCCGTCGAGCGCGGCGGCGACGGCCCGCAGCCGGTTCCGGTAGCCGGAGGGCAGCAGACGGTCCCCGGCGAGCAGCCCGGTCAGCCTGGCGGTGTCGGCGAGCTGGTCGGCGCGTTCCAGGACCGTCAGGACGCGGGTCCGGGCGGTCTGTCCGGCCTGGCCACCGGCCTCGGCCTGGGCGAGCCACCGGGAGAGCACGCCGGTCGCGGCGGACGCGTAGGGGCCGAGCGCGTCGAACGAGCCGAGGGCCCGCCCGAAGAGCGTGCCGAGCGCGAATCCGGCGTCGGCCGCGGCGGGACAGGCCAGGGCGGCGGAGGCCAGCGCGCCCAGCGGGAGGGCGTCGCTGCCGCGCCCGTCGGCGGCGAGGGCGAGCAGGGTGGGCGCGGCGGGCCCGGTCGTCTGCTCCAGCCAGTCGGCCAGTCCCGCCCGCTCGGGTTCCGGCAGCTCGGCGAACCGCCGGGGACCGGCCGATCCGCGGCTCCAGGCGAAGACCGTGTCGGCGTCGACGTCCAGCGTCTCGTCGCTGGTGTCGCCCAGGCCCACCCGGGCGGCGAGCAGGGCGCGTACGGCCCGGTCACGGGTCAGTACGGAGCCCGCGCGCGGCCAGCCGCCGGGGGGTTCGGCCTCCAGCAGCGCGTCCAGCAGCCAGTGTTCCCGCACCATCCGGGTGTCGAGGTCACCGGCTCCGAACAACTGCTTGACGATGTCGGCGCGCTCGACGGCCAGGGGCCTGCGCCGCACCGCGTGTCCGCGCAGGTCCCAGCCGATCTGGTCGGCGGGGACCCGCCCGGTGACCACGAGGACGCTGTCCCCGCCCGGGTCGGTGTCGGTGAGGTGCCGCCGCCAGGCGTCGGCGATGCCCAGCGGCGAGTCCTGCGCGGTGACGTGCACCCGGCGGGCGCCGCCGTCCACCTGGACCGTGAACTCCCGCTCCTCCTCGCCGCCCGCCCACACAGCGTCGACCAGGACGAGCCGTCGATCACCGGCCCGCGGCAGTTCGGCCTCCAGCAGCACTTCGATGGCCCGCCGCCCGGCGGCCGGCCGGACCGGCGCCATCAGCGCTCCTCGTCGAAGCTGTCGGCCCCGGCGGACGGTTCGACCGCCTGCCAGCGGATCTCCACGGCGCCCTCCGGGTGCGCGGCGAGATAGGCACGGATGTCGTCCCGTACGTCCGCCAGTTCACCGGCGAGCAGTTCCTCCAGCGGTGTCGCCCGGGAGGCGGCGATGACCCGGCGCCCCGCCCCGCCCGTGGCCGACGCGGGCGCCACGGGTCCCCCGGGTCCCGCGGGCGTGCCCCCCGGCTGCCCGCCGGAACCCGGCCCGTCCGTCCCCGGATGCGAGGTCGCCACCTCGGGATCGCTGACCCGTACGTCCTGCGGTCCCGGCGTGGGCTCCGCGGGCCGGGGCGGTACGGCGACCGTCTCCACCCGGAGCGCGTCGTTGATGATCGCGTTGGCCCGCTCGCCCGCGTCGCCGAGCACCGGGATCAGCGAGCGCTGGAACTCGGAGTCCCGCGCGGCGAGGGTGATCTCGGCGAACAGCCGCCGGGCCCGGTCGCCCACCCCGTCCTCCCGGCCGATCAGCCCCCGCACATTGGTCAGCGCGGGCCAGGCCGCGCCGTCCAGGGCCCGCAGCACGTCCCCGGCGCTTCCGGCCGCCGTGTTCAGATCCCGCGCGGAGGCGGTGTACGAGGCGGCTGCCAGCTCTTTCACCAGGGCGGTGGCGTCGTTGCCGTGCCGGGTGAGCCGGGCGAGCAGTCCGGCGGCCTCCCGCAGGATGGCCGTACGGGGAGCGGGGTCGTCGGGGGTGTCGAGGCCGAGCAGCGGAGCGTGCCGCTCCAGGGACGCCCGGACACCCGAGACGTCCTTCTCCCACTGTTCCACCCTGGCCCGCAGGTCCTCGGCGAGCCGGTTGACGCTGCGCGCGTACATCTTCGGCTTCGCGGCGACCCCGAACAGCTGGGCGGCCCGCTCCCGAGCCGTCGCGTACTCCTCGTCGCTGGGCAGCGGCTGCTCCCGCAGCGACCAGCCGGGCCCGATCTCGTGCAGGGCGGGCGCCTCCCGTTCCGGCCCGCCCTGGAAGGTCCAGGCCCGGTCGTCGAGCAGCGCGTAGGTGGCGATCAGCAGATTCCCGGTGAGCCGGTCGAGGCCGCCGAGCCCGATGTCCTTGGTGATCCAGCGGCGGATGTCCTCGACGCCGAGATCCCTGCGCTGGTTGTGCGCGGCTGCCGCCTGGTTGATGCGCGCCCGCCAGTCCTGCCGCATGACGAGCGGACCGTCGTGGACGGTGCCCAGTTCCAGGGGCTCCACGATCCGCTTCACCGTCCGCAGATGGTGGCTGTCGACGTTCTGCGCCCGGCCGCCCTCGTCCATGGCCCGGGTGATCCACTCCAGGGCGGTGCGCAGTTCGGCGGGCGACACCGCCTTGCGCTGCCCCTTGCCGTCGGGCCCGAAGTCCGGGTGCTTCGGATACAGCGCGGAGAACATCCCGTCGGCGAGATGCTGCACATTCGCGTCGAAGCCCTTGCCGCCCTCCTCGCGGGGCTGCGCGAACTCCGGCTGGAGCGACAGCACATGGCGCCCGTCCGGCACCTCGGGCCCGGGGTTGGAGTCGGTGGGCCGGGCCAGCCCGTACACCTCGGCGAGCGCCCCGGTGAGCTGGTCGCTCAGGGTGTCGCGGGCCACCTCCAGTTGCCGCCGCACCTTGGCCCGGTCGTCGGGCGGGAAGTTCCCGGTGTAGTCGGTGAGCCGGTCGCGCTCCAGCAGGAAGATGATCCGCATGAGCCGCCCGAGCTGTGCCCGACGCTGGTCGGAGAAGAAGTCGGTGAGCCACACCAAGGTCGGGGCGGTCACCCCGTCCTTGCGCAGCTCCTCCACCCGGTGGAAGTCGTCACTGGGGAAGTGATCACCGTCATCGAACGGATAATCAAGAACGAACCGTACATTCCCGGCCGTGGCCGGGGTGAACATCTCGTTCGGCAGATCCCCCCGGTCCCGCACATTGCCGAACACGAACTCGGCGACCCGCCGCGTCCCCCGCCAGACGACCTCCCTCTCGGCGACGAACTGCCCGTCGCGCACCCCCATGGCCTCCCACAGCCGGTCGCGCAGCCACACCCGCCGCACACCGGCCTTGTCCTCCTCGGCCACGGCGTCGAGCAGCGGCTCGATGTCAAGATCGGACAGATGCAGCGAGAACACCGGGTCGGTCTCCCCGTCGGACCGCAGCTCCGACGGAAACGCGGCCTGGAGATCCCGCATCCGCCGGATCACCACATCACCGGCCGGGACGGTACGGGACCGGACCGAGCCATGGTTGAGCGCGGCCAGCCGTGCCCCCGACAGCCGCCGCAGCGCGGGCACGTCCGGCGCGAGCGAGCCCAGCAGCAGGGTCTTCACGAACCGGTCGTCGGCCCGGAAGTCGGTGTGGGTGTCCGAGCCGTACTTCTCCAGCAGATGGGCGCGCGCCTTGCCGTAGAACCGCACGGCGGCATCGGACTCCTGCTTCAGTTTGTCGGTGAACGCGGCCCCGGTCCCGTCCACCAGTACGTCCCACAGATCACCGAGCGGAATGAGCTGCCCGACGGTGGCACCCGCGTTCTTCACCAGCAGCAACTGCACCAGCTTCAGACCGGTCCGCTCCCGCTGGAGCGCGCCGGACAGCGCGACCAGCACATTGAGCAGCGCCGGGGACAGCGGGTACACCGCCCGGAAGTCGCCCCAGTCGGAGTGGGTGGCCCCGCCGCCGTCCAGCAGGATGTCCTTGACCTGCTGATTCGACCGGTCGACCCCGGCGAAGGCGGTCTCCAGCACCGCTTCCTTCCCCGGCCGCGGCTTGAGCACCCGCTCCTTGATGATCTCCGGCAGGTTCCGGTCCTCGAGATCGACCGTGTCGAACCGCTCGTTCAGATACTCAAGGGATCTTTCCATCGCTTTCACATCGGCCCCGAGCACATCGGACCCGACGAGCTGCGACAGATCCCGCTGCCGCGAGATGAAGGACACGATCGGCACCGGCCGGTCCGCGTCCCCCGACTCGATCAGCTTCACCAGCTTCTGGATCTCGTTGTTGACGAAGGTCCGGTCCCGCATGTGCGCCTGGAGCCACAGCACCAGCTCATCGAGGAACAGCACCACACCGTCGTAGTTCAGCGCCTGGGCATGGCGGCTGATCGCGGAGAGCCCGTTCTCCAGCGGTACGTACTTGGCGGCATCGCCGCGCGCGCTCTCGGCGTACGCCTGCATGGGCCCGCTGAGCAGCGCGGACACCAGCCGCTCCCGCCGGGCGTCCCCGGCGGGAGCGCGGAAGGCGTCGTCCAGCTCACCGGAGGTCCATGCCCCGCCGGACCCGATGACCTGAAGCTCGTCATCGTCGTCGCCGTCCCCACCCGTGCCCCCCTCGACGGGCAGCAGCCGGACGAAGGCGTCGTCGCCGAGCTGCTCGCGCATCCGCCCGGCATCCGCGAGCAGGGAGTCGGACCGGAAGACGGTAGGGGTGGGCGCCTCCGGATGCTGGGCGCGGATGGCCCGGACATACCCTCCGAGCAGGGCCTCGTCCAGGTTGGCCGCGCCGACCAGGTGGTACGGCACCATGAGGAACCGCCTGCCGCGCAGCCACTCGTCGTGCTCGGCGATGACCTCGCGCAGCCGGGGCTTGGCCCGCGCCGAGGGATCCCCGTTCAGGACGGCGTGCAGCACGGTCAGGAAGTGACTCTTACCGGCACCGAAGGAACCATGAAGATAGGCGGCGTACGAGGTCCCGTTGCGCACCGCGCCCCGCACCAGCTTCAGCGCCTTGCCGAACTGCTCCTGGAGCTGGGGGGTGACCACATACTCCTCGACCCGCGCGGTCGTCTGCCCGGTGAACCCCTGGGACAGCTCGACCTTGAAGTCGCCGGCGTACACGTCCTCCTTGATGTCGAGGACGTCCCTCAGTACGGCCGTTGCGGCGCCTGTGGCCATCGGCTGCTCCCGCTCCCCTTGATGTCCGTCGCGAACCTGCCCAATCCTGCCAGGTCCGGACAGGCCGGGGACCGGACCTGAGCGGATCAGCGGCGCAAGGGCGGAGGCAGGGGGAGACAGCGGGGACAGAGGGTCTCGTCGGCGAGTGGCCGGAAGAGGGTGGGTTGGAGGTGATGGCCTGCGCACTCCCGGGTGCGGGTGAGTCGGGGGGAGAGGCGGAGGGCGGGTGTGGGGGGAGGTGGCGGTGGCGCCTGGGCTGCCTGGGCTGCTCGGGCTGTTTCGGCTTCCGGAGGGGGAGGGGTGTGGCTGAGGAGATGGCGCAGGAGGCCGCCGGGCCGGTGGACGGGGGTGCCGTCGTCGGGGAGGCCGCGCAGGATGTGCGTGCGGATGGCGGTGGGCGGGTGCCCGGCGCTCAGCCAGCGGTCGGTGAGCTGGGCCAGCTCGGTGTGCATGGCGGCGGGGATGTGGCGGAGGGCGGGGGAGAGCCGGGGGTAGGCGGCGGCGAGGGCTCGGGCCTCGGCCGAGGGCTCGATGGGCGGAGCGGGAGGCTCGGCGGGGGGTTTGGGGGGTTGGTTGGGGGTGTTCTCAGGGGGTTCTGTCTTGGGATAGCGGTCGGTGGGCGGGGTGGTCGGCTGACCGACGGCCGGTAATGCGGGACTCGGTGGGGGCGGGGGCGTTTGAGCCAGGAGCCTGGCGGCTTCGGCGTCGTTCAACGGGACGCTGGAGACGAGCTGTTGGGTGATCCAGTGACCGCCGGGCCCTTGGAGCCGCCGCTCGTGCACGAAGCCCTCGTCCTTGAGCTGCCGTTTGGCGCGGGTGAAGGCGCAGGCGCCGATGTGGGCGCGTTCGGCGGTACGGGAGAGGGGTTCGCGGGTGCCGTCGGGGAGGGAGAGTTGCCAGGTGAGGAGGCGGACGGCATCGGAGGAGAGGCGGGGGTGCCGGATGATGTCGTGCGAGAGCTGGGTGTAGGCGCGCGACGGCGCGATATGGTGCCGGTACATCACGGTGGAGTCGGTTTCCATTCGTGGTTCAGGCCCTCGCCGTCGGTTGCAGCCGATGCGGGGGCCGTACTTTTTTACGTTTCTGGGGTGACCGTACAGCACGGGATGTGTGTGGGCGGACGCGTTGAGTGAAGAGAGTGGCGGGGAGCGTACGCCCACACGACTCGATGCGCGCTGGTACGAGCCTTGTCGCGGCCTTACCGGGAGTGGGCCAGGACGACGGACATCACGAAGGCGAAGACCGAGGACCAGACGAGGAGCATGAGGGCTCCGCTCCAGAGGAGGCCATCGGAACTCCTGGGTGGCGGGGGCTTCTCCTTGGTGGTCGGGGGTTGTTCAGTCACGGGTGAGGCCCGTGGGTGGGGCGGGGACGAGGCCCGCCGGGAGGTGGGTGCGGCGGGCGAGTCGGGCGCGGATCAGCCGGTCGCGTTCGGGGCGGCGGATGTTGTCGGGGTCGGCGGTCCAGGGGCGGCCGGGTTCCAGGGGGCGGAGGAGGTAGCCGACGACCTCGCCGATGTCGTCGGTGGCGGTGTCGAGGACGGTTTCGCCGGTGAGGGGTCGGTGGGGGCGGTCGGCGAGGATGCT
>NZ_JBEXLA010000021.1:120113-168413 GCF_040609715.1 Streptomyces sp. NPDC004610 | reverse complement strand
ACGCCCGGTTACATTCCGAACCCGGAAGCTAAGCCTTACAGCGCCGATGGTACTGCTGGGGGGACCCGGTGGGAGAGTAGGACGCCGCCGAACAAATTTTGAGGGGAAGCCCCGCATCTTCGGATGCGGGGCTTTCTTGCGTTTGGGATTGGTTGGTTGGATTGGGCCCGGTTTTGCCGGGCCCTTTTTCGTTTATAGGCGGCCTGCTGTTTTGAGGGCCAAGTAGGCGTCCGCCAGGGCCGGGGCCAGCTGGTCAGGTGTTGCGTCTACGACCGTGACGCCGTGGCGGCGTAGTTGTTCTGAGGTGCGGTGGCGTTCCGACTGGGCCTGGGCGGCTGCTGCGGCTTCGTAGAGGGCGTCGATGGTGCCGCGGGACTGGGCCATGCCGGCGATGTGGGGGTCGGCTACGGAGGCCACCAGGACCGTGTGGCGCTGGGTGAGTTGGGGGAGGACCGGGAGCAGACCCTCTTCGACGGGGGGCGCGTCGAGTGTCGTCAGAAGGACGATCAGGGAGCGGCGAGGGGCCGTGCGGAGGGCTGTGGCGGTGAGGCCGCGGGCGTCGGTTTCGACGAGTTCGGGTTCGAGGGTGGCCATGGCGTTGACCAGGGACGGGAGGAGGTCGCCGGCCGTGCGGCCCTGGATGAGGGAGCGGATTCGGCGGTCGTAGGCGAGGAGGTCCACCCGGTCGCCCGCGCGGGAGGCGAGGGCGGCCAGGAGCAGGGCGGCGTCCATGGAGGCGTCCAGGCGGGGGGCGTCTCCCACCCGGCCGGCGGAGGTGCGGCCGGTGTCGAGGACCAAGAGGATGTGGCGGTCGCGTTCGGGGCGCCAGGTGCGTACGGCGACCGTGGTCTGGCGGGCGGTGGCGCGCCAGTCGATGGATCGGGTGTCGTCGCCGGGGACGTATTCGCGCAAGCTGTCGAATTCGGTGCCCTCGCCTCGGGTGAGGACGCTGGTGCGGCCGTCGAGTTCGCGGAGGCGGGCCAGTTTTGAGGGGAGGTGCTTGCGGCTGGTGAACGGGGGGAGGACGCGGACCGTCCAGGGGACCTGGTGGGTGCCCTGGCGGGTCAGGAGGCCGAGGGGGCCATAGGAGCGGATGGTGACGCGGTCGGCTTGGTGGTCGCCTCGGCGGGTGGGGCGGAGGCGGATGGTGGTGCGGCGGCGTTCGCCCGGGGGGATGGTGAGGCGGTGGCGGGTGGGTTCCGCCGCGGTGCTCGGGGGCCAGGCGTCGCGGAGCTGGGCGCGCAGGGGGCGGCGGGACGGGTTGGTGACCGTCAGGGTGATGTCCGCGGGTTCGCCGAGGCGGGCGGCGGTGTCGCCGGTGCGGGACAGGCCCAGGCGGCGTACGGGGGCCGCGAGGGCGAAGTCGCAGGCGCAGGCGACGGCCAGGGGGGCGTTGACCGCGAGGAGCCCCGTCCAGCTGGGGTCCCAGAGGCCGACGGGGAGGGAGCCCAGGGCCGCCAGGAGCGCGGCGCGTCCGCTGAGGGCCATCAGCGGGGGACGGGGACGTGGGAGAGGATCGCGTTGATGACGGAGTCGGCCGTCACGCCCTCCATCTCGGCCTCCGCGCGGAGCTGGACGCGGTGGCGGAGGGTGGGCAGGGCGAGGGCCTTGACGTCGTCGGGGATGACGTAGTCGCGGCCGGTGAGCCAGGCCCACGCGCGCGAGGTGGCCAGCAGGGCGGTGGCGCCGCGCGGGGAGACGCCCAGGGTGAGGGACGGCGACTCGCGGGTGGCGCGGCAGATGTCGACGACGTAGGCCGTGATCTCGGGGGAGACGGTGGTCTTGGCGACGGCCGCGCGGGCCGCTTCCAGGGCGGCGGGGCCCGCTACGGGGCGGATGCCGGCGGCCTGGAGGTCGCGGGGGTTGAAGCCCTCGGCGTGGCGGGTGAGGACGTTGATCTCGTCCTGGCGGGAGGGGAGGGGGATGGTGAGCTTGAGGAGGAAACGGTCCAGCTGGGCTTCGGGGAGGGGGTAGGTGCCCTCGTACTCGACCGGGTTCTGGGTGGCGGCCACCAGGAACGGGTCGGGGAGGGGGCGGGGGGTGCCGTCGACCGTGACCTGGCGTTCCTCCATGGCTTCCAGGAGGGAGGACTGGGTCTTGGGGGGTGTGCGGTTGATCTCGTCGGCGAGGAGGAGGTGGGTGAAGACCGGGCCGGGCTGGAAGGAGAACTCGGCGGTGCGGGCGTCGTAGACCAGGGAGCCGGTGACGTCGCTGGGCATGAGGTCGGGGGTGAACTGGACGCGTTTGGTGTCGAGTTCGAGGGATGCGGCCAGCGCGCGGATCAGGAGGGTCTTGGCGACGCCGGGGACGCCTTCGAGCAGGACGTGGCCGCGGCACAGCAGGGCGACGACGAGGCCGGTCACGGCGGGATCCTGGCCGACCACGGCCTTGGCGATCTCGGCGCGCAGGGCTTCGAGAGAGGCGCGGGCGGAGCCCGGGTCCCCGCTCGGCCCGGCGTTGTCAGTGGTCGGGTCCATCATGGACGGCGTACCTCTCTTTCGAGGGCGTCGAGTTGGTCGGCGAGGGTGATCAGGGCCCGGTCGTCGGTGGGCGCGGGGCCGAAGAGGAGGGTGTGCAGGTCCTGGGTGCCGCTCCGGAGGCGGGCGGACAGGGCCGGGAGCAGGGCCTCGGGCGTGTCCGCCCGGGAGACGGGGAGTCCTACCAGGGGGGCGAGGCGGGTGCGGGTCGTGGAGCGGAGAGCGGCTGCCGCGCGGTCGCGGGCGTTCGCCTTGCGGTAGAGGCGGGCGCGGCCTTCGACGGTTTCGGAGGCGCGGATCGCGACGGGGAGTTTCTCCGGTACGAGAGGGCCGAGTCGGCGTGCCCGCCAGAGGGCGGCGAGGGCCGCGGCGATGAAGAGTTGCAGGGTGCCCCAGAGCCAGCCGGAGGGGATCAGGTCGAAGAAGCCGCGTTCGCCGTCCGTGGTGGCGGTGGTGTCGGAGAGGGAGGGGAGGTACCAGGTCAGATGGGGGCGGGAGCCGAGGAGTTGGAGAGCCAGCGAGGCGTTGCCCTGCTGGTCGAGGCGGTCGTTGAACAGGATGTCGGGCGCGCCGAGCAGAACGGTGTCGCCGCCTCCGGAGGGCTGGGGGAGGCGGACGAGGGTGGCCAGGCGCTCGCTGAGGTAGCACTCGTCGGCCTCGGGGTGGGTGGTCGAGTAGCGCAGGCCGCCGGTCTCGGCGGGGCCCGCGCGGTCGGCCTCGGGGAGGGCGCAGCCGGGGTCGAGCGTGGTGTCGAGGCTGATGGCGGGGTCGACGTAGATGCCGGGGGCGAGGCGCTCGACGGAGGAGATGCCGGCGGCGATCAGGACCGTGCGGCCACCGGAGGTGGCGGTGTCCTCGTGGAGGCGGGACTGCTGGGCGGGGGTGAGCAGGTCGGGGTCGGCGACCAGGAGGGTGGTGTCGGGGCCGGTGGCGGCGCCGGCCTCGTCGAGGGTGGTCACCACGCGCGTGGAGACGCCTCGTTCGGCGAGGAGTTCGGCGAGGGCGCGGCTGCCCTGTGCGTCGGTGGAGCGTGGATCGAGGCTGCCGTGCTCGGCGTCGGAGCGGACCAGCGCGATGGCGATGGCGCCCGCGACGAGGAGTACGAGGGCGAGGGCGATGCCCCGGCCGCGGGTCCACAGTTGGCGCGGGGTGGGCGAGGCCGAGGTGGCGGGGAGCGTGGCCTCGGTGGTCATCCGGCGGCTCCCTGGCGGGTGGTGCGGTCCGTGCTGCTGGTGGTGCCGGTGCTCGCACTGGCGCTGGTGAGGTGGGGTTTGGTGCGGTCGAGGTCGTGGTCGAGCGCCGCGATGCGCTCGTACGGTGCCCTGGTGGCCGTACGGCCGCCGTATGTGACGTCGTCGAAGTCGCGGGCGGCGGCGCGGAGTCGGTCGGCGTGGGCGGGCAGGGAGCGGCCCGCTTCGGCGGCGGCCTCGTCGGCGGTGCGGCCGGGGCGGATGTCCAGGAGGGCGCGTTCCTCCAGGGAACGGACGATGGCGCGCATGCGTTCCTGGACGGCCTGGTTCCAGTGGCCCTGGGCGGCGTGGGCCTCGGCGGCGGCGCGGTGGTCGGCGGCGCTGCGGGGGCGGTCGTCGAACAGGGCGGCGGTGGAGACGGGAGGCCGGCGGGGGGTGCCCAGGCGCCACCACAGGGCGGCCAGGAGGGCCACGACGACCAGGATGACGACGACGAGGCCGATGGTGCCGCCGGGGGTGGCGGCCGACGCCGAGTTGAACAGGTCGTCCAGCCACTCCCAGAACCTGTCCAGGGCGCGTTCGAACAGCCCGGGGTCGTCGTTGTGGTACATGCGCTTGGCGAGTTCGCGCTCGGCCGCCTCGCGCGCGGGCGCGCGCGGGACGGTGAGCGGTGGTTCGTCGGCGTCGCGCGGCAGCGTCGGCAGGGCCGAGAGTGCCGACTGCGTGGCCTGGGTCAGGGCAGATCCCCCCGCCGGACTCACCGCATCAGCTCCTGGGGGCGGTGCCGGTGTAGCCCTGGACACCGGCGGCGCGGGCCAGGTCGAGGTCGAGGGCCTCGCGGCGGATGCGCTGGTCGATGTAGAGGAGCACGGTCACGCCGGCCGTGATCGGGAAGGTGATCATGGAGCCGATCACCGAGCCGATGCCGCTGATGACGAGGAACGTCCAGCCCAGGCCGGTGCCGGACTCGACGAACGCGGTGAGGCTGTCGCCGTCGGCCATGGCACCGGCGAGGGCGAACGGGACCACAATGATCATGGCGATGACATTGGCGATGATCACGGCGAGAAGTTGAATACCGAAGATCCGCCACCAGGAGCCGTGTACGAGTTTCGCGGAGCGGCCCATGGCCTTGGTGATGCTCTGCTTCTCCAGCATCAGGGCGGGCGAGGCGAGGGAGAAGCGGACCCACACCCACACCGCGACCACGGCGGCACCGAGGAGCACCAGCAGGGACAGGGCGAAGGCCCCGCCGCCCCCGCCCGACGCGGCGACCAGGACGCTGGGCAGGGTTCCGACGGCGATGATGCCGAGGCCGATCAGCACCAGCAGGAAGATCAGGCCGAACAGCCGCAGCACCTGAGGGCGGGCGTCGCGCCACGCCTCCCCGGTGGTCACGGGCTTGCCGAGCACCGCGCGGCTGGTGACCGTGGTCAGCAGGGCGGTCGCGGCGACGGTGCCGATCAGGGAGATCACGAAGACGACGACGTTCGCGGCCATCGCCTCGCCCAGCGCGCGGGCGAGTTCGCCGACGCTGGCACTGGGGTCGTCGATGGCGGAGGTGTCCAGGAGGTCGTTCAGGAGAAAGCCCTGGAGCAGGACGATGACGATCTCGGTGAGGACCGCGACGGTCAGGGAGATGCCGAGGACCGTGCGCCAGTAGGTGCGCATGGTGGAGACCGCGCCGTCGAGGATCTCGCCGACGCCGAGCGGGCGCAGCGGGATGATGCCGGGCTTCGCGGCGGGCGGAGGGCCGCCCCAGGGGGTGCCCCAGGCGCCGTAGGGCTGGTAGCCGCCGTAGCCGGGGGCGTTGCCCCAGCCGGGGGCGGGGGGGCCTCCAAGGGCGCCGGGGGCGCCGGGGGCGGGTGGGGGAGTGCCGGGCGCGGTGGGGCCGGGCTGAGGGGTGCCGGGGGCGGTGGGGTCGGCGGGCGGGCCGCCTGTGGGGGGTCCCCAGGCGCCGGGAGTGCCCGGAGCACCGGGGGCTCCAGGGGCTCCAGGGGCTCCGGGGGGCGGGCCCCAGCCCTGGACGGTCGGGCCGGGGGGCGGTGGCGGGGCCTGGGTCGGCTGCTGCGCGCCTGCGGGCGCCGACCACTGCGCTGGGGGTGGCTGCTCCTTGGACCACTGCGGACCGGGGCTCTGCGGATCCGCGCCCGGCTGGGCGGCGGGCTGTCCGGGGCCGGGACGGTCGGAGGGCCCGGCCGAGCCGTCCGGGCCGGACGCGCCGGGTTCCCGCCCGTCGGACGGGCCGTCGGACGGGGCGGATCCGGGCGAAGCCCAGCCCGGAGTGTCGTTCATCGTCGCTCCTTCACAGTGCCCGGCCGCTCTCGCGGCGGCGGGTTGGCCAACATCGTGCCATGGGCCCCTTCCCGGGGGACCGGCCGCGGTAGGGGCTGCGCACCTTCAATTGTCCGCGCGGTACGGGGCAGACTGACCGCATGGCTGATCAGTACGCGCAATCCGGCGAGGACAACCGGCCCACCGACAACCGGTCCACCGACATCCCGGCGATCCGCTGGGACGAGCCACCCGAGGGGCCCGTCGTGGTCCTGCTGGACCAGACCAGGCTGCCCGCCGAGGAGGCCGAGCTGGTGTGCACGGACGCGCCCGCGCTGGTCGAGGCGATCCGCACGCTCGCCGTGCGCGGGGCACCGCTCCTCGGGATCGCCGGGGCGTACGGCGTCGCGCTCGCCGCCGCGCGCGGCTTCGACGTGGACGAGGCCGCCGCCGCGCTGGCCGGAGCCCGGCCCACCGCCGTGAACCTGTCCCTGGGCGTGCGGCGGGCCCTGGCCGCGCACCGGGACGCGCTCGCCGCCACCGGAGACCCCGGGCGGGCCGCCACGGCCACCCTGGACGCCGCCCGGCGACTGCACCGGGAGGACGCCGAGGCCAGCCGCCGCATGGCCGCGCACGGGCTCGCGCTGCTCGACGAGCTGCTCCCGGGCGGCGGGCACCGCATCCTCACCCACTGCAACACCGGGTCGCTGGTGTCGGGCGGCGAGGGCACGGCGTTCGCCGTCGCGCTCGCCGCGCACCGCGAGGGGCGGCTGCGGCGGCTGTGGGTGGACGAGACCCGGCCGCTGCTCCAGGGCGCCCGGCTCACCGCGTACGAGGCGGCCCGCAGCGGCATGGCGTACACGCTGCTCACGGACAACGCGGCGGGGTCGCTGTTCTCGGCCGGGGAGGTGGACGCGGTGCTGATAGGCGCCGACCGGATCGCGGCGGACGGCTCGGTGGCGAACAAGGTGGGGAGTTATCCGCTGGCCGTGCTCGCCCGGTACCACCATGTGCCGTTCCTGGTGGTGGCGCCGGTGACGACGGTCGACCCGGACACCGCGGACGGGGCGTCGATCGAGGTCGAGCAGCGGGCCGGGTTCGAGGTGACGGAGATCGCGGCACCGCAGGCGTCGGGGACCGGGGCGGGCGCCGGGGGCGGGGTGCCGCTGGCGCCGCTGGGCACGCAGGCGTACAACCCGGCGTTCGATGTCACACCGCCGGAGCTGATCACGGCGATCGTGACCGAGGAGGGGGTGGTGTCGCCGGTGACGGGGGAGGGGCTGGCGGAGCTGTGCGCGCGGGCCGGGGGCGGGGTGAGGGCGGGGTTGGGTGAGATCCGGTGAGAGGCCGGGTCGGGTGAGAGGCCGGGTTGGGGAGGTCGGGTGAGGGGCGGGGTCGGGGTCGGGTGAGGTGGAGGGCATGGCTTCGCGGTGGTGAATCGGGTGGGGGGTGTTTCTTCAGCGGGGTTTTCGGGGCGGAATCGGCCTGTTCCGGGGGTGAGGGCCGGGGGCGGTGGCCGGGTGCTGGGGTGGGGCTGACCTCGGGGAGCGCGGACAGGGGCAGACAGTGACGGTCGCGTACGGCTATGGTCACGAGGCAGTGACGTGTCTCACCTGCACCTTCGCCACCGTTATGAGAATGGGATGATGTCGTTTATGAAGGGACGAGTCCTTGTCGTCGACGACGACACCGCACTGGCCGAGATGCTCGGCATTGTGCTGCGTGGTGAAGGTTTTGAGCCGTCTTTCGTAGCCGACGGTGACAAGGCGCTGGCCGCGTTCCGGGAGGCCAAGCCCGATCTGGTGCTGCTCGATCTGATGCTGCCGGGGCGGGACGGTATCGAGGTGTGCCGTCTGATCAGGGCGGAGTCCGGGGTGCCGATCGTGATGCTGACGGCCAAGAGCGACACCGTGGATGTGGTGGTCGGCCTTGAGTCCGGGGCCGATGACTACATCGTCAAGCCGTTCAAGCCCAAGGAACTGGTGGCCCGGATCAGGGCGCGGCTGCGGCGGTCCGAGGAGCCCGCGCCGGAGCAGCTCGCCATCGGGGACCTGGTGATCGATGTCGCCGGGCACTCCGTGAAGCGGGACGGGCAGTCCATCGCGCTGACCCCGCTGGAGTTCGATCTGCTGGTCGCGCTGGCCCGCAAGCCCTGGCAGGTCTTCACCCGCGAGGTGCTCCTGGAGCAGGTCTGGGGCTACCGGCACGCCGCCGACACCCGGCTGGTCAATGTGCATGTGCAGCGACTGCGGTCCAAGGTCGAGAAGGACCCCGAGCGCCCCGAGATCGTGGTGACCGTCCGTGGTGTCGGCTACAAGGCCGGGCCGAGCTGACATGTCCGGGGACAGCGCCGCTTCGGCCCCCGGCAGTTCCGGGGCCCGCGCGGGGCGGCCTGTCGGCCGGAAGGCGCCGGGCTCCCGCTGGGGCCGCCTCCTGGCGGGCGGACTCCTCCAGGGCGGGGTCCAGGGCAGCCCCGTCCTGCGGCTGTTCATGCGCTGGGTGCGCCGGCCGCTGCTGCCCGTGATGCGGCTGTGGCGGCGCAACATCCAGCTCAAGGTCGTCGCCACCACCCTGCTGATGTCACTCGGCGTGGTCCTGCTGCTCGGATTCGTCGTCATCGGCCAGGTGCGCAACGGACTGCTCGAAGCCAAGGTGAAGGCGTCCCAGAGCCAGGCCACCGGCGGCTTCGCCGTCGCCAAACAGCGCGCCGACGAGGCCGCCGCCGCACCCGGCGACGACCCCGCCACCGTCGGCGGACGACCCGCGCCGAACGTCATCCCCTGGATGAGCGACCTCGTCTCCTCCCTGTCCAGCGGCGGACAGGGCGCCTTCGACGTCGTCACCCTGCCCGCAGGCGACGACACCGGCAACGGACGCGGCCCGCGCGCCTCCGGCGGCGTCGACCCCAACACGAGCGTCCCCGAGGACCTGCGCGCCCGCGTCAACGCCAGCACCGCCGCCGCACAGAGCTACAGCCGCATCATCTACAGCGGCGTCGACAAGGAAGCCCAGCCCGCCCTGGTCATCGGCAAGGAGGTCGACGACCCCAACGGCGACCCCTACCAGCTGTACTACCTCTTCCCCCTCACCCAGGAGGAGAAGTCCCTCAGCCTGGTCAAGAACACCCTCGCCACCGCCGGGCTCTTCGTGGTCGTCCTGCTCGGCGCCATCGCCTGGCTGGTCGTCCGCCAGGTCGTCACCCCCGTACGCATGGCCGCCGGGATCGCCGAACGGCTCTCCGCCGGACGCCTCCAGGAACGGATGAAGGTCACCGGCGAGGACGACATCGCCCGGCTGGGCGAAGCCTTCAACAAAATGGCGCAGAATCTTCAGCTCAAGATCCAGCAGCTGGAGGATCTGTCGCGGATGCAGCGCCGGTTCGTGTCCGATGTCTCGCACGAACTGCGCACCCCCCTGACCACCGTCCGGATGGCCGCCGACGTCATCCATGAGGCCCGCGTCGACTTCGACCCCATCACCGCGCGGTCCGCGGAACTCCTCGCCGACCAGCTCGACCGCTTCGAGTCACTGCTGGCCGACCTGCTGGAGATCAGCCGCTTCGACGCCGGAGCCGCCGCCCTGGAGGCCGACGCCATAGACCTGCGCGAGGTCGTGCGGCGCGTCGTCAGCGGGGCCGAACCCCTCGCCGAGCGCAAGGGCACCCACATACGCGTCATCGGCGACCAGCAGCCCGTGGTCGCCGAGGCCGACGCGCGGCGCCTGGAGCGGGTGCTGCGCAACCTGGTCGTCAACGCCGTCGAGCACGGCGAGGGCAAAGACGTCGTGGTCAAGCTCGCCTCCGCGGGCGGCGCGGTCGCCGTCGCCGTACGCGACTACGGCGTCGGCCTCAAGCCCGGCGAGGCCACCCGCGTCTTCAACCGCTTCTGGCGCGCCGACCCCGCCCGCGCGCGAACCACCGGCGGCACCGGCCTCGGCCTGTCCATCGCCCTGGAGGACGCCCGGCTGCACGGCGGCTGGCTCCAGGCGTGGGGGGAGCCCGGCGGCGGCTCCCAGTTCCGGCTGACGCTGCCCAGAACCGCGGACGAGCCCCTGCGCGGCTCCCCGATACCCCTGGAACCCAAGGACTCCCGCCGCAACCGCGGCCTCGGCGAGGCCGGGCTCCCGCGGGGCGGCGAGAAGACCGCCACGGTGCCGGTCCAGCCCACCGGCGAGATATCGCCCCTCACCCGCCCGATGGCGGCGCCCACCGCCGACCCGACGGCTCTGCCCGGGAGCGGGGCGCGTGTGGTGCCGCGGCCTGCCGTGCCGTCTGGGGGGCGGGTGCCGGGTGAGGGGGTGGGTGGCGGTTCCGGTTCTGGTTCCGGTTCCGTGTCTTCTGGGTCGGCTTCCGGTTCCGGTTCTACGTCCTCTGGGTCGGCCTCTGTGTCCGGTTCCGGTTCCGGTGCGGAGGGGGCGTGGGGTGGTCCCGCTGGGGAGCGGGCTCGGGAGCGTTCCGAGGGACGGGCGGCCAGCCAGGCGGAGCAGCGGCAAGGGGAGGCGACGCGTGGGCGGTGACCGTGAGGGAGAGCGGCGGTGGGTGAGCGGTGACGGTGAGGGAGAGCGGCGCGTGAGTGGTGGCCGTGACAACCCTGCGCGGGGTGAGGCGGCGCGGCGCGTGGACGCGGAGACTGGATCAGGGCGACGCGCGGGGGGCGTGCGGCGCGCGGTTCCGGGGCTCGTCCCGCGGCAGCGCGCCCCGCGCATGAGGCCCTCGCGTGCGCTGGCGTACGCCGCCGGGAGCGCCGTACTGCTCGCCGGATGTGCCTCCATGCCCGACCAGGGCGATCTGCGCGGCGTCGAGAACACCCCGCGCCAGGACACCCAGGTCCGGGTCTTCGCCGTGCCGCCGCGTGAGGACGCCGCGCCGCCGGACATCGTCCAGGGCTTCCTGGAGGCGCTGACCAGCGACGACCCGCACTACGAGACCGCCAAGCTGTATCTGACGCCCGACGCGGCCCGCGAATGGCGGCCCGAGGCGTCCACCACGGTCCTCGCCGATGGACCCGCCACCACCGCCGACCCCGCGGGCGGACGCGAGGACGCCAACGAACACTCGTTCACCCTGACCGGCCAACGCGTCGCGCGCGTCGACGACCAGCAGTCCTACGCGCCCGCCGACGGCGACTACGCCCGGCAGGTACACCTCACCAAGGACCGCGAGACCGGGCAGTGGCGCATCGACGGACCACCGCCGGGCGTCGTCATGGGCCAGTCCGACTTCCAGCGCAACTACACCTCCGCCGACAAGTACTACTTCGCCTCCGACACCGCCGCCGCGAGCGGCGCGAAGCCCGCCGCCGTCGCCGACCCCGTCTACATCCGGCGCCGGGTCGACCCCATGACCCAGATGGTGAACTCCCTGCTGGCCGGCCCCACCACCTGGCTCGACCAGGTCGTCCGCTCCAGCTTCCCGAGCGGCACGGCCCTGACGAAGGACGCCGCCCTGGCGCCCGACGACCAGAACAAGCTCACCGTCCCCCTCAACGACCGGGCCGCCGACGTCAGCATCACCAAGTGCCACGAGATGGCCGCGCAACTGCTGTTCACCCTGCGCGCCCTGACCCCCGGCATCGACCAGATCGAACTCCGGTCGGGCACCAGCCAGCTGTGCTCGCTCTCCGAGGAGGGCGCCGACGAGGTGGCCGCGCGCGGCTCCGCCGAACAGCCCGGCTACCTCTACTTCCTCGACGGCGACCACCGCCTCGTCCGCCTCCCCAGCAACAGCAAGACCACCACCGCCGAAGCAGTCCCCGGCACCCTCGGCGAAGGGGGTCGCGAACTGCGGTCCGTGGCCGTCTCGCGCGACGAGAACCAGGCGGCCGGCGTCGGTATCGACGGCAAGGGCCTCTTCCTCAGCTCCCTCGACGCCCAGGAACCGCCTCCCGAGCCCCTCGTCATCAGCCGGGGCAAGACCGAGACCGACCGGCTCACCGCGCCCAGCTGGGACATCCACGGCGACCTGTGGATCGCCGACCGCGACCCCAAGAACGCACGGCTCCTCCTCTTCCCGGACGGCGAGGGCGAGCCCGTCCAGGTCGCGACCCCGGGTCTGGACGGCCGTATCGAGTCCGTACGGGTCGCCGCCGACGGGGTGCGCATCGCGCTGGTTGTCGGGAACGACGAAGGCCAGTCGCTGCTCATCGGGCGGATCGAACGGGACTCCAAGCCCGGTGAGACACCGTCCGTGACCGTCCGTGAACTGCGCTCCGCGACACCTCAGTTGTCCGAGATCACCACCATGTCCTGGGCCGGTGACAGCCGCCTCGTGGTGGTCGGACGCGCGGAGGAGGGCGTCCAGCAGATCTCGTACGTCCAGGTCGACGGCTCCACCCCGGAGACCGCCGCCCCCGACGCCCTCACCGGCGTTCAGAACATCGCCGCCACCGAGGACGACCATCTTCCGCTGGTGGCGTACTCCGAGGACGGCATCGTTCGGATGGCCAGCGGGGCGCAGTGGCAAAAGGTGGTCACGGAGGGGTCGTCGCCGGTCTATCCCGGGTGAGGGGGTGTGCGGGCGGGGTGGGTTTGTGTGTGGGGGCGGTGGTTCTGGTTTTGGTTCGGGTTTTCGTTCTGGCGCTGGCTCTGGTGCTGTCGTGGACAGGGGGCAGGCTGTCTGAGCAGCGGGTTTTTAGTTATCCACAGGGGTTGTCCACAGGGGTGGCGTGAGGGGGTTCCCTCTTGGCACAGTGATCTCCATGCGGGGCTGGTGGCGGGACCTGACCGACCTGGTGCTGCCGGCCGAGTGCGGCGGCTGCGGGGTACCACGGGCGGTGCTGTGCGCCCGATGCCGTACGGCGCTCAGTGGGGGCGTGCCGCGCCGGGTGCGGCCGGTGCCGGAGCCGTCCGGGCTGCCGGCCGTGTTCGCGGCGGGACGGTACGCGGACGAGGTACGGGCCGCGCTGCTCGCGCACAAGGAGCGGGGCGCGCTGGGACTGGCGGGGCCGTTGGGGGCGGCGCTGGCGGGGGCGGTGCGGGGGGTGGTGGGAGTGGCGGGGGTGGGTGAGGGGGGTGGGGGTGGGGAGGGGGAGGGGGAGGGGGAGGGGGCCCCAGAACCCCGGTACCCCGCCCCCCGCTACTCCCCCTCTCACCCCCACCCTCACCCCCTCCTCCTAATCCCCCTCCCCTCCTCCCGCCCCACCACCCGCGCCCGCGGTCACGATCCCGCCCGGCGGATCGCGTTCGCGGCGGCCGGGGAGCTGCGGCGGGGCGGGGTGGCGGCGCGGGTGGTGTCGGTGCTGCGGCAGCGGCGGGCGGTGGCGGATCAGGCGGGGCTGGGTCCGGCTGAGCGGTGGGCGAATCTGGCGGGGGCTCTGACGGTGGCGCGGGGGGCGGACGGACTGCTGCTGGATGGCCGGATTGTGCTGGTGGATGACGTGATGACGACGGGTGCGTCGCTGGCGGAGGCGGCTCGGGCGGTGCGTGCCGCGCTGGGCGCAAGGGCCGTTCGGGGTGAAACAGGGGGCATGGCGGCGGGTGTGGGCGGGAAGCGGAATGGGCAGGGAAGGCCGGTAAGGAAAGGAGTCGGAGAGGTGATCTCCGCGGCCGTGGTCGCGGCGCCGCCCGATTCTTTCGAAATGAAGTAGGAACTGTCCGCGAAGTCGCATCGTTGCAGGTAGTGAGAGGGTCAATTCTCTGGAACGGGGGTACGCGGCAGTAGAGGGTGACGACATCCGTCCGGGCGAGATATGTTCGGTTGTGAGAGAAAGCCGCTGGCCGTACCTCGCGAATCCGAATGCCGTGCTGCGGGTTTTCTGCAATGACCCGGGGCCGGCGGGCTGGAGATCCCGCCCATGGGGGAGGAGGAGGTGGACGTCACCGAGTCCGAGGTTCCGGGGCCTCCCGGGACCTGGTGCACAAGGGAGATGCTCCGCCACCGAAGCGGGGCGATCCGGGAACGGAGTTCTGCGTGGACATCGTCGTCAAGGGCCGCAAGACCGAGGTGCCCGAGCGGTTCCGCAAGCACGTGGCCGAGAAGCTGAAGCTGGAGAAGATCCAGAAGCTCGACGGCAAGGTGATCAGCCTCGACGTCGAGGTGTCCAAGGAGCCCAACCCCCGACAGGCCGACCGCAGTGACCGGGTGGAGATCACGCTCCGCTCCCGCGGTCCGGTGATCCGGGCGGAGGCCGCGGCCAGCGACCCGTACGCCGCGCTGGACCTCGCGGCGGAGAAGCTGGATGCCCGGCTGCGCAGGGAGCACGACAAGCGCCACACGCGCCGGGGTGTCCGCAGGCTGACGGCGGCGGAGGTTCCCGACCATGTTCCGGGAGCCGCGACGCTCAATGGCAATGACCGCACCTTCGAGGCCGACGAGCCCGAGGTGCCCACGAAGAAGTTCGGCTCGCTCGAAGTGCAGGGCGACGGCCCCCTCGTGGTCCGCGAGAAGACCCACGTCGCTTCCCCGATGACCCTTGACCAGGCTCTCTACGAGATGGAGCTGGTCGGGCACGACTTCTATCTGTTCGTCGACTCCGAGACCAAGGAGCCCAGCGTCGTCTACCGGCGCCACGCCTACGACTACGGCGTGATCCATCTGCGTACGGACACCATGGTCACCCAGGCGCCGTCGCCCGACGCGGGCGGCTCGCTGGGTGGTTGACCTTCGCGGACGGCAGTGATGCCGGTGCCCCTGGTGAGCGCGTGCGCCCCCAGGGGCACCGGTGCGACCGGTTCGCGCCCCGCTCCGTGACCGCGGTGTCGTCCGGGCATGAAATCATGGCCGCAACGGCACAACAGGTGGGCCGTTGCTCTGGGTTGGCGATGGCACAGGATCACAGGCCACAGCCTTCAGGGGGAGGAACGATGGCGGACAGCTTCGGACCGATGCATGCGGCGGGTGCCGCCCATGAGGGCGTCGCGGACGAGGACCCGGACCCGGGCGCGTCCCGCAAGGAGCCGATCCGTGTCCTGGTCGTCGACGATCACGCCCTGTTCCGGCGCGGGCTGGAGATCGTGCTCGCCGCCGAGGAGGACATCCAGGTCGTCGGTGAGGCCGGGGACGGCGCCGAGGCGGTCGACAAGGCGGCCGATCTGCTGCCCGACATCGTGCTGATGGATGTCCGGATGCCCAAGCGCGGCGGTATCGAGGCGTGCACCTCCATCAAGGAGGTGGCCCCCAGCGCCAAGATCATCATGCTGACGATAAGCGACGAGGAAGCCGATCTCTACGACGCGATCAAGGCCGGCGCGACCGGCTATCTGCTCAAGGAGATCTCCACCGACGAGGTGGCCACGGCGATCCGGGCGGTGGCCGACGGCCAGTCCCAGATCAGCCCGTCGATGGCGTCCAAGCTGCTCACGGAGTTCAAGTCGATGATCCAGCGCACCGACGAGCGCCGGCTGGTGCCCGCGCCGCGGTTGACCGACCGCGAGCTGGAGGTGCTGAAGCTGGTCGCCACGGGGATGAACAACCGGGACATCGCCAAGGAGCTGTTCATCTCCGAGAACACCGTGAAGAACCATGTGCGCAACATCCTGGAGAAGCTCCAGCTGCACTCCCGGATGGAAGCGGTGGTGTACGCGATGCGGGAGAAGATCCTTGAGATCCGCTGACGCGGGCGGCGGCCGGGGCCGCCGTCGGGCGGTCGGGGTGGTCAGGCCAGGAGCCGCGCCAGCTCCGCGGTGAGGGCGTCGCGCAGCTCCGGCGCGTCGACGCGTTCGACGCGTACGTCGGTGCAGTTCACCCAGCTCGCCGCCTCGACCAGGGCCTGGGCGACGCCGGGGACGGCCTTGGGGCCGTCGAGGGTGGTCTGTCTGGCGACCAGGGTGCTGCCCTCGCGGGCGGGGTCGACCCGGCCGATGAGCGCGCCGCCGGACAGCACGGGCATCGCGAAGTAGCCGTGGATCCGCTTCGGCTTGGGGACATATGCCTCCAGGCGGTGGGTGAAGCCGAAGATCCGCTCGGTGCGCGCCCGCTCCCAGACCAGGGAGTCGAACGGCGACAGCAGCGTCGTACGGTGTCGGCCGCGCGGGGTGGTCTCCAGGGCCGCGGGGTCGGCCCAGGCGGGTTTGGCCCAGCCGGCGACGGTGACCGGGACCAGGCCGGAGTCGGCGATCACCGCGTCCACCTGCTCGCCCTTGAGGCGGTGGTAGTCGGCGAGGTCCGCGCGGGTGCCGACGCCCAGGGCCTCGCCGGCCAGCCGGACCAGTCGGCGCAGGCACTCGGTGTCGTCCAGGTCGTCGTGCAGCAGATGCTGGGGGACGGCGCGCTCGGCGAGGTCGTACACGCGCTTCCAGCCGCGGCGCTCGACGCAGACCACCTCGCCGTACATCAGGGCGCGCTCCACGGCGACCTTGGCGCCGGACCAGTCCCACCACTCGCTGGTGCGTTTGGCGCCGCCCAGCTCGGTCGCGGTGAGGGGGCCCTCGGCGCGGAGCTGTTTGATGACCTGGTCGTAGGTGCCGTCCGGGAGGTCGTGGCCCCAGTGCGGGCGGTTGCGGTAGGCGCGGCGGCGGAACGCGAAGTGCGGCCATTCCTCGATGGGCAGGATGCAGGCCGCGTGGGACCAGTACTCGAAGGCGTGGGTGTCGGTCCAGTACGCCTGGTCCACCGTCTTGCGGCCGACCGCGCCCAGGCGCGCGTACGGCACGAGTTCGTGGGAGCGGGCGAGGACCGAGATGGTGTCGAGCTGGACCGCGCCGAGGTGACGCAGGACGCCGCGGACGCCGGCCCGGCGGTCGGGGGAGCCGAGGAAGCCCTGTGCGCGCAGGACGATTCGGCGGGCCTCTGCGGCGGACAGCTCTGCGAGGGGGCGCGGGGTCGTCATGTCCCGCACGATAGACGGTGGCTCTGACAGTCCGGGCTGACCTGCGGCTTTGTGCGAGATGCGGGCGGGGTCAGGGGCGGGGGGCCGGGAGGTAGGGGGCGGTCGAGGGGAGGCCCAGGTCGCTGGGGAGCAGGGAGCCGATCCAGCAGTCGCGGCGGACGCCGTTGTTGTTCATGCCGGAGCGCAGGACGCCCTCGACGGTGAAACCGGCCTTCTCGGCGACCGCGCGCGAGGCGTGGTTGCCGACCTCGGCGCGCCACTCGACGCGGTCCACGCGCGCGTGGACGAACGCCCAGCGGACGGCGGCCAGGGCGGCCTCGGTGGTGTAGCCCCGGCCTCGGTGGTCCTTGACGGCCCAGAAGCCGATCTCGCCGACGCCGAGGGAGTGCATGGTGATGCCGAGCATGCCGGTCAGGTCGCCGTCGGGGAGGAAGACGCCGAAGGTGAACATCGAGCCGGCCGCCCAGCCCTCGGGCGACGTCTGCGAGACGAAGCTCTCGGCGTGTTCGGGGAGGTAGGGCGTGGGGATCGTGGTCCAGCGCTGGATCTCGGGGTCCTGGCAGGCGGCGTACACCGCGGCCGTGTCGGCCGGGTCGGCCGCGCGCAGCCGCAGCCGGTCGGTGCTGAGGGTGACGGGTTCCATTGGCAGATTCTGCGGGGGTCGCGGAAGGGGCGCCATCTCTTTGCCGTGTGTGATCGTGTGATCACGATTCGCGAAATTGTCCGCCCGGATGCGGCACCATCCGTGAACCCCGGCCGTTGTGCCTTGTGAACGGGTGGATCGCCGGCCGATCGGGAGTACCGCCGGGCCGGTTCGTGGCGGTGTTCGCGCCCGGTGTCAGCTGCGGATGTGAAGACGGCGGTCGCTGTCGGTTCTGCGGGCCTCCCGGTGCGGGTGGGTCCTCGCATACGATGGCCGTTGCTCCGTCACGTCCAATGGAAACCGACCCTCCCCAGGCCCGACCGGCAAGGAGATCAACCCCCGTGTCCGTCCTCTCGAAGATCATGCGTGCAGGCGAAGGCAAGATCCTGCGCAAGCTGCACCGCATCGCGGACCAGGTCAACTCCATCGAAGAGGACTTCGTCGACCTCTCCGACGCCGAGCTGCGGGCCCTCACCGATGAGTACAAGCAGCGCTACATCGACGGTGAGACCCTGGACGACCTGCTGCCCGAGGCGTTCGCCACCGTCCGGGAGGCCGCCAAGCGCGTCCTCGGCCAGCGGCACTACGACGTGCAGATCATGGGTGGCGCCGCCCTGCACCTCGGCTATGTCGCCGAGATGAAGACCGGCGAGGGCAAGACCCTGGTCGGCACGCTGCCGACGTATCTGAACGCGCTGTCGGGTGACGGTGTGCACCTGATCACGGTTAATGACTATCTGGCCGAGCGTGACTCCGAGATGATGGGCCGCGTCCACAAGTTCCTCGGCCTGGACGTGGGCTGCATCCTCGCCAACATGACCCCGGCCCAGCGCCGTGAGCAGTACAACTGCGACATCACCTATGGCACGAACAACGAGTTCGGTTTCGACTACCTGCGCGACAACATGGCCTGGTCGAAGGATGAACTCGTCCAGCGCGGCCACAACTTCGCGGTGGTCGACGAGGTCGACTCCATCCTCATCGACGAGGCCCGTACGCCGCTGATCATCTCCGGCCCCGCCGACCAGGCCACCAAGTGGTACGGCGACTTCGCCAAGCTGGTGCGCCGCCTCAAGCGCGGTGACGCGGGCCAGCCGCTGAAGGGCATCGAGGAGACCGGCGACTACGACGTCGACGAGAAGAAGCGCACGGTCGCGATCCATGAGTCCGGCGTCAGCAAGGTCGAGGACTGGCTGGGCATCGACAACCTCTACGAGTCGGTGAACACCCCGCTGGTGGGTTATCTGAACAACGCCATCAAGGCGAAGGAACTGTTCAAGAAGGACAAGGACTACGTCGTCATCGACGGCGAGGTCATGATCGTCGACGAGCACACCGGCCGTATCCTGGCCGGCCGCCGCTACAACGAGGGCATGCACCAGGCGATCGAGGCGAAGGAGGAGGTGCCGATCAAGGACGAGAACCAGACGCTCGCCACGATCACCCTCCAGAACTTCTTCCGCCTCTACAGCAAGCTCTCCGGCATGACCGGTACGGCGATGACCGAGGCCGCCGAGTTCCACCAGATCTACAAGCTCGGCGTGGTGCCCATCCCGACCAACCGGCCGATGGTCCGCAAGGACCAGTCGGACCTGATCTACCGCACCGAGGTCGCCAAGTTCGACGCGGTGGTCGACGACATCGCCGAGAAGCACGAGAAGGGCCAGCCGATCCTGGTCGGCACCACCTCGGTCGAGAAGTCCGAGTACCTCTCGCAGCAGCTGTCCAAGCGCGGTATCCAGCACGAGGTGCTCAACGCCAAGCAGCACGACCGGGAGGCGCAGATCGTCGCCCAGGCGGGCCGCAGGGGCGCGGTGACCGTGGCCACCAACATGGCCGGCCGTGGTACGGACATCAAGCTGGGCGGCAACCCGGACGACCTCGCCGAGGCCGACCTGCGTCAGCGCGGTCTGGACCCCGAGGAGCACATCGAGGAGTGGGCGGCGGCCCTGCCGGACGCCCTGGAGCGTGCCGAGGCCGCCGTGCAGACCGAGTTCGACGAGGTCAAGGACCTGGGCGGCCTCTATGTGCTGGGCACCGAGCGGCATGAGTCGCGCCGGATCGACAACCAGCTGCGCGGCCGTTCCGGCCGTCAGGGCGACCCTGGCGAGTCCCGCTTCTACCTCTCCCTCGGTGACGATCTGATGCGGCTGTTCAAGGCGCAGATGGTCGAGCGCGTGATGTCCATGGCGAATGTGCCGGACGATGTGCCGATCGAGAACAAGATGGTCACCCGCGCCATCGCGTCCGCCCAGTCGCAGGTCGAGCAGCAGAACTTCGAGACCCGTAAGAACGTCCTGAAGTACGACGAGGTCCTCAACCGGCAGCGTGAGGTCATCTACGGCGAGCGCCGCCGCGTCCTGGAGGGCGAGGATCTCCAGGAGCAGGTCAAGCACTTCATGGACGACACCATCGACGCCTATGTCGGGGCCGAGACCGCCGAGGGCTTCGCCGAGGACTGGGACCTGGACCGGCTGTGGGGCGCCTTCAAGCAGCTCTACCCGGTGAAGGTCACCGTCGACGAGCTGGAGGAGGAGGCCGGGGACCGGGCCGGGCTGACCGCCGAGTTCATCGCCGACTCCATCAAGGACGACATCACCGCGCAGTACGAGGCGCGGGAGGAGCAGCTCGGCTCCGAGATCATGCGTGAGCTGGAGCGCCGGGTGGTGCTCAGCGTGCTGGACCGCAAGTGGCGTGAGCACCTCTACGAGATGGACTACCTCCAGGAGGGCATCGGTCTGCGCGCGATGGCGCAGAAGGACCCGCTGGTGGAGTACCAGCGCGAGGGCTTCGACATGTTCACCGCCATGATGGAGGGCATCAAGGAGGAGTCCGTCGGCTATCTGTTCAACCTGGAGGTCCAGGTCGAGCAGCAGGTCGAGGAGGTCCCCGTCGAGGACGCCAAGCCGAGCCTGGACAAGCAGGACGCGGTGCCCGCGCAGGCGGGCGCGCGCCCCGAGATCCGCGCCAAGGGGCTGGACGCCCCGCAGCGGCGGAACCTGCACTTCTCCGCGCCGACCGTGGACGGCGAGGGCGGCACCATCGAGGGCGACTTCACCGACGACGACGAGCCGGTGCGCTCCGAGGCCGACGGTCTGACCCGCGCGGAGCGGCGCAAGCAGGCGCGGGGCGGGCGGCGCCGCAAGAAGTGACGGCTGAGTGTGGCTGAGTACGCCTGAGTGCGGCTGAGTACGGCTGCGTGACGGTTCGGGCGCGTACAGCGCCGTAGCCGGTGGAGGGCCGGTCTCCTCGGGGAGACCGGCCCTTCGGCGTGCCCGGGGGCAGGGGGTTCGGTGGGGTTGGGTTTGGGACTGGAGCCGGGGCTGGGTGTGGGTTGGGGTTGGGGTTGGGGTTGGGCGTGAGTGTGGGGTGGGGCTGGGTGTGGGTGTGGGCCGGGTCTTGGGGCTAGGTGTGGGTGTGGGGCTGGTCCGGTCGGTGCTGGGCTCCCAGGTCCACGGCTGTGCAGCGCCAGCGGCGGTCGTCGCCCTGTTCCAGGCGGAAGGCCATCGCGTGCAGCCGGTCACCGGCGCCGATCCGGGCGAAGACCTCGAAGGCGCCGGGACGGGCCTCGTACCAGCCGATCTCGCGGAGGACGGGGCGGATGCCCTGCGGGGTGCGCAGAGGGCCGCGTTCGGCCAGCCAGGCCAGTTCGTCGTAGGCGCGGCCGGAGGTGAGGCCGAGCATGTAGTGAACGGGGCGGCGACCGCTCAGGACGGCGAGGAGGCGCTCGGCAATGGGTTCGGTGGCGAGGCCGGGGTGGGGGCGGGGAGGGACGGAGGGCGTGGGGGTGGGCGGTGGGTTCGTGGTGGCGGTGGTGGCAATGCCGGTGGCAACGGTGGTGGTGGCGGCCGGGTCCGGGCCCGTGCCCGGTCGCCTTACGCCGGGGAAGCGGGGTGGGGCGCTGCCGGGGCGGCGGGAGTCCCGGCGGCCCGGCGGGCGGGTGCGTGCGGGGTACTGGCCCTCCCGTCGGCTCGGTGCCGGTGTTCCTGCCGGGCGCGGGCGTCGGGCCTCTGCCCTGGTCATGACCTTGTTCATGGTGATCCCCGTTCGGCCGGCCCGGTTCGTACCGGGCGGTAACTTCCTGTTGGGGATCTTGTACGGAGGGGGTACGGGGCGGCAAGTGGGGGCCGGAGCGGGAGTACGCCCGCACCGGATTCACCTATCCGGGTGATCGTGGCCGCGTCCTGCCTGGTGAGGTGGGGGTGGGTGGTGAATTTCGGGGCGCCGCGCTGACGTCAGCGAGCCGCTGGGCAGGGACTCGAAAGGGGACCCCCGGACGTATCCTGAAGGGCGTTCCGGTGGCTTTCCCCGGCCCTCGCCGGGGTGCTGTGAGCCCTCCCGACCACGAAAGCGGCCCGCCATGCGTGTCTACGTCCCCCTGACCCTCTCCGGTCTCGCCGAGGCGTACAAGACGGGTGAGCTGGGGACCGGGTCCCTCGTCGCCTACGCGGTGACGCCCGGTCTGCGCGAGTGGTACGTCTCCGACGACATCGAGGAACTGGAGTACGCGGCGCTGAACCGGGCGGCGCTGGCCTCGCTGCGGTTGATCGCGGCCGATCCGGACGCCGTCCGGCGGCGGGTGGTGGTCGCGGTGGACGTGCCGGACGGGACGGCGGTCGCGGACCCCGACCGGGGGCTGGATCCGGCGGTGCTGGGCGAGGTACGGATCGCGGGAGCGGGAGCGGGAGCGGGAGCGGGAACGGTGGCGCTGGGCAAGGCGGCGGCCGTGCATGTCGACGCCGGGGACGCGGTGGCGGACGTGGCGGCGGCGGTGGAGGCGCTGGCGGCGGCGGACGCCGGGGACGACGACGCGCAGTTCGTGGTGGACGGGGCTGAGGACCATGAACTGCTGTGGTTCGCGACGCAGGAGATTCCTCAGCTGGTGGGGTCGGGGGAGTAGCCCGATGGCTGCTGAAGGTGCCGTTGACCTGGGGTTCTCCTGATTGTCAGTGGCGGGCGGTACTTTTTCTGGCATGGGGATGCAGACAGGGGCACACATCGTCTGGGACTGGAACGGCACGCTGTTCCACGACAATGACGCGATCATCGGGGCGACGAACGCGGCCTTCGCCGAGCTGGGCCTGGACCCGATCACGATGGAGCAGTACCGGGCGCTGTACTGCGTGCCGGTGCCGAAGTTCTACGAGCGGCTGCTCGGGCGGCTGCCGACCGAGGCCGAGTGGTCGGTCATGGACGACACCTTCCACCGCCACTACACCGAGCACCGGGTCGCCTGCGGACTGACCGAGGGTGTGGGGGATCTGCTGGTGGGATGGGCCTCCGAGGGGCGCAGCCAGTCGATCCTGAGCATGTACGGGCACACCGAACTGGTGCCGCTGGTGCGCGGCTTCGGGATCGAGGGGCACTTCATAAGAGTGGACGGACGGACCGGGCCGTCCGGGGGCAGCAAGGCGGAGCACATGGTGCGGCATCTCGCCGCGCTCGGCGGTGTGGAGCCGGGGCGCACGGTGGTGATCGGGGACGCCGCCGACGACGCGGTGGCGGCACAGCACGTGGGAGCGCGGGCCGTGCTCTACACCGGGGGGTCGCACAGCCGGGCCAGCCTGGAGGAGACGGGCGCGCCGGTGGTGGACACGCTGGCGGAGGCGGTCGCGGAGGCCGGGCGGATCGCGGTGGTGTAGGTCCAGGGGCAGGGGCAGGGTGGCGGAGGGCTGGGTGGTGGGAGAAGGCGGGGGCGGCGGCCGGTGATGGCCGGTGGCCCGCGGCCGGAGCCCGAACCCGGGCCCGAGCCCGTGGCTCACGGTCCGTGTCGGGCGCCGGTCCCGGCCGGTGGTCGGCGCCCGTTCCGGTCGTCGGGTCAGCCCGTCGGCGCCGCCGCCCGCAGCACCTTCAGGAACTCGCGCATCCAGGCCGGGTGGTCCGGCCAGGCGCGGGAGGAGACGAGCGTGCCGTCGACGACCGCCTCGGTGTCCTGGAAGGTGGCGCCGGCCGACTGCATGTCGATCTCCAGCGCCGGATAGGCGGTCACCCGGCGTCCGCGCAGCCCCTCGATCGCGGCGGTCAGCAGAGGGCCGTGGCAGATCTGGGCGACGGGCTTGTCGGCGTCGAAGAACGACTTGAGGATCTTGCGCAGCTCGGGATCGTTGCGCAGATACTCCGGGGCACGCCCGCCGGGGATGACGACGGCGGCGTACTGACCGGGGTCCACCTCGGAGAAGGCCAGATCGGCGGGCCAGGTGTAGCCGGGCTTCTCGGTGTAGGTGTCGAAGCCGGGTTCGAAGTCATGGACGACGAACTGGAGCTTCTTGCGGGTCGGGGCGGCGATATGGACCTCGTAGCCCTCTTCGAGGAGACGCTGGTAGGGGTAGAGGACTTCGAGCGACTCGGCGGCGTCGCCGGTGAGGATGAGGATCTTGGGAGGGGACACGGGGGACATAAGGGCTCCTCTGGGGTTGGTCCTGCGGTCCTGCCGAGAACGTGCCGTGTGCCGGGGGCCTTGCCAAGGGGACGCGCCGATTTCCGGGCAGGGGCGGCGGTGGTGAGGGCGAGGGCCGCGGCGGAGACGGCGGTGAGGGTGCGGGCAGCGCCGGAGACGACCCCCGTCGCCTCGTCGACCCAACCCTCCTACGCCCATCAAGCCAAGATCCACCCCGCGTCCCGATCACCCCATCTACGCCAGTTGCCGTAGTGCGGCCACGCTCACCCGCAGCCGGTACTCCACATCTGTGCAGAACGTCAAAGTTCTGGGTGTGCTTTTGTACACATACAGCTCATGACGGGGGGCCGGCGAGGAGCGATAGCCTGGGTGGCGTGATCAGCGCGATAGTTCGCGGGGGCCCTCGTGCCTCCGCTCTGCGCCCGAGCCGCACGGACGACATCCGTGGCCGGGCGGCGGTCGCTGGTCCTCCCGGGCGCACCGGAGCGCCCCGTGCCGAGCGGGACCGAACCCGCGGCACAGCACGGAGTGCGGCGCGGGCGAGAGCAGCGTCACACCCCTCAGACGCATCGGGAATGGCTGATATCCCCGCGTCCCTCTCCCCTCTCGGCATAGCGTCGGAGCAGACCGGACACCCCGCGTCTCGGCGTGACGCCGCAAGGGAAGAGACCGTTTTTCCTTCTACGTCACGCAACGGCGCGCGACAGGAGCCAGAGGACAATGCAGACCAAGCTGGACGAAGCCAAGGCCGAGCTGCTCGATCGGGCCGCCCGGGTAGCTGAGAACAGCCCGGTCGGGGGGCACCTACCGACTGGGACGACGGACAAAGGCACCCCTGACCGGGACTCCGTGCTCGCGTTCCTCCAGCGCTACTACTTGCACACCGCACCGGAGGATCTCGCCGACCGCGACCCGGTCGACATCTTCGGCGCCGCCTACTCACACTGCCGACTGGCCGAAAACCGTCCGCAGGGTACGGCCAGTGTGCGGGTCCACACCCCGACCGTCGAGGAGAACGGGTGGACGTGCAGCCACTCGGTCGTCGAGGTCGTCACCGACGACATGCCCTTCCTCGTCGACTCGGTCACCAATGAGCTGACCCGGCAGGGCCGCGGCATCCATGTCGTGATCCACCCGCAGATCGTGGTGCGGCGCGATGTCACCGGCAAGCTGATCGAGGTGCTGACCGGCCCGCCCGCCGGTGATCTCCCCCATGACGCGCACATCGAGTCGTGGATCCATGTGGAGACCGACCGGGAGACCGACCGCGCCGACCTCAAGCAGATCACCACGGATCTGCTGCGGGTGCTCTCCGATGTCCGCGAGGCCGTCGAGGACTGGGGCAAGATGCGCGACGCCGCCGTGCGGCTCGCCGAGGGGCTGCCCGCCGAGCCCGCCCCCGCCGACCTCAGCACGGACGAGACCGAGGAGGCCCGCGAGCTGCTGCGCTGGCTCGCCGCCGACCACTTCACCTTCCTCGGCTACCGCGAGTATCAGCTGCGCGAGGACGACTCGCTGGCCGCCGTCCCCGGCACCGGCCTCGGCATCCTGCGCGCCGACCCGCACCACGCCGCCGACGAGGCGCACCCGGTCAGCCCGTCCTTCGAGCGGCTGCCCGCCGACGCCCGCGCCAAGGCCCGGGAGCACCGGCTGCTCGTGCTCACCAAGGCCAACAGCCGGGCCACCGTCCACCGGCCGTCCTACCTCGACTACATCGGCGTCAAGAAGTTCGACCGGGACGGCAATGTCGTCGGCGAGCGCCGGTTCCTCGGGCTGTTCTCGTCCGCCGCGTACACCGAGTCCGTGCGCCGGGTGCCGGTCATCCGGCGCAAGGTCGAGGAGGTCCTCAAGCGCGCCGGGTTCTCGCCCAACAGCCACGACGGGCGCGATCTGCTCCAGATCATGGAGACCTACCCGCGCGACGAGCTGTTCCAGACCCCGGTGGACGAGCTCCAGTCCATCGTGACGTCCGTGCTCTACCTCCAGGAGCGCCGCCGGCTGCGGCTCTACCTGCGCCAGGACGAGTACGGGCGCTACTACTCGGCCCTCGTCTACCTCCCGCGCGACCGCTACACCACCGGCGTCCGGCTGCGGATCATCGACATCCTCAAGGAGGAGCTCAACGGCACCAGCGTCGACTTCACCGCCTGGAACACCGAGTCGATCCTGTCCCGGCTGCACTTCGTGGTCCGGGTTCCGCAGGGCACCGAGCTGCCGGAGCTGTCCTACAGCGACCGCGAGCGGATCGAGGTCCGGCTGGTGGAGGCCGCCCGCTCCTGGGCGGACAGCTTCACCGAGGCGCTGAACGCCGAGGTCGGCGAGGAGCGCGCCGCCGAGCTGCTGCGCAAGTACGGCAACTCCATCCCCGAGGGCTACAAGGCCGACCACACCCCGCGCGCGGCGGTCGCCGACCTGGTGAACGTCGAGCGGCTCACCGAGGACCGCAACTTCGCGCTCAGCCTGTACGAGCCGGTGGGCGCCGCCCCCGAGGAGCGCCGCTTCAAGATCTACCGCAAGGGCGACGCGATCTCGCTGTCCGCGGTGCTGCCCGTGCTCAACCGCCTCGGTGTCGAGGTCGTCGACGAACGGCCCTACGAGCTGCGCTGCTCCGACCGCTCCGTCGCCTGGATCTACGACTTCGGGCTGCGGCTGCCCAAGCGCAAGAGCGGTGACTTCCTCGGTGACGACGCCCGCGAGCGGATCCAGGAGGCGTTCTCCGCGACCTGGACCGGCAAGGCCGAGAACGACGGCTTCAACGCGCTGGTGCTGAGCGCCGGGCTGAGCTGGCGTCAGGCGATGGTGCTGCGGGCGTACGCCAAGTATCTGCGGCAGGCCGGGTCGACCTTCAGCCAGGACTACATGGAGGACACCCTCCGCAACAATGTCCACACCACCCGGCTGCTCGTCTCCCTGTTCGAGGCGCGGATGTCGCCGGACCGCCAGCGCGCCGGGCACGAGATCGTGGACGCCCTGCTGGAGGAGCTGGACGCGGCGCTCGACCAGGTCGCCAGCCTGGACGAGGACCGCATCCTGCGGGCCTTCCTCACCGTCATCAAGGCCACCCTGCGCACCAACTTCTTCCAGGAGGCCATCGGCGGCCTCCCGCACGACTACGTCTCCATGAAGCTCGACCCGCAGGCCATCCCCGATCTGCCCGAGCCCCGCCCGGCGTACGAGATCTGGGTGTACTCGCCGCGCGTCGAGGGCGTGCATCTGCGGTTCGGCAAGGTCGCGCGCGGCGGGCTGCGCTGGTCGGACCGGCGCGAGGACTTCCGTACCGAGATCCTCGGCCTGGTCAAGGCGCAGATGGTGAAGAACACGGTCATCGTGCCGGTCGGCGCCAAGGGCGGCTTCGTCGCCAAGCAGCTGCCCGACCCGTCCGTGGACCGGGACGCCTGGCTGGCCGAGGGCGTCGCCAGCTACAAGACCTTCATCTCGGCGCTCCTCGACATCACCGACAACATGGTCGCCGGCGAGGTCGTCCCGCCCGCCGACGTCGTCCGGCACGACGAGGACGACACCTACCTGGTGGTCGCCGCCGACAAGGGCACCGCCACCTTCTCCGACATCGCCAACGAGGTCGCCGGAAGCTACAACTTCTGGCTCGGGGACGCCTTCGCCTCCGGCGGCAGCGCCGGCTACGACCACAAGGGCATGGGCATCACCGCCCGCGGCGCCTGGGAGTCCGTCAAGCGGCACTTCCGCGAGCTGGACCTCGACACCCAGAGCGAGGACTTCACCGTCGTCGGCATCGGCGACATGTCCGGTGACGTGTTCGGCAACGGCATGCTGCTCAGCGAGCACATCCGCCTGGTCGCCGCCTTCGACCACCGGCACATCTTCATCGACCCGCGCCCCGACGCCGAGACCTCCTACGCCGAGCGCCGCCGCCTGTTCGAGCTGCCGCGCTCCAGCTGGGCGGACTACAACACCGAGCTGCTCTCGCCCGGCGGCGGCATCTTCCCCCGCTCCGCCAAGGCCATCCCGATCAACGCGCACATCCGCGAGGCCCTCGGCATCGAGGAGAAGATCGTCAAGGTCACCCCGGCCGATCTGATGCGCGCCATCCTCCAGGCCCCGGTCGACCTGCTGTGGAACGGCGGCATCGGTACGTACGTCAAGGCATCCACCGAGTCCAACGCGGACGCCGGCGACAAGGCCAACGACGCCATCCGGGTCGACGGCGAGCAACTGCGGGTCAAGGTGGTCGGCGAGGGCGGCAACCTGGGCCTGACCCAGCTCGGCCGGATCGAGTTCGCCCGCAGCGGCGGCAAGATCAACACCGATGCCATCGACAACAGCGCGGGCGTGGACACCTCCGACCACGAGGTGAACATCAAGATCCTGCTCAACGGCCTGGTCACCGACGGCGACATGACCGTCAAGCAGCGCAACAAGCTGCTCGCCCAGATGACCGACGAGGTCGGCCGACTGGTGCTGCGCAACAACTACGCGCAGAACACCGCCATCGCCAACGCCCTCGCCCAGTCCAAGGACATGCTCAACGCCCAGCAGCGGTTCATCCGCCATCTGGTGCGCGAGGGCCATCTCGACCGGGCGCTGGAGTTCCTGCCGACCGACCGCCAGATCCGAGAGCGCCTCACCGCCGGACAGGGTCTGACCAGCCCGGAGACCGCCGTACTGCTGGCGTACACCAAGATCACGGTCGCCGAGGAGCTGCTGCACACCTCGCTGCCCGACGACCCGTATCTGACCGGTCTGCTCTACACCTACTTCCCGTCCGCGCTGCGCGAGAAGTTCCCCGAGCACATCGACAGCCACCCGCTGCGCCGCGAGATCACCACGACCGTGCTGGTCAACGACACGGTCAACACCGGCGGTACGACCTATCTGCACCGGCTGCGCGAGGAGACCGGCGCCTCCCTGGAGGAGATCGTGCGGGCGCAGACCGCCGCGCGCGCCATCTTCCGCTCGGCCCCGGTGTGGGACGCGGTGGAGGAACTCGACAACAAGGTCGCCGCCGATGTCCAGACCCGTATCCGGCTGCACTCGCGCCGCCTCGTCGAGCGCGGCACCCGCTGGCTGCTCAACAACCGGCCGCAGCCGCTGGAGCTGGCCGAGACGGTCGAGTTCTTCGCCGAGCGGGTCGAGCAGGTCTGGCAGCAGCTGCCCAAGCTGATGCGCGGCGCGGACCTGGAGTGGTGGCAGCAGATCTACGACGAGCTGACCGGCGCCGGCGTCCCCGGCGAACTCGCCACCCGGGTCGCCGGGTTCTCCTCCGCGTTCCCGGCGCTGGACATCGTGTCCGTCGCCGACCGCATGGGCAAGGACCCGCTGGCCGTCGCCGAGGTGTACTACGACCTCGCCGACCGGCTCCGCATCACCAGCCTCATGGACCGGATCATCGAACTGCCCCGCGCGGACCGCTGGCAGTCCATGGCCCGCGCCGCGATCCGCGAGGACCTCTACGCGGCGCACGCGGCCGTCACCGCGGATGTTCTCGCGGTCGGCAACGGCTCCTCGACGCCGGAGCAGCGGTTCGAGCTCTGGGAGCAGAAGAATCTGGCGATCCTGGGGCGGGCGCGGACGACGCTGGAGGAGATCCAGTCGTCCGACACGTTCGACCTGGCGAATCTGTCGGTGGCGATGCGCACGATGCGGACGCTGTTGCGGACGCATTCGTAGGGGGTGCGTGTAGGTACGGCTGTGATGGCGCCCCGGGCCGGGTGGTGGCTCGGGGCGTTGTCGTGTGCGGGGGTGGGGGTGGGGGTGGGGCGGGTGTGGGGCGTGTGGGTATGCGGGGGGGTGTTAGGGGTGGGGGTGTGTGGGTGTGTGGCTCGGGTCAGGAGGGCTGGGGGATCTTGGGGGCCGTGGGGTCCTTGGGGTCCCTGCGGTCGTTAGGGGCCGTGGGGTCTTTGGGGCTGGCGGCGGCTTCAGATGGCGTGGGCTCGGCCTTCGCTGCGGGGGTCGGGGTCGGGGTCGGGGTCGGGGTCGGGGCCTGGGCCTGGGCCAGGGTCGGGTCCGGGGTCGTTTGAGGCTTCGGCTTTGGTTTTGGCTTCGCGGGTGGTGTCTTGTCGCCGGTGAATGCCTCGTACTCCTTCAACACCTCGGCCGTCGGGCCGTCCAGGCGTAGTTCGCCGCGCTCCAGCCACAGCACGCGTTCGCAGGTGTCGCGGATGGACCGGTTGTTGTGGCTGACCAGGAACACCGTGCCGGCGTGCTTGCGCAGTTCGCGGATCCGGGCCTCGGAGCGCTTCTGGAAGGAGCGGTCGCCGGTCGCGAGGGCCTCGTCGATGAGCAGGACGTCGTGGTCCTTGGCGGCGGCGATGGAGAACCGCAGCCGGGCGGCCATACCGGAGGAGTACGTCCGCATCGGCAGGGTGATGAAGTCGCCCTTCTCGTTGATTCCGGAGAAGTCGACGATCTCCTCGTAGCGTTCCTTGATCTGTTCGCGGGACATGCCCATGGCGAGGCCGCCGAGGTGGACATTGCGCTCGCCGGTGAGATCGTTCATCAGGGCGGCGGAGACGCCGAGCAGGGAGGGCTGGCCGTTGGTGTAGATACGGCCGCTCTCGACGGGGAGCAGTCCGGCGACCGCCTTGAGCAGCGTGGACTTGCCGGAACCGTTCGTTCCGATCAGGCCGATGGCCTCGCCCCGGTGGGCGACGAAGGAGACCCCGCGCACCGCGTGCACGGTCCGTACGCCGGACGCCTTCTCGGTCTTCTTGCGGCGCAGTATCCGGTTGAGGGCGGCGGTCGCCGAACCGCGGCCCGCGCCGGTGCCGTTGACCCGGTAGACGATGTCGACGGTGTCGGCGACGACGGTGGGGATGCCGGGAGTGCCGGGGGCGCCGGGGGTGGTGGTGTCGGTGTCGGCGCTTGTGGGGGTGTTGGTGTGTTCAGCGTGTTCAGCCACGGCCGTAGGTCTCCTCAGCCTTCCAGAAGTAGATGAAGCCGCCGACTCCGGCGAGCAGCGCCCAGCCCGTCGCGATGGCCCAGACATGCGGGGGCAACTGGCTCGCGTGGAAGCTGTCGATGAGGGCGAAGCGCATCAGATCGATATAGATGGCGGCGGGGTTGGCCTGGAGCGCGGTGCCGATCCAGGACGGCAGGCCGCCGTGCGCGGAGACCAGATGATCGATGCTCCACATCACCCCGGACACATACATCCAGGTACGGAGCACGAACGGCATCAGCTGGGCGATGTCCGGGGTCCTGGCCCCGACCCGGGCCATGATCATCGAGATCCCGGCGTTGAAGGTGAACTGGAGCACCAGCGCCGGGATCGCCAGCACCCAGGACATGGCCGGCGGCACCCCGAAGGCCAGCAGGATCACCACCAGCGCGGCCATCGAGAACAGCAACTGCTGAAGCTGCTGGAGACAGAACGAGATCGGCAGCGCCGCCCGCGGGAAGTGCAGTGCGCGGACGAGGCCGAGGTTGCCGGAGATCGCCCGGGTGCCCGCGAGGATCGAACTCTGTGTGAACGTCCAGATGAACACGCCGGTGACCAGGAAGGGGATGTAGTCCGGCACACCCTTCTTGGTCTGGAGCAGCACGCCGAAGACGAAGTAGTACACCGCGGCGTTGAGCAGCGGTGTCATGACCTGCCAGACCTGGCCGAGCTTCGCCTGGCTGTACTGCGCGGTGAGCTTGGCCGTGGAGAAGGCCCCGATGAAGTGACGCCGGGCCCACAGTCCGCGGAGGTACTCGGGGAGGGTCGGGCGGGCGCCGCTGACGGTGAGGCCATGGCGTACGGCGAGCGCCGCGAGGTCGCCTTCGGTGGCGGCGCGGTCGGCTTCTGCGGGGGTGGCACTGACGGCGGCGGTGGCGGCCGGTGTCGCCGGGGGCGGTGTGTCGAGTACCTGGCTCACATCCGCTGCTTTCGCTCGGAGGGGGAGGGGTGCGGGGTGGGGAAGGCCGGGGCGGGGCGGGGGTGGGGGAGGGGAGTGGGCTGAGGGGGGAGGGTGTGGTGTGGGGTGGGCGACGGCTCCGGTCCCGGACGCCTATGCGGACGTGTACGTGGACGTGTGCGTGGACGTCCGTGTGCGTCTGGCTGCGCGTCCCTGCTGTTCGTTCGTGAGCTTTGATTTGTGCGCTTGGTTCGTGAGCTTTGTTTCTGAGCTTTGTTCGTGAGGTTCCTCGACGCGCTCTTCTTGACGTCTTACGCGTCTCTTCACGCCCTCTTACGTCGGGACGGGACCGTATCGTCGTAACGCGAGCGTAGGCCCAATCGACGACGGAACGCAACCGTATCGTCGTGACGGCCTATGCTGGTCGGCATGAGCAGCGACGCCGACGGACCGCCCTCCGGGCCCCCTGCGCGGCCCCCCGCCCGCCCGCGCCGACGGGCCCCGGCGGGGGCGGCGGTGCTGCGTGAGGATGTGACGGAGGCGATCAGGGCCGCGGTGTTCGCGGAGCTCGCCGCCGTCGGCTACGCGCGGATGTCCATCGAGGGCATCGCGCGGCGGGCGGGGGTCGGCAAGATGGCGGTGTACCGGCGCTGGCGGTCCAAACTGCACCTGGTGCTGGACATCGTCTCCGCGCTCGCCGTGCAGGGCCTGCCCGCGCCGGACACCGGCTCCCTGGAAGGCGATCTTCGCCTGCTGTACGAGGTCATGTCCCGTGCGCTGCGCCATCCGATCGCGTCCCAGATCATTCCCGACCTCCAGGCGGAGGCCGCGCGCAATCCCGAGATCGCGGAGGCGATGCAGAAGGCGCTGCGGGACGGCCAGGAGGGCGTGGCCAGCACGATCGTCGCGGCGGCGGCGGAGCGGGGGGAGGTGCGGGCCGGATGCGACAAGGAGGTCGCGCTCGATCTGATCTCCGGGCCGCTGTACTGGCGGTCGGTGGTGATCCGGAGCGATCGGCTGCCGAAGGACTATCTGGGGGCGCTGGCTCGGGCCACGGCGGGGGCGCTCAAGGCGTTGTAGCGGGTGCGCACCGGGTGAGCGTTTGATCGATTGATCGTTCCGACCATGCGCCTGATCAGTTCCGGGCCGCCGACGGGAAGCGGCGCAGCCATCCGTCCCAGGCCGAGGCGATCATGTCGTGGACGTCGTGCTTGGCCTTCCAGCCGAGTTCGCCGGTGATGCGGTCGGCGGAGGCGACCACGCGGGCCGGGTCGCCGGGGCGGCGCGGGGTGACCGTGGGGGCGCGGTGGTGTCCGGTGATCGCATTGATGCGGTCGATCATCTCGCGGACCGAAACGCCCTCGCCGCGACCGATGTTGAGCGTGAGATCGCGTCCGGGGGAGGCGGTCAGCGCGCGGGCGGCGACCACATGCGCGTCGGCCAGGTCGACCACATGGATGTAGTCCCGCACACAGGTACCGTCGGGAGTCGGGTAGTCGTCGCCGAAGATCCGCGGGGGAGCGTCCTCGGTGAGCTTCTCGAAGACCATGGGGATGAGGTTGAAGACGCCGATGTCGGCGAGTTCGGGGCGGGCCGCGCCTGCCACGTTGAAGTAGCGCAGGGACGCGGTCGCCAGGCCCGTCGCCCGGCCGGTCGCCCGGACCAGCCACTCGCCCGCGAGCTTGGTCTCGCCGTACGGGGACAGCGGCGCGCAGGGCGTCTCCTCGGTGACTAGATCGACGTCCGGCATCCCGTAGACGGCCGCCGAGGAGGAGAACACGAAGGAGGTGATCCCGGCCGCGGTGACCGCCTCCAGCAGAACGCGCAGCCCCTCGACGTTCTCCCGGTAGTAGTGCAGCGGCATGTCGACCGACTCGCCGACCTGCTTCTTCGCTGCCAGATGGATCACACCGGTGATCCCGTGCCCCGCGAGCACCTTGCTCAGCCGCACCCCGTCCACGACCGTACCGACCTCCAGCGGGACCCCGTCCGGTACGCGCTCGGCGATCCCGGTGGACAGGTCGTCGTACACCACCGCGCGCTCGCCCGCCGCGGTCAGCGCGCGCACCACGTGCGCCCCGATGTAGCCGGCGCCTCCGGTGATCAGCCAGGTCATCTGCCGCCAGTCCCCTCGTCGGTCGGTCCCGTCCACAGTCAAGCAGGCTGCGGACCGCAGCGCGCCGGGGGCGTGGCGTGAAGGCGACGGGCGGGGGACGGAACGGGACGGGACGGGGGTCGGGTGGGGATTGGGGACAGCGGGCGGGGGGTGCGGGGCGGAGGGGTGACTGGGCGAGGTGGCGGGGCGGAGGCGCAGGGTGTGCGATGGCGGACGCCGAAGGGCGTGGTCCGTGATCCGTGGTTCGCGGTCGGTGGTTCGTGGTCCGGGGGTCAGTCCGTCAGTGCCGCGTCCAGGCGGGACGTCAAGTCGTCGATCCTCGCTTTGAGGTCGCGGATCTCGTCGATGTCGCAGCCGGTGGCCGTGGCGATCCGGCGGGGGACGTCCAGCGCGCGTTCGCGCAGGGCGCGGCCCTCGTCGGTCAGTCGGATCTCGACCGAGCGCTCGTCCTGGGTGCTGCGCTCGCGGCGGACCAGACCTGCCGCCTCCAGCCGCTTGAGCAGGGGCGAGAGTGTGCCGGAGTCGAGGCGCAGATGTTCGCCGAGCTGTTTGACGGGGAGTTCGCCGTGCTCCCAGAGGACCAGCAGCACCAGGTACTGGGGGTAGGTCAGTCCGAGATCCTTGAGGATCACGCGGTAGAGGCCGTTGAACGCGCGCGAGGCGGCGTGCAGGGAGAAGCAGATCTGGCGGTCCAGGAGCAGCAGGTCCTGGTCCGGGCTGTGGGCGGGGGGCGCGGTGGCCGGTGGCGTGGCGGGGGTGCGAGTCGGAGTCATGCACCCAGCATACCTCTCGCCCGTCACTTAGTTGCGAGCAATTGAATTGCATGCTTCACTTGTTCCTGTCGGGGGCCGGAAACGGTCGCCGAACGCCGAAGCGACACCGCATTCGCACTTCGCACAGACACCGTGCGGACTCCGAGAGGGATGGTTCACCCATGGACGCGCTCTACACCGCCGTAGCCACCGCCACCCACGGCCGCGAGGGCCGCGCCGTCAGCTCCGACGGCAAGGTCGACGTCAAGCTGGCCCCGCCCGTCGAGCTGGGCGGCAGCGGCGAGGGCACCAACCCCGAGCAGCTGTTCGCCGCTGGCTACGCCGCCTGTTTCGGCAGCGCGCTCGGTGTGGTGGGCCGCCAGGCCAAGGTCGATGTCAGTGAGGCCGCCGTCACCGCGGAGGTCGGCATCGGCAAGCAGGGCGAGGGCTTCGCGCTCAAGGTGACCCTGCGCATCGAACTCCCCGACTCCGTGGACGAGGCCACCGGCCGCAAGCTCGTCGAGACCGCCCACCAGGTCTGCCCCTACTCCAACGCCACCCGCGGCAACATCCCGGTCGAGCTGGTCATCGAGTAACCGATCGGGGTGCGGTTCGCCTGCTGAACGAACACCCGATCACGGAACGAACAGCCGATCAGGAGGGGAACAGGAGGGAAGGGCGAGGGAGCGATTGATCGTTCCGCGCGGGTCTGTACGGATCGAACGGACCCGCGCGGAACGATCAAACGCCGTGATCGAAACCCACCCGCCCATCACTCCACCTCGCTCCACTGCACTGCGCTGCACTCCACCTCGCCACCACCCCGCCCTCCCCTCACCCCACCCGCGCCAGCACCTCCCCCGTCCGTTCGCTCCACGTCACCACCACCGCGCCCGTCGGCAGTGTTCGTCGGCGGGTGAGCAGGATCCAGCGGACGTGATATCGCCGGACGACGGCGGCGCGCTCGGCGGCGGTGGAGCCGGGGGAGAGGTACGTACGGACAGCCGCCAGCCGATCGTTCCGCGCGGACTCGTCCAGGGCGGGGTCGGGAACGACCGGGGCGACCGTGTTCACCCCGTACCCGGCCAGCCCGTGCACGGTGTCCCGGCCCTCGGCGAGCACCACGTCACCCCGCTCGATGTGCTGCGCCGCCCACGCGTACGACATTCCGCTTGCTGAACGATCGGAACCGGTCCGATCGAACGATCCCGGCAGTACCGCCGCGCCCTGCACACCGAGCAGCCCCGCGCACGCCCCGCCCGCCGCCACCGCTCCCAGCCCGCGCCGCCAGGCCGGCCAGGGGCGTGGCGCGGCCAGTTCCACCGCGAGCGCGCACTGCGGTGGCACCAGGGCCAGCGCGAGCAGCGCCCCATCGACCGAACCGGCGCCCAGCAGCCCGTACGCCACCACCGTGAGCCCCGGTAGCGCCATCAGCAGCAGTGGGTCGCGCCAGGAGCCGCGCCGGGCCCGGAGCCACAGGGCCGGGATCCCCGCGAGCAGCGCGGCCCAGCAGGCACCGCCCAGGGACCCCGTCGAGGGCGACAGGACAGAACGATCACCGGTCGCGTGAGCGAACCCGGCGGTGAACACGTCGTAGTACGGCCAGGTCCACAGCACCGCCGCCATGGTGGCCGCGGCCCAGCCCCAGCGCGGGAGGGCACGGAGGCGACCGCACCCGATCAGAGCGACCGCCCCCGCCCCCGCACCGACGCCCACCAGCGGGTCGATTAGCGCGATCAGCCCGTACAGGACGCCCAGGGCCGCGTACCCGAGAGGGCTCGGCAGACCGCTGGGGCCGACGAAGCGCACCCTGCCCGTGTCCCGCGCGCGGGTGCCGGTCAGCGCCCACGCCCACAGCGTCAGTCCGAGCGCGCACACCGAGGGGTCCCCCAGACCGGCGGTGAGCGGCAGCAGGGCGAGCGACACGCCGGTCGGCCCCGCCTCGGTGCCCCATAGCAGTGTCAGCGCGGCGAGCGCCAGGACCGGTGCCCAGGGGCGGGGCGTCAGCATCCGGACGAAGCGGCCGACGCCGGTCAGCAGCACCGCCAGATTGACCGGCCCGGCCAGCCGTACCGCCTCCCAGCCGCCCAGGCCGGTCACCCGCGCGAGGGCGCCCTGCACGACGGTGTACGGGGTGTGGGCGGGGCTGCCGTCGCCCGGCAGCGCGGCCACGGGATGGCGTGGGTGTGTGAGATCCGCCGCGAGGCGTTCGACGACTGCCGCGTCCAGCCCGGCGTCACAGCACAGCGGGACCCGCCAGTACGCCAGCGACACCACCAGCCAGCACAGCAGCCCGAAGACCAGGTACGGCGTCGGGCGCCAGGGACGTCCCCCACGCAGGGCGCTAGAGCCCCCTACGGAACGCTCGGCCAGGACGGGGGCGTTCACCGGGCGGCCGGGGGGATCGGGAGCGACGGAGGCTGGGGCACTGGCCGTACCTTCCCGCCGGACCCGATCCCCTGACCTCCTGTCACCGCAACGGACGAACCCGTTTGCCGGGACCGCCGCCCGCGCGCGTACCGGTGTCCGGGCCGCCCGGCGGGTCCGCGCGGCGCCGCCCGGGGCGACCGGCGGGCCGCCAGGTGGACGGCCGGCTCGGCGTGGGCCGCGAGGTGCTCATGCACGCTCCCAGGGCGCGGCGGGCAGGACGGGGGGCGTCGGGGTGCTCATACGGTGCTCCCGGAGGGCAAGGCATGGATGACGACAGGGGCGAGGGCGAGGCCGTCCGCCGGTCTCAGGGGCGGTCGTCGCTCGCCGGGTCCGCGCGGGTGCCCGCGGGCCGGTCCACGGTGGCCTGCGGGGGCCGGGTCAGCGAGGCCGCCGCGGGCACAGGATGCCGCTCCTGCGTCGGCACCACCACCGGCCACCCCGCCGTCTCGCCCGTCTGCCCCAGCACCAGGTGGCGGACGACCCGTTCGGCGGCACGTCCGTCGTCATGGGGGCAGAAACGTTCACGGAACGCCGCCCGCACCTGGGCCGAGCGGGAGCCGCACCAGTGACCGGACGCGAAGATGTCGATCAGTTCGTCCTCGTCGCGTGCGAGGGCGCCCGGCGGGAAGGCGCGCAGATCGACATAGGTGCCCCGGGCCGCTTCGTAGGCGGCCCGGTCGTCCATGTGCAGCACGATCGGTCGGTCGAGCCCGGCGTAGTCGAACATCAGGGGCGCGTAGTCGGTGATCAGTGCGTCGGAGGCCAGACACAGGGAGCGGATGTCCGGATGATCACCGACATCGATCAACCGATCGGGGAGCCGGTCGCCGAGGCCGGTGTGCGCGGTACGGGCCAGGAGCACGAAGCGCGGGCCGAGACGGCGCAGGACGCGTTCCAGGTCGAGGAGGGCGGACTGGGTGCGGCGGTAGTCGCGGTGGGCAGGCACGTACAGCAGGGCCACCGTGCCCGCGGGGACGCCGAGCGACTCGCGCAGCCGCGTCACGTCCGCCGGGGTCGCCCGCTGGAAGACGTCGTTGCCGGGGCACCCGTACTCCAGGGTCCGGTAGCGGCCGGGGAAGACTCGCTCGAAGGTGAGCGTGGCATGGCGGTTCCCGGACAGGACGTAGTCCCACTGGTCGACCGCGCGGAGCAGTCGGCCGAAGTCGGTGCCGCGCGCCGCCGCCGGGCGGTCCAGCAGGTCCAGGCCCAGATGCCCGAGCGGGGTTCCCTGGCCGGTCTGCACCACGATCTGGGCTGATCGTTTGATGAAACAGTGGTCGAGATCGGTATCGGTGATCAGATACTTCGAGCGGGCCAGCGCGCTCCAGTAGGCGGCCGTGTCCGGGGCGAGCCGGCGCGGGCCCGGCGGCACGGTGTGCTGATGCTCCGGGCGGGCGATCCAGGCGGTGCGCAGGTGCGGGGCCAGCGCGCGGAACGCCGCCTCCAGCACCCCTGGACCGCTGCCGTGGCCCGCCCGAGCCGTGAACACCGCCCGGTCCTCGCGCAGCGGCAGCCGCCGCTGGAGGCCGTAGTGCAGCCGCAGGGCACCGGTGCGCAGGGCGCGGGACAGCCGGGCGGTGAGGTGTGCGGTGCGGCGGGCGCCGGTGGTGATCAGGCGCAGCGCGCGCAGGGTGCGGTGCATCCCGAGACGCAGCGGGGTGTGCCGTACGGCGTGGCGGACGCCGGGGGCGCGGTGGCGGCGGCAGCAGTCACGGGCGCGGCGCAGGAAGGCGGCGTGGGCGCGGCGCGGCAGCCGGGCGGACCGCGCCGCGAGGTGATCGAGCATGCGGCGGTACAGCACCGGGTGCCAGGTGGCGGCGAGTCCGGGGCGCTGTTCGAGCAGGGCGAAGACGCGATCGTATTGATCGAAGATGTTCGTTCCGCCGGGCGATGCCGTGTGGTGAGGCCGTCGTTCGTGGACGCAGACCTGATCGAGAGTGGCGAGTTGCTCGGCGGCGAGCAGCGTGCCGTACGACCAGACGTACGGCTGATCGGCGGGGAGGTGCGCGGCGCGCTCGTCGAGGAACTCGCGGCGGTACGCCCGGCTCCAGGCCGGGGTGGCGAGCAGCCCGGGGCGGTCGGTGGGGGCGAACGGCGCCGGGCCGTGCTCGGCCAGCTCCGGCGGGCCCGGCTCCGGCACCGGGGTGCCCGTCCTGTCCAGGCGGACGCGCCCGTGGACCAGGAGGTCCGGCTCACCGGTCTCCTTGAGCCGGTCGGCGATCGTGCGCAGCGCGTGCGGGGTGAGGGTGTCGGTGCCGTCGAGGAAGAGCAGATAGTCACCGGTCGCCCGCTCCAGCGCGGCGGCACGCGCGCGACCGGTGTGCTCGGGCAGCCGTACGGTCCTCACGCGCGGGTCGCGGGCCGCGAAGTCGTCGAGGATCGCGCCGCAGGCGTCCGGCGAACCGTCGTCGACCCCGATCACCTCGATATCGCTGTACGACTGGGAGAGCACCGACTCCAGGCACTCGTGCAGATACGCCTGAACCTGGTACGCGGGGACGATGACAGTGAACCTGGGCAAGGGGGCATCCAAGGGTCGTCACGGGCGTTCTGCCCGGCAACGGCCCCTGGAGCGCGGGGGTTACGCGGTGTACGGCAATCGGGGGACAAGGGCGCGCCGCTGTCGGTGCGCCCCAACGTCCCTCCGGAAAAGGCCACTTCACCGCAGCCGCTCCACCCCCGCTGCCCCACTCCGGTCACTTCATCCCGGCCGCCCCGCTCCGGTCACTTCATCCCGGCCACGTCACCGCGGCCACTTCGGCCCGGCCACGTCGCCTCGGTCTCGTCACCTGGGTCACTTCACCGCCCCCGCCATCACCCCCGACGCGAACTGCCGCTGGAACGCGAGGAACACCGCCAGGGGGATCGCCATCGAGATGAACGCGCCCGGTGCCAGTACATCGATGTTGTTGCCGAACTGCCGTACCCGGGTCTGGAGCGCGACCGTGATCGGCTGGCTGTCCGCGTCCGTGAAGACCAGCGCGACGAGCATGTCGTTCCACACCCACAGGAACCGGAAGATCCCCAGGCCGGCGATCGTCGGCCCGCCGAGCGGCATCACGACCGTGGCGAACAGCCGGAGTTCACCCGCCCCGTCCAGCCGCGCCGCCTCCTGCAGTTCCTTGGGGATCTCGGCGAAGAAGTTCCGCAGGAGGAACACCGCGAAGGGCAGTCCGAGACCGACATGGAAAACGATCACGCCCATGATCGAACCGAACAGACCGATCGCGCCGAACAGACCGATCCCACCGAACAGTTCCGCGTCCTGCGAGGAGCGCAGTGAGGACAGCAACAGCCCGAACGTCGGTACCAGTCAGAACAGTCCGACAACGATCAGGAACACCCGGGCCGCGCCCCCGCTCAGCCGCCCCACGATCCGCGACCCCGACGACGGCCGGTCCCGCCCCGACGGCTCGGCCGACCCGGCGGCCCCGGCCGGTTCCACGGGGGGCGTCTTGCTCGTCCGAACGTTCATCGCCGGCCCTCCCGCCGCAGCCGCCGGATGTTGAACCACATCATCGGGATCACCAGAAGCAGCAGGAACACCGCGATCGGGCCTGGCGATGCCCGGCGGGCGGGGGAACGGACAAGGGCGGAAGGCACACGGGCACGGGCCGTCCGCCGGGGGCTACAGCAGCGACGGCACCTCCGGCGCCGACACCTCCCGCGCCGCCCGCTCCAACGCGCTGGCCAGCAAGGCCAGATCGGTGGGCCCGTTGCCCAGCTCCCGGACCGGGCGCCGGGTCGGCGGGTCGCCCGCGCGCTCCCACTCCACCGGCACGACCGTCGGCCGCAGCGTCGCCGTCCGCGGGATGCGGCCCGTCACCCGGCCGCCCTGGAACGCCGTACCGCGGCTGTCGCCGCCCAGCAGCCGTCCCCGGCCCGGCGCGGGCTCCTCCGGGCCCTCCAGCGGCGCCTCCAGCTCCACCCGCAGCGCCGCCCGCCGCACCGGCTCCGTCTCCGCCGTACGGCCCCCCGGATGCGCCGCCGACACCAGGTGCACGCCCAGCCGCTCGCCCTCGCGCGCGACCGCCTCCAGCGCCCGCATCACCGACCCCGCCGCCGGACGGCCCGGCGACCCGAGGGCGGGGGAGACCAGCGCGTCCAGATCGTCCACCACGACCACCAGCCGGGGCAGCGGCGGCGGCGCCTCCGCCCGTCGGCGCGCCGCCGCGGGCCGCAGCCGCAGGGTCGAGCTGGGCGGGGTGTCTATGTCCCCGGACGCGGATGCGGATGCCGACGCCGAAGAGGATGCCGAAGAGGATGCCGACGCGGACGACGACATGGGCCCCCCGCCCCGGCCCCCCGGCCCCGTGTCGCCCCGGTCCGCCCCCTGGGGCATCCGTTGCGGCACGATACGGCCCGGCATCCCCTGCCCCGCGTATCCGGTGTGCCCCGCCTGGGCCGCCTGTCCCGCGTGCCAGCCCGTGAAGTCCGTACGGCCCACCAGCTCCGCCCGCCGCTTCAGCTCCGCCGACAGGGACTGGGCGAACTCCCGCATCCGCACCGGGTCGTTGACCGTCAGATGGGTCGTCACATGGGGCAGCTCGGTACAGACCCGCAGCCCGTCCGCCGGGCCCCCGCCCGTCCCCACGCCGTCCCGCCCGTCTATCAGGATCATGCCCAGCCGGTCGGGGCGCTCGGCCGCCGCGAGCGAGGCCACCACCGCCCGCAGCAGCTCCGTACGGCCGCTGCCGGACGGCCCCTCGATCAGCAGATGCGGGCCCTCGGCCACCAGGTCCACGCCGACCGGCCCGCGCGCGCCCGCGCCCAGGACCGCCCAGGCCCGCCCACCGACCGCCTGCCGGTCGTCCGCCGCGTCCGCCCAACGGGCCATCAGCGACGCCGGGGTGGCCCGCGCCAGCCCCAACTCGTCCAGCAGCCGGGCCGCCTGCGGCAACGGGGCCGACACCCGCGCGTGCCGCTCGCCGCCCGAGCCCTCCGGACGCAGCGGCGCCAGCGCCCGCGCGAACCGCTCCGCCCAGGCCGGGGACACCGCGTCCACAGCGGCGGACGTCCCCTGCCCCAGCGGCCCGCGCCCCGGCCCTTCCGACGCCACCCGCAGCAGCCGCAGCGCCGTTGCCACATCCCCGCCCAGCAGCGCCACCGCCCCGCACTCCCGGAACACCGGGACCGCCGCGCACGCCGCCTCGAACATCTCCGCCGCAGGCGCCGACCCGGTGGCCGCCGCCGTCTCCGCCAGGCACAGCACATGGATCCCGGCCCGGGGGCCCTCCGCGCACAGCCGCGCCAGCGCGTCCCGCAGCCCGGAACCGCCCGGATCGCCGTCCACCACGACCACCGTGTACGGGCCCGGGACAGCCGCCCCGCCCGCGTCGCCGCCCGCCTCGCCGTCCGCGTTGGCCGCCGCCCAGGAGGGCCGGTGCGCCCCGCTGCCCCCGCGCGCGGGGAGGTCGTAGCGGACCGTGCCGTCGGCGAGTCGTTCCTCCATGCCCCGCAGCAGCTCGTCCACGCGGGCCGCCGCCTGTTCGCGGTCGTAGGCGAGGAGCAGTCGGCAGTCCTGGCCGTGGCGTGGGCGGACCTGGGGGAGCCAGCCGAGCCAGGACCACTCGGCGGTCCGCTCCCGCACCGGCCGCGCACGGTCCGCGCTGATCAGGACGATCTCCAGCCCGTCCGGCGAGTGCAGCGCGGCGAGCTGGGCCAGCACCGCGCGGGCCAGCCCCGCCAGCCGGGGGCGCGGCCCGGCCAGGCCCAGCGCGCCCGCCTCCCGCAGATCGGCGGTCACCGGTACGGCGGGCAGCAGCCCGGAGCCGTCCGGCGCCGGACGGTCGGCCGTGCCCAGCCGGACCGTCAGCGCCTCCGGGTGGCCCGGCGAGCGCTCCCACAGCCGGGGACCGGGGCCCAGCGCGGTCAGCAGCAGCGCGGCCGGATCCGGCCAGGTGTCCGGCAGCGGGACGGCGCTCGGGCCGTCCGCCGCCGCGGCCTCGGGAACCGTCTCGCGCGCGTAGGGGGCCTCGTCGTCGTAGGGCGTGCCCCCGCCCGGCTCCGGTTCGCCCCGGCCTCCGGCCAGCCGCCGGGCCCACGCGGAGAGGCCCCGCTTACGGGGGCCGGGGGCGGGGGCGTCGGTGCCGCGCAGCGGGGTGTCCTTGCGCGCGGAGGGTCCGGCGCCGCCCGGCGCGGTGCCCTGGGGGCCGGTTCCGAGCCCGGCGCCGTGTGTGTCGCCCTCGCGCGCACGGGGGCCGGGAACACCGCCGGGGTCCCGCCGACGCGCCCCGCCGGGCCCACCCGGCCCTCCGGCCCCGTAACCCCCGTCGTGCCTGGCACCGAACCCGCCCGAGTGGGCATGACCTGAAGATTCCCCGGGACCCCCGGGGCCCCCGGCGAACCCACCCGGCCGACTCTCCACCCTCGGCGCCCCGCCCTGCCCCGGCACGATCGGCGGCTCCACGGGCGCGTGCTCCTGGGCGCCCGGCGCGTCCCAGCCGGCCGTGGCATGCGTCACCCGGGCCTCGCCCGCACCCGGCACCGAAGGAACCCCCGGAGGGACGCCGGTCGACGCGGGCGCGGGCGGCGCCACCCGCACATACCCCTCCCCGTCCGGCTCCGTACGCATCCGCGCCCCCAGCCCCCCGGGCGGCGCGATCCGCAGCGCCGACTCGCCGATCCGCAGCAGCGCGCCCGGCGCGAACCGCACCGCGCGGGGGCCCACCCGGCGGCCGTCCAGGGCCGTGCCGTTCGTGGAACCGAGGTCGGCGACCGTGGCGCGGCCGTCGGCGGTCAGGGTGACCGCGCAGTGCAGCCGGGAGACGTCCGGGTCGTCCAGGGGGACATCGGCGTCGGCGGAGCGGCCGACGGTGACCTGCCCGCCGTGCAGCAGATGGACCCCGCCCGCGTCCGGGCCCGCGATGACGTCCAGCCGGGCCGGGGCGTCGTCCAGCTCGGGATGGGGCTCGGGGTCGGCCGGGGCGCCCACCGACAGCACCGCGCCGTCGACCAGCGGGGGTTCGCCCAGGGTGCAGCGCTGGGCGTCCAGCCGCTCCGCGCCCGTGAAGAGCACCACCGGACCGCGATCGGCGCCCGCCTCTCCCGCGACCGCCGCCGCCAGGGCCGAGGCCACCGCGGCCAGGGCCGTCCCCGCCGGGGCCGTGACCAGTACGTCGCAGCGCGCGGTGCGGCCACGGGTCTCGGAGGGCGGGCCGAGCGGGTCTACGACGGTCAGCCGGATCTGCATCGGCGCCAGCGGTCCCTTCTGCGCGGGCACCCGCGCGCCGGGAACGGGCCGAACCGCGGTCCCCCACCGCGGACTTCCCCCCACCGCACGAGCGCGTCGGCCAGTACTGACAGGCATCCTCGCACCTGCCACCGACAACGCGCCCGCCGCCCACCGTCAAGTGATCTTGATTGGTCGGCTCTGCCCGCAAAAGTGCCTGTCCGGTACCGGGTGTCGGTCCGTTTGAGATCGATTCCTGGTCGGTTTCTGCTCGATTCCTGCTCGACTCCCGGTCGATCCCCGATCGAATCACCCTCCGCCCGCCCCTCCGCGCGACGCCCGCCCCACTTCCACCTGCTCCTCCGCCCGACGCCCGCCTCACCTCAACCCGACCCCCGCTCGACACCCACCTCACCTCTGGCTGCCCCCGCCCCCGCCCCGCCTCGCCGCCCCCGCTCCACTTGAGATCGGTCACGCCCTCGCCCGGCAACCAACCGCCCTGACCGGAGCGTCTTTCCCTCGAACACCGGTGTGGGGCGTCCCACGGCCCCGCCCACCGGGCACGGCCACGACGGAAGCGACGACCACAGCAACGACCACAGCGACGGCCAACGCGATGACCAGGGCCATGACCAGGGCGACAACCAACGCAATGACAGCGACGACCAACGCGACGACCGCCACGACAGCCCGGCCACCGGCGGGGCGGCACTACAGTGGGGCGGAACACCCGTAGCACACTCCGCGCGGTGTACGGACCAGGCAGGCAAGCGGCGAGCAGGTGGCCGGCAAGCAACAGGGAGCGCATGACGTGCGGCCGGTAGGCAGCAAGTACCTCCTGGAGGAGCCGCTCGGACGCGGCGCCACAGGCACCGTCTGGCGCGCCCGCCAGCGTGAGACCGCCGGCGCCGAGGCGGCCGTGCCCGGTCAGCCCGGCGAGACCGTCGCCATCAAGGTCCTCAAGGAGGAGCTGGCCGGCGACCCGGACGTGGTGATGCGCTTCCTCAGAGAGCGTTCCGTCCTGCTGCGGCTCACCCACCCGAACATCGTGCGGGTGCGTGACCTGGTGGTCGAGGGCGAGCTGCTGGCCCTGGTCATGGACCTGGTCGACGGCCCCGACCTGCACCGCTACCTGCGCGAGAACGGCCCCCTGACGCCGGTGGCCGCGTCCCTGATGACCGCCCAGGTCGCCGACGCCCTCGCCGCCAGCCACACCGACGGTGTCGTCCACCGCGATCTCAAGCCGGCGAACGTGCTGCTGAAGCAGTACCAGGGCCAGATGCACCCGATGCTGACCGACTTCGGCATCGCCCGGCTGGCCGACTCGCCCGGTCTGACCCGCACCCACGAATTCGTGGGCACGCCCGCGTATGTGGCCCCCGAGTCCGCCGAGGGCCGCCCGCAGACCTCCGCCGTCGACATCTACGGCGCCGGGATCCTGCTCTACGAGCTGGTCACCGGCCGTCCGCCGTTCTCCGGCGGCACCGCGCTCGAAGTGCTGCACCAGCATCTGAGCGCCGAGCCGCGCCGCCCGTCCACCGTCCCCGAACCGCTGTGGACGGTCATAGAGCGCTGCCTGCGCAAGAACCCCGACGACCGGCCCAGCGCCGAGAACCTCGCGCGCGGGCTGCGGGTCGTCGCCGACGGCATCGGGGTGCACGCGAACTCCGCGCAGATCTCCGCCGCCGAGGGTGTCGCCGCGCTGCTCGCCCCGGACCCGTCCCCGGCGACCGTGCCCCCCACGCCCGGGGCCGCCGACCCGACCCAGGTGCTCCCGCACGGAGCGCCGGGCGCGTACGACCCGCACGCCGCGACCAGCGTGCTCCCGCACACCGGGGGCCCCTCGGGCGCCGCCGACCCCACCGCCGTCCTGCCCAGCACCGGCGGGCCCGGCCGGGGCGGGGCCGATCCGACGTCCGTGCTGCCCCCGGTGCCGCCGAACCAGCCCGGACAGCCGCCGCAGGGCGACGACCCGCACCCCTGGCAGAACCAGCTGCGGGCCGCCCGCGACCGCAACGAGCAGACCCAGGTCCAGTACCTGGACCCCAGCCAGGACCCGCTGCGCCGCCGCCCCCAGCGGCAGCCGGCCCCCCAGCAGCCGCCGCAGCCGCCCCAGCGCCCGCAGCCCCGGCAGCAGCAGGCCCCGCCCCCCGGGTACGGCCAGCCGCAGCAGCCGCCCCCGTACCAGCCGCAGTACCAGCCCCAGCAGTACGCGCCCCAGCAGCCGCAACCGCCCCAGCAACCCCAGCAGCCGCAGCGGTACGCCCCGCCGCCCCCGCCGCAGCAGACCCGCCCCCAGCGTGAGCCCCGCGAGCCGCGCGAGCCGCGGCGCAGCTCCAACCCGATGCGGATCCCCGGGCTCGGCTGCCTCAAGGGCTGTCTTTTCACGGTCGTCATCCTCTTCGTGGCCGGCTGGCTGATCTGGGAGCTGAGCCCGCTCCAGGACTGGATCGGCACCGGCAAGGGCTACTGGGAGCAGCTCAGCGATCTGGTCGGCACGGTCACCGGCTGGATCGGCGACCTGGGCGGAGGCGGCTCGGCCTGAACACCGGGTCTGAAATAACGGCCCCGGAGAGCGGGCCTGAACAACGGGCCTGAACACCTGAACAGCGGACCCGGAGAGCGTGCCCGGCGAGCACCGCCGCACCCGCTCCGGGCCGCTGCCGCACACCCGCCGGACCGTCGCCGTAACCCCCGCCGTACCCCCACCCGACCGCCGCCGCAACACCCACCGGATCATCGCCGTACCCCCACCCGACCGCCGCCGTACGCACCCCAGTCGGTCGCTATGTCGACATCCGGTGGGTGATTTCCGCCTCCGCGGTGAAGGTTGGCCACTCGGACGCGTAGTTTTGGCGACAACACGCGTCTGTAGGAGCAGTCTTGGCACGGAAGATCGGCAGCCGGTACACCGCGAACCAGATCCTGGGGCGGGGCAGCGCCGGCACGGTGTGGCTGGGCGAGGGACCCGAGGGGCCCGTCGCCATCAAGATGCTGCGCGAGGATCTCGCCTCCGACCAGGAGTTGGTCTCCCGCTTCGTCCAGGAGCGCACCGCCCTGCTCGGCCTGGAGCATCCGAACGTGGTCTCGGTACGGGACCTGGTGGTCGACGGCAACGACCTCGCGCTCGTCATGGACCTGGTCCGTGGCACCGATCTGCGCACCCGTCTGGAGCGGGAGCGCCGGCTCGCGCCCGAGGCGGCGGTCACGATCGTCGCGGACGTGGCGGAGGGCCTCGCGGCGGCGCACGCGGCCGGGGTCGTCCACCGGGACGTCAAGCCTGAGAACGTGCTGCTGGACATGCAGGGCCCGCTCGGCCCCGGCGGCTCGCACCGCGCGCTGCTGACCGACTTCGGCGTCGCCAAGCTGATCGACACCGCGCGGCGCACCCGCGCCACGAAGATCATCGGCACGCCGGACTATCTCGCCCCCGAGATCGTCGAGGGCCTGCCCCCGCGCGCGGCCGTCGACATCTACGCACTGGCGACCGTCCTGTACGAGCTGCTGGCGGGCTTCACCCCGTTCGGGGGCGGGCACCCGGGGGCGGTGCTGCGCCGGCATGTCACGGAGACGGTCGTTCCCCTGCCGGGGATCCCCGAGGAGCTGTGGCAGCTGGTCATCCAGTGCCTGGCCAAGGCCCCGGCGTCCCGGCTGCGCGCCTCGGAGCTGGCGGTACGGCTGCGGGAGCAGCTGCCCTCGCTGGCCGGGCTGCCGCCGCTGGACGTCGACGAGCCCGACACGGACGCCGAGGCGGAGGGCGCGGCGCCAAGGGAGCGGGACGCCGGGGGCACCGGCGCGGAGCCGGTCGCGCGGGAGCGGCGCGGGGCGGTGCCGCTGGTGCGCGGCGCCCAGCCGGACTCCAGCCGGGACACGCATACGTCGATGAGGGTGCCGGCGCCGGACGAGCTGGCCGGGGGCGCGCACGGGACGGCGCGGGTGCCGAGGGCGCCAGGGGCGCCGCGTCCGGGGTCCGCGCGCAACCGGGCCGCCACGCGGCGGCGCCGGGTCGCGCTGGGCGCGGGGGCGGTGGTGCTGGCGGCGGCGGTGGGGGTCGGTACGTGGCTGGCGTCGGACGGAGGTGACGCGTCCCCGGGCGGCGGTACGGAACACTCGGCGCCGCCGACCCCCTGACCGGCCCGCTCCTCGGACGCCGGGGGAGCTGAGAGACTCACCGGCCCTGCGGTGACGCGTCCCCGGGCGGCGGCACGGAACACTCGGCTCCGCCGACCCCCTGACCGGCCCGCTCCTCGGACGCCGGGGGGGCTGAGAGACC